>JAIRXQ010000019.1 GCA_031268195.1 Azoarcus sp. | reverse complement strand
AACAATGCGCTACGCTACGAATGGCGGCTCAAGAACAACTACAAAACCTGGGAATACCTCGTCCAGTACGGCGAAACCGATCTCGATTTTCTCTTGCGTCTTTTTGAACACGAAGGCATCTACTACTGGTTCGAGCATGGCCCGGGCGGAGAGACGCTGATTTTGGGAGATCATTGCTCCACGCATGAATCTTTCGGCGGCTACGAAAGTATTCCGTTCTACCTGCCGGACGAAGCGCGAGCGGACGAAGACCACTACTTCGGCTGGCGCACGGGGCGCGAACCGGAGCCGGGCCGTTTCAAGCACCGCGACTACGACTTCAAGAATCCCTCAAAAGACCTCAGCACCGAACAAAACGACCCGCTGGGGCACCTGTTCGACCAGTACGAGATCTACGCCTATCCCGGCAACTACGTTGAAACGGGCGATGGCAAATCCTACGCTGCGGCGCGGCTGGAAGCCCTGCAACGGAGCCAGGACACCATCGAACTCGAAGGGCGCGTGCGCGGGGCGACTCCCGGCTGCCGCTTCAATCTGCGCAACCACCCGCGCGCGGACCAGAACCGGGAACTGGTCATCACGAAAGCCATATACGAAATCGACAACAACGACTACGAAGGCATGGGTGAATCGGGCGACGGCGCGCGCTTTCACATCCGTATCGAAGCCATCCCCGCCGGCCATCAATACCGTGCTGTACATAAAACGGCAAAGCCGCGCGCGCGTGGCCCGGAGACGGCGGTAATAGTCGGCCCGGCGGGCAGCGAAATCCACACCGACCAATACGGGCGGGTGAAAGTGCACTTTCACTGGGACCGTTACGGCCAGAAAGATGGCAGCGACTCGTGCTGGATTCGCGTGGCCTACCCTTGGGCGGGGACGAACTTCGGGGGCATCCACATCCCGCGCATCGGGCAGGAAGTCATCGTCGACTACGAATACGGCGACCCGGATCGTCCGATCATTACGGGCCGCGTCTACAACGCGGAGCAAATGCCGCCGTGGGACTTGCCAGCAAACCAGACGCAATCGGGGTTTCTGACCCGCTCCAGCCTTGGGGGCACCCCGGACAACGCCAACGCCTTCCGCTTCGAGGACGCCAAGGGCGAAGAACAAGTCTGGCTGCACGCCGAGCGCAACCAGGACATCGAGGTCGAAGTCGACGAGACGCACTGGGTCGGGCAGGACCGCAGCAAGACCGTCGACCGCGACGAAACCACGGTCATCCACCGCCACCGCACCGAGACGGTGGATGGCAATGAAAAAATAACCATTCACCTCAATCGCACCAAGACCGTCGATCTGAACGAATCCAACGAAATTGGCCAGAACAAAACCGAAACCATCGGTATGGCCTATCTGCAAAACGTCGGCATGGGGAGAATGGAGAACGTCGGCCTGGGCTACAGCCTGAACGTCGGCATGGCAATGAATACGGTGGTGGGCTTGAGCCAGACAGCCGAAATCGGCATCAATCAGACGACCCTCGTTGGACACGATGTCGTCTTCAAGGCGGGCGACAGCATTACCTTCGAGACGGGTAGCAGCAAAATCGTCATGAAATCCGACGGCACCATTACGATCTCTGGTGCGAAACACATAGAACTGATCTCAGAGCGCGTGGATATGAACTGATGGATGAGATTTCTGCAAACGCTCCCGAGCCAGCCATGGATTCCCCCATCGATGCTGCGCCGCTGCCGGAAGTTCGTAACCACACACGATTTCCGGCGCAGTATTTCCAGATGATCGCGCCCGACGACAAGCTCTTTCATGTGCTCGTCTGCCGCATGACCTTCGATCTGAACCGGCTGGGTCGAGAGAACATGCCGGCATTGAGCGATGAACAGCCGCCCTTGATCGACGCCGACCGCTTTTACGGCGAACCCAACGTCAGTTCGATAGAAGAAGAGAGCGATTTCGCGCCTTTCAAGCCGAAATGCGATGTCCTCGTCACTCACGCCACGGCGCACGCGCCGAAGGGACGGGCAGAAAAACGCTGGCCCATCGGCATCCGGGTGGGCGAATGGAGCAAGACGCTGGCGGTGACGGGCCCGAGGCGCATGAACAAAAACAAGCAGGCGTGGCGTGTCGATGAGCCGCAAGCGGCCTCGGAGACGCTTCTGCGCTACGAGTGGGCTTTTGGCGGCACACGCCGATGGCCGTTGGAGGTGGGCGAAGATCAGGAACCGGAACTGCTGCTACGCTACGACGCCAACCCCATTGGCGCGGGTTACGCCCCCTCCCAATGGTGCAAAGCCAGCAACGCTGACAAGATCGATGCGCCACGGATCGAATTGTTGGACAAACCGTTCGATGCTGCGGCGGCGACCGCACAGGACTACCCAGTGGCGGGTTTTGGAACCATTGGCCGGTGGTGGTCTCCCCGCGTGGCACGCGCCGGAACGTACGATTCGCAGTGGAAAAAGGAACGTTGGCCATGCCTGCCACGCGACTTCGACTTCGCCTACTGGAATGGCGCCCCTCTGGATCAGCAAATCGCATGGCCAAAAGGCGGCGAACCTGTCGTGCTCACAGGGCTCATGCCCGGGGGCGGGCAGTTTCATGCCAGCGTGCCGGGGAATGCCCCATTCACACTGATCAGACTGCGCGCAGGCCCGATCATGCTCAGGCCGATGCGGCTGGACACCCTCGTATTCAACCTGCGCGCCATGACGCTTGCCTGCGTTTACCGCATGACCGTGGCCGCGAAAGCCGACGTGCGGGTACTTGAACTCCGACGGCAAAAGGAGGCATGAGATGTCCACTGAGAAGGCAACAGGCAGGGACGCGCAATACGTGCTGGTGAGCATCGCCCCGGACGTATGCATCACCCCGGACAGGAAAGGCGTGCCCGTGCCGTACCCGATCACGCACAAAATGAATCAAAGCCAACAGTGTTCGCCGAACGTATTCTTCGAAGGCGAAGCCGCCTACCTGCACGAAGAGAGTTACGTCGACAACGTCAAAGGCGACGAACCGGGCGGAGGCAAGGGCGTGGTATCGGGCACGCACGTCAAGATCAGCCGCAGCATCGACAATAGCGCGAGCGTCTATGTAAACGGCAGGCGCATCGTGCGCACCGGCGACAAGATGTGGATGAATCTGCAACAGCCATGAGTGAAGACAGACTCGTCATCATCCAGCCTTCATCGGAGGACCCCGAGGCCGATCTGGCAGCCAATCGGCACGCGCTCGCCGACGTTCAGGAACGCAAGGAGAAGTTGGCCGACATTCAAGGCTCCATCGACGCGCTGCGCCAACTCGATCCGGATGATCCCCGCGTCAAGGAAGCACAGGCGAAACTGGATACGGCGCACAGCAAGCTCCAGGAAGAAGAAAAAGCACTGCAACAGAAACAAGCGCAGCTGTCTTCGGGCATCAAGCCCAACGGCTATCCGCAACCGGGGGCGTCCGGCAACACGGTGGGCATCGTCGTGCCCAAGACTGAATCCGCGCCGCCGGGGGCGGACAGCAATCCGCCGGTCGAAGCGGAGACGGAAGAAGAAGAAGCCTATTCCGACTGGGCGAAAGAAAACGCCCAGAAATGGCTTGGCGAGTACTCGGAGCCGATGCATACATTCAGCGATACGGCGATGAGTGTGGGCGGCGACGTCGCCCTGGTGGGCGGCACGGTCGCCTCATTGGGCGGGTTGTTGATCGCCACGGGCATCGGCGCGCCGCTCGGGGCGATTCTGGTGTCGGCGGGCGGCGCGATCGCGCTAGTGGGCGCGGTGGCGACGGGCATCGGCGCGGCGGCATCGGCCACCGCGCACGCAGCGGACGCGGTGGCCGACGCGGTGGAGGCGGGCGAGAAGATCGATATGCTCTCCCCGGCGCTCATGTGGGGCGTGGGCGTCATCGAGAACGTGGTAACGAAGAAAGCCGACCGGGTTCTCGGGGGCGGCAAGGGCGGCGGGTATGTCAAGAGAAAAGAGCAACCCGGTCCGCGCTGCAAGCTGGGGGAATATAAAGATGGCTGCCCGTCCGGCGGGACGCCGCACCATGTCGTGCCCGACCATGTTTTCCACGAAAAAGGCAAACTCGGCAGGCGCTATCCGGGCGCCCCCACGCATGGGCAAGGGCTTTGCATTTGCGTCACGGGCAAGGACAAGAATACGGCGCCGGATGGTAGCCAGACCAAGGGGATCAAACGGAAGGGAATCGATCTCCGCTATATACGCGAAGTTTGGAACAAGCTTGCCGACCACGGCAAGATTCATTTGCTGGTCGATGTTCACGAAGCCAGGCTTGCCTACATGCCGCCCAGGCCGAATGGCGTCACGACGCTCGGCAAGATGGAAAAAGCCGGCGCGTCGGCGGCCAGTCGTGTCACGGGTTGTAACCGGCATGATCTTGAAGATCAACTGCGCGCACATCACAAAAAATTAGGTTTGGAAAAGAGCGTGTTGGTGCGCGCCGATCCGATGGGGTTGTTGTTCGAGGGGAATCCGCCGTATGGGATTATGGGCAAACGGGATCAAATTATTAACCGTTCCATTGGGCTAGAATAAAGGAGATTGTCATGGAAGCAAAAATTGGCGTTGAGTGTCATTTTCTGGATGGTTTTGCCATCGAAAATGACTACATATATTTGGCATCCCAACTGGATGATCTCGATCCGGACCGATATGCCCATACGAGTATGACTGGATTTAATGAAACGATCATTGGCCGGTATGACCTACGAGATGATGGCTTACCAAGCAACGGGTGGTTTTGCCATGATCTCAACATGAACATAGTGTCGGTGTGTGTAAAAAAAGCGACTGCTGATTGGGGGAGGCGTTTCTGTGCCTTATCCAAAGAAGGGGAAATTTCCATTTACTCAGGGAAAACAGGGCCGGAAAAGATTGAAAAAATCCCTGACGCGGGCCTGCGCCTGAGCGAATACAAGGACGGCGCCGTCGGCTACGTCACGCACATGCGGGAAATAGGCGGCAGGCTGTACGTGTGCGGCATGAGCGGCCAGGTCTATGCCCGCGAAGCCTCCGGGAAATGGGTGCATTACGACGAGGGGCTGTTCAGGCCCAGCACCTACGACGACGATTCAGACGACGACCCGGT
>JAIRXQ010000085.1 GCA_031268195.1 Azoarcus sp. | reverse complement strand
GTGTCGACGCTGACGCGCTCTACGGTATCGCACCATCTGAAAATCCTGCGCGAAGCGGATGTGCTGCACTCGGAGAAGGTCGGCAAGGAAGTCTGGTATTGGATCAACAGCCGCTGGCTGGAAAACGTCCTGGGCAATGTGCTCGACTATGTGCGCGGCCATTGCTGATTTTTTTAACCAAACATAACGAAAACAATAAACATGATAAATGCAAGTCCTGTAAGAGCCGTCACGCGCGCTTTGCTGCGTTTTCTGCTGCGCACCCTGGCACGGATCTTCTTTCGCGTGCGGGTGGAGGGAATGAAGGAAGCCCTGGCCGCCAATACTGGAGACGGCCGGCGTCTGCTGGTGGTCGCCAACCATGAATCTTTCCTCGACGGGATACTCCTTGGTCTTTTCCTGCCGATCAAAAACATGGTGTTCGTGGTGCACACAGAAGTGACGAAGAATATCTGGCTACGGACTGGCCTTGGATTGATGGCTGATTATCTGCCGGTTGATCCGGGCAATCCGATGGCGATGAAGCGGGTGATCCGCTTGCTGGAATCCGGCCGACCAGTGGCGATTTTCCCGGAAGGGCGGATTACGCTGACTGGCAGCCTCATGAAGGTTTACGAAGGGCCAGCGTTCGTGGCGGCGAAAACCAACGCGACACTCTTGCCCGTTCGGATAGACGGGCCGTTGCGCAGCTATTTTTCGCGGGTGCGCGGGCAGGGGCGCAGGGCATTCCCGCGCGTGACCCTGACCGTCTTGCCCGCCACCCGTCTGCCGATGCCGGAAGCGTCGAACGCCAAGGTTCGCCGCTATAAATCGGGCGAGGCGCTGCGCCGGCTGATGCAGGAGATGGCGCTGGCGAAACGGCATCAGAACACGCTATACGGCGTGTTGTGCGATGCCATCGAGCGGCACGGGCGCGATCGCCGCGTCGTCGAAGACATCAAGCAGGTGGAATATACCTATCAGGACTTGCTGAAGATGGCCCTCATGCTCGGGCGATTGAGCGCGCGCCTGACCGCGCGCGGCGAGAGAGTGGGCTTGCTTCTGCCCAATATGGCGCCGACCATCGGCCTGTTTCTCGGGCTGACGGCGCTCAAGCGCGTGCCGGCGATGCTCAACTATACGGCGGGCGTCGATGGAATGCAGGCGGCATGCACAGCGGCGCAGATACGCACCCTGATCACCTCGCGCGCTTTCGTCGAGCAAGCGAAGCTCGCCGGTAAACTCTCGGCCTTGCAGGGGCTGGAGCGCATCGTCTACCTGGAAGATCTGCGCGGGCAGGCGACCTTCTTCGACAAGCTGTGGCTGATGTGTTGGGCGCTGCGGTTTCCACGTCAGGTGGAGATTGAGGCGACGCCCGAGGATGCGGCGGCGGTGCTCTTTACTTCCGGTTCCGAGGGCAAGCCCAAGGGCGTGGTGCTCTCGCATCGCGCGATTCTTGCCAACATCATGCAAATTCGCGCCATCATCGACTTTACTTGCGACGACCGCGTGCTGAATGTCCTGCCGGTTTTTCACTCCTTCGGACTGACGGCGGGAAGCTTGCTGCCGGTACTGACCGGGGCGAGTCTTTTCCTGTACCCTTCGCCGCTGCATTACCGCGTCATTCCAGAACTTGCCTACGACCGTGGCTGCACGGTCATGTTCGGCACCAGCACTTTCCTGGGTAATTACGCGCGTTTCGCGCATCCATACGACTTTTACCGCCTGCGCTACGTCGTCGCCGGGGCGGAAAAACTCTCCAATTCAGTGCGCGACCAGTGGTTCGAGAAATTCGGCATCCGCATCCTCGAAGGCTATGGCGCAACCGAAACCGCGCCTGTGATCGCCGTAAATACTCCCATGGCGTATCGCGGCGGTACGGTCGGGCAGTTTCTTCCCGGCCTGGAATACCGTCTGCAAGCCGCGCCGGGTATCGCGCAGGGCGGCGTCTTGCACGTGCGCGGCCCCAACGTCATGAGCGGCTACCTGAAAGCGGATCGTCCCGGCGAATTGCAGACGCCTGCCTCGGAATTTGGCGAGGGCTGGTACGAAACCGGCGACATCGTCGATGTCGATGACGACGGCTTTGTACGCATCGTCGGACGGCTCAAGCGTTTCGCCAAGGTGGCAGGGGAAATGCTGAGCCTCGAAGCGGTGGAAAAACTGGCATTGACGGCCTCTCCCGGCGCGCAGCATGCCGTCTCCAGCCGGCCCGACGAGAACAAGGGTGAAATGCTCGTCCTTTTCACCACTGATGCCGGTCTTGGCCGCGCCGCCTTGCAAAAGGCCGCGCAGGAACTGGGCATGCCTGAACTGTCGGTGCCACGCAAAATAGTATGCGTGGAAGCCTTGCCACTGCTGGGTACGGGCAAGACCGATTACGTGGTCCTGAAGCAAATGGCCGAGGCGGCCTGAAACAGCGGAGCGAGAAATTGAAAATGAAGTTCTCCCGCCGTCGCTTCCTCGCCGCCGTGGCTTTGCTGGCGGTGCTTCCTGTCTGCCGCGCGCGCAAACCTTTTCTCGTCAATCCTTGCCGTGATCCCGTGCTGGATGGCCTGATGGAAAGCCCGTGGCTCGCCCGCGCCTGGGAAGGACTCGATCCTGCACGGGTGTGGGATTGTCACGTTCATCTTGCGGGCACCGGCGACAGCGGTAACGGCCTTGCGGTCGGGCCGCGTCTCCTGAGCCTGTGGCACCCGGTGCTCTACAGTCAGCGCCTGTTCTATTTGAACGCGGGCTGCGTATCGAGCATGCCCGGCACGGTGGATGAAAATTATGTGCGGCGGCTGGCCATGCTCGTACAAGGCATGCCCGCCGGGGTCAAGGCGCTGATCTTCGCTTTCGACTGGTGCCACGATGACGAGGGGCAGCCAGCGGCGGACAAAAGCACTTTCCGCGTCCCTGACGAATACGCCCGGCGGATGGCGGCGGAACGGCCCGATGTATTCGAGTGGGCCGCTTCTATTCATCCTTACCGTCCCGATGCGGTCGACCGGCTCGAAGCCGCCGCCGCGCAGGGCGCGAAAGCGGTGAAATGGCTGCCCGCGGCGCAGAACATCGACCCCGCATCGAAGCGTTGCGATGCCTTTTTCGCCGCGCTTGCTCGCCTGCGCCTGCCGCTCATCAGCCATTGCGGCGCGGAAAAAGCGGCGCAGAGCGCGAGCATGGAGCATCTTGGCAATCCGCTGAAGCTGCGCCGGGCGCTGGATGCGGGCGCGCGGGTTGTTGTGGCGCATTGCGCGAGCGTTGGCCAAGACGAAGACCTGGATGCGCCTGGAAAGGGGCGGACGAGTTTCGAGCTTTTCGCCCGCCTCATGGATCGGCCCGAATGGAAGGAACAGTTATTCGGCGATATTTCAGCGATTGTGTTGCGCAATCGCAAGCCTGAGGTCATCCGTACCTTGCTCGCGCGCGACGACTGGCATGGACGCCTGCTCAACGGCTCCGATTACCCGCTGCCGGGCATTTTGCCGTTGATTTCGCCTGCCGCGCTGGCTGCCGATGGTCTTTTGCCGAAAGAAGCCGTTGCCGATCTGGAAACGCTGCGCGAACACAATCCCCTTTATTTCGACCTGGCGCTGAAACGGAACCTGAGTTGGCAGGGCAAATCATTCCCCGCCAAAGTGTTCGAGACCCGCTCTTTTTTTGAGACCCTCTAAATGAAAGACGAAAACATGCCGCAATTTCCCGGTGGCGGAACCGCAAAACATCATTCCCAATTCGCCCTTTTTCGTGAACGCCGTTTCTGGCCGCTGTTCCTGACCCAGTTCCTGGGGGCGTTCAACGATAATGCCTATAAAAATTCTCTCATGATATTGCTGGCCTTCAGTGCTGTTTCCTGGACGGACATGAAGCCGGAAGTGCTGGTCAATTTCGCGGCGGGGCTTTTTATCTTGCCGTTCTTTCTTTTCTCCGCCACCGCCGGGCAATTGGCGGACAAATTCGACAAGGCGCGGCTGGCGCGCGCGACCAAGGCCCTGGAAATTGCCATTATCCTGATTGCCGGAGCAGGGTTCTGGCTGCACAGTCTGAGCGTGCTTCTCACGGCGCTTTTTCTGCTTGGCTTGCAATCCACCCTGTTCGGCCCGGTGAAATATGCAATTCTGCCGCAACACCTGCGCGAAGAAGAACTCGTGGGCGGCAATGCGCTGGTGGAAGCAGGCACTTTCGTTGCTATTTTGTTCGGCACACTCGTTGGCGGCCTGTTGGCCGGGTTCGACGGCGCCACAGCCTGGATCGTCGGTATTTGTCTCGTGGCGGCGCTTGGCGGCTTTTGGGCAAGCTGCCGCATTCCCTCTGCGCCCGCGCCTGCGCCGGAATTGAAGATCGCGGCCAATCCGCTTTTCGAAACCTGGCATTGCATCGGCTTTGCCCGGCGGGAACGCAGTGTTTTCCTCTCCATCCTGGGCATTTCATGGTTCTGGGCTTACGGCGCATTACTGTTAACGCAATTCCCCAGCTATACCAAATCGATACTTGGCGGCGGTGAAAGCATGGTGACTTTGCTGCTTGCGGTATTTTCGGTCGGCATCGGCGTTGGATCGCTGCTGTGCGACAGGCTCACGCAGCGGCGCGGCAAGGCGGTGGAGCCAGGGCTGGTGCCGCTGGGCGCGCTCGGCATGACAATCTTCGGCATCGACCTCGCGCTCGTCGCACCCATTGCGGGCACCGACGCGGTGCTTCCGCTTGCCGAATCGCTGTGCGACATCACCGTCTGGCGCGTTTTAGGCGACCTGCTTTTAATGGGCATTTCCGGCGGCATTTACTGCGTACCGCTCTATGCTCTCGTGCAGCAACGCAGCCCAGTCGATTGCCGCGCCCGGGTCGTAGCCGCCAACAACATTCTCAACGCCTTGTTCATGGTGGTGGTCGCGGTCGGCTCTGGCCTGTTCCTGGGGCGGGGCTACGACATTCCGGCGTTGCTGCTGATCATGGCCGTTTTGCATGGCATCGTTACGATCTACATCTTCAGCATCGTGCCGGAATTTATCATTCGCGCCCTGATATGGCTGGGCGTCCGGCGCAGTTAGTCTCGCAATGTGCCAGCGTAATAAAGGCTCCCAGAGCCACCGGGAGCCTTTCGTCATACGGAACCGCGTTAGTTGCGCGCCTTGAACTGATCGTGACACGCCTTACAGGTCTTGCCTGTTTCGCCGAAAGCGGTTTTTACCGTGGCGGCGTCGCCCGTGGCGGCAGCGGCGGCGAGGTCGTTGGCGGCTTTGGTGAAATTGCCCGAGAGCTTGGCGACTTCCGCGCCGTTTTGGAACAGTTCGGGTTTGACGGAGGTTTTCTGAGCGCCGATGGCTTTGTCGGTGCCGGGGCCGAACAGCGCGCCGAGGCCGGAGTTGGCAACGGCGGCGATGGCGTTGGCAGCGGCTTTCACTTGATCGGCGTTGTAGCCGCCATCGAGGTTGGCCTTGATTTTTCCCATATTCCAGGACGCGAAGCTGTATGCGGCCTGACGGTATCTGATCTGGTCTTCGGGCTTGACTTGGGCGGACGCGTTGGCGGCCAGCAACAGGGTGGCGATGCCAAGAGTGGCGATAGCGAATTTCTTCATTACGAACCTCGTGTTGTGGGTGAATGGCATGCGAAGCATGCCAAGCGATCAATGATATTCAACTTGCGGCGCATGTCAAAGGGAGGTGGCATGGCGCACGATGGCGGCAGTACGACTACGACACGGGCACAAGGTTCCGGGCACGCAAAAAAAGAAACGGCCGCCAATGTGGTTGGCCGCCGCGTGCAGGGTCAAACCGGGAAATCGTCCTTTCAGCGGGACGTTACTTTATGTTCCCCCTCCCAGACGCATCTGCCAGCGCCCTCTTTCATAAGACCCCCTGAACATAGGTTTGTGTGATTGTGTATTCCGGTATTTCAGGCCGCGATGCGCATTGACGGGATAATGATTGTCATTCCATCCGGCCACGACAAGCGGTTCGTTGTATTGATTTTGTGCGATTTTCGGTATGGGATCGCAATTTTCATTTGCAAGTGAATGGCGGGTTTCGGCTTGCTGTTTTTCCGCGCGCGCTTTTCTGTCCGCCGCCAGGGCCTCTGCATTGACTCGTACGCCACGCGGCACGGTCATGATAGGCTGTGACACAATAACGGCATTGGCGCTTCTCGGTGTGTCACCGTAATATGTTTGACCGCCTTCCGTCCATTTATATATGTCTTTTGCACAGGCTAAAGATGGCAAAGTAAGTATGCATAAGATAAATAGTTTTTTCATTTGCGCATCCAACTTTTGTTAAGCAAAGCGTACCGTTTGATACTAGTTCATTCGTGAATTATTTACGCTCGCGGGGTGACGAACGGCCGTCAGGGTTTTCCCTGATGTGAAACAGCCGGACGGAGGAAACCTCCGCCCGGCTGGAAAAACGTTGAACGAACCTCCAGCGGTCAGTCGATCTTGAACGGGATGAAAATCCTTGCGTCGCCGCGCTGCACCAGCAAAGCGGCGCGTTTACCCGCCGCGTCGATCAGCTGCACGAACTGAGCGGGCGAGACGACCGGCTGGTTGTTCAGGGCAAGGATCACGTCGCCGCGTTGCAAACCCGCGCGCGCCGCAAGGCCGCTGGCCGCTTCGACCAAGACGCCGTTTTCGATGCCGAGCTGCGAGGTTTCCGGCGGCGTGAGGGCGCGCAGGCGCAGGCCGAGTTTGTTGGCCTTGCCGTGCGCGTTCGGGTTCTTGGCGTCACGGCTCTTTGCGGTGGCGCCCGGGTCGTCGTCGAGGACAGCGGTGATTTCGCGGCTCTTGCCGCCGCGCCAGATTTCGAGCACGATTTTGCTGCCCGGTTGCTTGTCGCCGATGATGCGCGGCATTTCCTCCGATTCTTTCACGTCCTTGCCGTCGACCTTGAGTACGATATCGCCCGACTTCAGCCCGGCGCGCGCCGCCGCGCTCTTGGGGTCGATTTGCGCCACCAGCGCGCCGCGCGGGGTATCGAGCCCGAACGACGAGGCCAGATCGGGGGTGACGTTCTGGATGTAGACGCCCAGCCGTCCGCGTTGCACCTTGCCATACTGGACGAGTTGATCCTTTATCTTCATGGCGACATCGATCGGAATGGCGAAGGAGATGCCCATGAAGCCGCCGCTGCGGGAAAAAATCTGCGAATTGATGCCGATCACACGGCCATTGAGATCGAACAGCGGGCCGCCAGAATTGCCGGGATTGATGGCGACGTCGCTCTGGAGGAAAGGCACGTAGTTCTCGTCCGGCAGGCGGCGGGCCTTGGCCGAGATGATGCCAGCGGTGACGCTGTGCTCGAAGCCGAACGGCGAGCCGATGGCCGCCACCCACTCGCCGACGCGGGCGCGGTCGGGATCGCCAATGGCCACCGTCGGCAGGTTTTGGGCATCGATCTTGATGACCGCCACATCGGTGCGGCGGTCGGAGCCGATCACCTTGGCCTTGAATTCACGCTTGTCGGTGAGTTTCACCGTCACTTCCGCGCCGCCTTCGCCCACGACGTGCGCGTTGGTGAGCACGTAGCCGTCGCTGCTGACGATGAAGCCGGAGCCGACGCTATGCCGTTCGCGCGGTGTGTTGGGGCGATTATTGGGGAAGCCCGGCGCGGGCATGCCGAAGCGGCGCAGGAAATCCAGAAACGGATCGTTGCCGAAAGGATTGCCGTCACCGTCGGGCTGGATGGTTTCGTCTACGCTGATGTTGACCACGGCGGGGCTGACCCGCTCGACCAGATCCGCGAAATCGGGCAACCCGTTTCTTACCGCGGGCGCGGCAGGGGCCGCCGCGGCGTTGTCGGCGCGGGCGGTGGGGATGGAACTATCGTCGGGCAGGCAGGCGCCGAGCGTAAAGGCGACCAAGGCCACAATTGCAAGAGTCTTTTTCATTCACGTTCCTCGACACTAAAAACGGTTGAGCGAAAGAAGCTACCGATATAGGTAGCGACAACAACATTGACGCTGTTTTTGGCTGGCTGTTCCCGTGTTTTCACCAATCCTCGCGTAATGCGCAAGTACACCACACGGCGACGCACGAAAACAGCAATCTTCCTTGCGCCATGCACTGCTCCGGGGCATTCTTCTTCACCGACGTGCATAACAACAAGCCGGAACGGAATATTGCCATGACTTTGACGTATCTGCGCTATCTCGTCGCACTTGCCCACGAACGCCACTTCGGACACGCCGCCGAAAAGTGCCATGTATCGCAGCCGACGCTGTCGGTCGCGATCAAGAAGGTGGAAGAAGAACTCGGTATCCAGCTCTTCGAGCGCAGCCCCTCCGAGGTGAAGGTCACCGAGACCGGGCGGCGTATCGTCGCGCAGGCCGAGAAAGTGCTGGTGGAAGTCGCCCATATCGACGAGATCGCCGCCGCTGGTAAAGATCCGCTGTCCGGGCCGTTGCGTCTTGGGGTGATCTACACCATTGGCCCCTACCTGCTGCCGAGCCTGATTCCGCGCGTGCACCAGCGCGCGCCGCGCATGCCGCTCATCATCCGTGAGAACTACACCGCGCAGCTGGTCGAGGCGCTCAAGCGCGGCGAGCTCGATGTCATCATCATCAGCTTGCCATTCGGGGAGCCGGGCATCGTCACGCAGCCGGCCTACGATGAACCTTTCCGCGTTGTGATGGCAGTGGATCACCCGTGGACGGCGCAGGAAAAAATCGTCCCCGACACACTCGCGGCCGATCAATTGCTGCTGCTCGGCGCGGGCAACTGCTTCCGCGATCAAGTACTGGAAGTCTGTCCGCAATGCCAGAGTTCGGGCGGCCTGCAGCGCACGCTTGAAGGCAGTTCGCTGGAAACCATCCGCCACATGGTCGCCACTGGCCTTGGCCTGACGGTGTTGCCGAGCACCGCGGCGGACGGCGAAAAAGCGGCCAATCCGTTGTTGGCCGTACGCCCCTTCGCGGACCCCGAACCTACCCGCCGCGTGGTGCTGGCTTGGCGAGTCACGTACCCGCGCAGCGGCGCGATCGACATCCTGCGCGCCGCCATTCTCGACAGCGATCTGCCCGGCGTGCGCCCCATCGGCCCCGCTCCGGCGCGGGAAAACATCTGACGCGTCCTATAGTTGCAAGCGAATTAATTCACGTTGAAAGATAGTTTTTAGCGATACTATAAATACATGCCTTCAATTAGACGTTTCAGTTCGATTGGCATAGCATGGTGAGCTATCCGGGCCGTCCCGGCATGGAAAACATCGAGGGAGAGCAAGCATGGAAATCGACATTGGCATCAAAAAAGAAGACCGCGCCAAGATCGCCAAAGGGCTATCGAAGCTGCTGGCCGACAGCTATACCCTGTATCTGACGACGCACAACTTTCACTGGAACGTCACCGGGCCGATGTTCAACACTCTGCACCTGATGTTCGAGGGGCAGTACACCGAGCTCGCCACGGCGGTCGATCTGGTCGCCGAGCGCATCCGTTCGCTGGATTTCCCTGCTCCTGGCTCCTACAAAGAATTCGAAAAGCTCGCCAGCCTGAAACAGCCCGAAGGCGTACCGGAGGCCAATGAGATGATCCGCCAACTCGTGCGCGGTCACGAAGCCGTTGCCAGGACTGCGCGCAGCGTTGCGCCGCTGGCGGACAAGGCGGACGACGAATCGACGTTGGATCTCCTGACCCAGCGTTTGCAAGTCCACGAAAAAACCGCGTGGATGCTGCGCAGCCTGCTGGAAAAGTAAGGTTGCCTGCGCGCTGGCGCGCGCATTGCATAAAAAAACAGGCTTCTCGAAGCCTGTTTTTTTATGCCCGCGAATTTCAGCCATGCTTTCCATGACGTTCGCTCTGATGAGCCGCGCCGCACCGAGTCCTTGGCGTTCGCGCCTGGTCTTGCCCTCGCGCGCCAGCGCCATCGGTTCGGAGGCGATGGGGGCGATGTCGCGTTGAGCTTCAGCCCCTCGCTTTTCCGCGCCCACGCCTTGTATCTGGCGGTGAAATGGGGGGTTTCAGCGGTTCGCAGCAACCGGCACGGCGTCGCGCTCAAATGACAATTCAAGGAGACGCCGAAGTGGGTGGAATACGCAACATGACGTAGTCTGGCATGAACGGGAAAACGCGCGTGTGACTACAAATGCTTACATGTCGTTACAGCGCGGATATGATTACGTTTTGGTGGACGGGTATCTTTACGCCCGTGACAAAGTTTTTTATTCGAGCGCTCTGTCAAGGAGAACAGATCATGAATATTCGTTTTGCCTCTCGCGCCGCCCTGATGGCCACCCTTGCCGCGGCTGCCATAGCCAGCTCCCCGGCGCAGGCCCGGCATGGGCGTCATTACGGTCCGGTCGTTTTGCTGCCGCCGCCACCGGCGATCATCGTTGCGCCACCACCGATTTTCGTCGCACCGCCGCCGCCGCGCTATGGGTACGGCCACAGACCGTATCGGCATTGGGATCGCCATGATCGCCGCCACAGGCCCGGCCGCGGGCACCGCCGCTGAAATCCGTGCATTCCCGTAATCAAAGGAAAAATACGATGAAAACTCACCTCAAAACACGCACCCTGCTGGCCGTCGTGCTGCTGGCTGGCGCTTTTGTCAGCGCCCCAGCTTCGGCCAAACATGGAGAAATCACCCGCAGCGTCCTCCTTGCACCGCTTCTGCTGCCTGCGGCCATTATCGGTGCAACCGTATCGAGCGGGCCTGATTACTACTATGACGAGCCACGCCATCATCGGGGAGGCTACCGCCCCGAACGCCGTCCGCCTCCACCTCCGCGCTACGGCGGTGGGCATCGTGGTGGAGGCCGTGATGGCGGCGGGCACCGTCGCCGGTGATGTTTTTTCGGGCAGGCTTCACCCTTCCCAACAGGCATGCCGTGCGCACTCGTGCGGCAGCCACCAACAAAGAGGGCACTATGAAACTTCGTATCGGTTCTCGCGCTGCTGCGGTGATTTTGCTGGCCGCAGGCGCTTTTGTCAGCGCCTCGGTGATGGCCGCGCCGCATGATCGTGACCATCATCATCCGTCGCCGCCTCAAGGTCAGCACCATGTCCAGCCACCTCCGCCGCGGCATGTCCAACCGCCGCCCCCGCCGCCGCAACAGAACTTCCGTTTCGATGACCGTTACCGCGGCGTCGCGCATGACTATTACCGGCGGAATTACAACAAAGGCAGATGCCCGGACGGGTTGAGCCGTCGCGGTGGATATTGCTCGCCCTCTCCCCACAAGCGTGATTGGTTGCGCGGAAGGGCGTTGCCGCGCAATGTGCGCTACTACGACGTTCCAGGCCGGCTGGTTGCCGAGTTGCCGCCCGCGCCGAGGGGACACCGGTATGTGCGCGTGGCGGGTGACATCCTGCTGATCGCGATCGGTACGAACATGGTGGTCGATGCACTACAGGACATTTTCTACTGAGGTGTTTCTACTGGTGTTTGCTGCATGGCCGAACTTGGTTTCGGCCATTTTTTTAGCCGGCTTCCGCTTCCTCGGCCGATTCGTCACCCAGAAAGCCGCCGCTTTGCCGTGCCCACAGGCGGGCATAAAGATCACCCTTGGCCAGCAGGCTCTCGTGATTGCCTTCTTCCACGATGCGCCCCTGATCGACGACGATCAGCCGATCCATTGCCGCGATCGTCGATAAACGGTGCGCAATCGCCACCACGGTCTTGCCTTCCATCAACTGATACAGGCTGGTCTGGATGGCTTCCTCGACTTCGGAATCGAGTGCGCTGGTGGCTTCATCGAGCAACAAAATGGGCGCGTCCTTCAGCATCACGCGCGCAATGGCGATGCGCTGGCGCTGGCCGCCGGAGAGCTTCACACCGCGCTCGCCAACGTGGGCGTCGTAGGCGCTGCGGCCTTTCGGGTCGGTGAGGGTAAGGATGAATTCGTGTGCCTCGGCCTTTTTTGCGGCGGTGACCATCCTTTCGTCATCGGCGCCGGGGCGGCCGTAAAGGATGTTTTCGCGCACCGAGCGGTGCAACAACGAAGTGTCCTGTGTCACCATGCCGACCTGTGCGCGAAGGCTGTCTTGCGTGACCGTGGCGATGTCTTGATTGTCGATGAGGATGCGGCCTTCTTCCGGATCGTAGAAACGCAACAGCAGATTGACGAGGGTCGATTTCCCCGCGCCGGAGCGCCCCACGAGGCCGATCTTCTCGCCAGGATGGATGACGAGATCCAAGTCCTCGATCACCCATTTCGCCGTCTTGGCGCTACCCTTCCGGTGCAGGCCGTAGGAGAAGCCGACGTGCTCGAAGCGAATTTCGCCGCGCGTCACCGTGAGCGTTCGCGCGCCCGGCCCATCCACCACTTGCGGCAAGCGGGAGAGCGTGTTGATGCCGTCCTGCACCGTGCCGACATTCTCGAATAGCTCCGCCATCTCCCACATGATCCAGTGCGACATGCCCATCAGCCGCAAAGCCATCGCCGTGGCCGCCGCTACCGCGCCCATGCCGACGGCGCCGTGCGACCACAGCCACAGCGCCGTGCCCGCTCCAGCGAGGATCAACCCCATCGAAAGTATGTGTTGCACCACCAAAATGCTGGTGATGAGCCGCATTTGTCCGTGCACCGTCACGAGGAATTCCTGCATCGCCTCGCGTGCGTATCCCGCCTCGCGCCCGGCGTGGGAAAAGAGCTTCACCGTGGCGATGTTCGTATAGGCGTCGGTGATGCGCCCCGTCATCATCGCGCGCGCATCCGCCTGCGCCTTCGAGACGCGCGCCAGACGCGGTACGAAATAGCGCAGCGCCCCCACGTAAAGCGCCAGCCACCCGAACAGCGGCACGAGCAGCCAGCGGTCGAACGTGCCGAGCACCGCCACCAGCGTCACGAAGTAAATGACGATGAATACCAAAATGTCGGTCAGGATGAAGCAGGTCTGCCGCACCGCCAGCGCCGTTTGCATCACCTTGGCCGAAATGCGCCCAGCGAACTCATCCTGATAAAAGGCCATGCTCTGACCGAGCAGCATGCGGTGGAAATTCCAGCGTAAGCGCATCGGGAAATTCCCCGCCAACGCCTGATGCTTGATGAGCGACTGCACAAAAACAACGCCCACGCTCGCTGTGATAATCCCCGCTAGCAGCAGCAATTTGTGCCCTTCGCTCTCCCACAGCCGCGCCGGTTCCACCTTGGCCAGCCAGTCCACCACCTTGCCGAGCATGGCGAACAGCAGCGCTTCGAACGCCCCGGCGATTGCCGTACACACCGTCATCGCGGCGATCAGCCCGCGTGTACCCTCGGTGCCACGCCACAGGAACGCGAAAAATCCGCGCGGCGCGGGCGCGGGTGGGGTATCGGGATAAGGATCGACGAGTCTCTCGAACAGGTGGAACACAATGACTCCAGCGAACGGTCGGATCGAGAGCTTATCCCGCGTCGCGCAAGCTCGCCATCGCCATTGACGCGGCAGGCGTTTTGCAACGGCAAGTCGACGTGGTGGTGCGGCCCAATTTCCTGCACCGGTTCGGTGCGCTCGGCGGTGAGCGCGCCAGCGGACACGCTTACACTGCCGGGACTTCCCGGCCATGAAGTGTGCCCAACACCCGCGTGGCGGGTTACCGTTGCGTGCCGAACAACCCAGGCGAGCGTCGCTACCGATAATACGGAGGCAGCTAGCGCCACGCCCACGTCGACCGGGTTGCCGGTCGGTGTGGGCGTGGGGAGGAAGCGAAATTCAGCTAGGCGAGCGACCCGGCGCAGGTCATCTCAAACTACCGAAAAGCGGTGCCGCCAAGCAGAGGCTTGTCGACTTCCACTGGCGCGGGGGCGTCGGCTGGGCACATGTCGGCGGGGTCAACCGTGTCGCGGTTTTGCCCGGCGTCTTTCGCTGTCGGCAAATCTTCACGTTGGACGCCCAAGGTGTGCAGAAGCTCTCCTGTTCCCGCCAAAGTCTGCGCTTCCGCGACCAGCAGGTCGTATTGCGCATTGGTGTAGCTGCGTTGTGAAGTGAAATACTCGTTTTCGCCATCGAGCAGGTCGAGCAGGGTGCGTTGCCCGATGTCGAACTGACGACGATAGGCTTCACGCGTCAAGGCGGACGATGCTTGATGCTTGTCGAGGTAGGCCATCTTTTCGCTCAACGCTTTCGTGTTCTGGAAAGCGATGGTCAAAGTCTGGCGCAGGTCGCGGCAGGCTTTTTCGCGCAAATCCTGGGCCTGATTGATTTCTTCGCCCGCTTGACGAACGCGGGCATGGTCGGCGCCGCCACGGAAAAGATTGAGGTTGAACAGCAATTCGACCCGGCTGTCGCGTGCCGTGCCTTTGTAGTCCGTGTAATCGTTGTCCTCGCTGTTGTAGGCAACTCCGGTGTTTGCATGCAAATCGAGGCGAGGTTGATAGCCGGAGCGCGCCTTGTCACGATTGGAAAAACTGGCACGGACGCCTTCGATTGCAGCGTTGAAGGAGGGGTTGTTTACGTAAGCGGTGCGCAAAGCGGTGATGATATTTTCCGGCAGCCGCACATTGGCGAAGCTGTCCGCGAGCGACGGCATCGCATCGGGCGGCAATTCACCAACCAGACGCTGATAGCGCGCGCTGACATCGTGCAGATTGGAGACTTCGGTCAACAAATTGGCTTCGGCCAACGCCAGACGCCCGGTTGCCTGATCGAGGTCGACCTTGCGGCTCACGCCGGCGGAGGTACGGTTGTTGATCTGGTCGTATATCTGCTTGTGGGCGGCGTAATTTGCCTTGGCATGATCGACTTGTTTGCGATAGCGCTCGACATCGGCATAGGCACGGATGACTTCGACCCCGGCATTTTCCGAGGCTTCGAGCAGATCGTAATAGCTCACGAGGCGTCTGTAGCCCATGCGCGAAACTTCGCTGCTCGTGGCAAAACCGTCATAGATCATCTGGTAAAGATCCAGCCCGGCGCCACGATAGTTCCAGCTTTCCTTGTCGCTGCCTGGCTCTTTGCGCCACCTGCGGCCGGTATTGGCATTCACGTCGAGAGTTGGCAGATAGCCAGAGCGGGCGACATCCTGCGCGGCGGTCGCGGCCCGATAGCCGTGCCAGCTTGCTTGAACTTCGGGATTGCTTACCACGGCTTTGCGTACCGCATCCAGCAACGCACCCCTGGAAGTCGTTCCGGAAAATTCTTGTGAAGCCGCAGCATCTTGCGCTACGGATACTCCGGGCAAAGCCTGCAGGGCCGAGGCCACCGCCAGACAAGCTAGCGTCTTAATCCTGCTCATAGTGCGATCTCCAAACGTTTGAGAACCCTCGCGTGCGTCTGTCACGCGACCGGGCATCAATGACAATTTATATTTCAAGCTGCCTCAGTGTAACGCCGGTTCGGAAGGCACGCCAACTTGCCGCGGCAGAAATCGGTATTTGACGCTGTTCATCGCTCAAAACTGTGTGCTGCCCGCAACATGCCCTGTAACTAAAATCTGTGCTGTCCGGACGTACTCGCACGAAACCTACTCGTGCCAAGCTATAACGTTGATACAGCGAAAGCCAGTATCAAGTGTGACAAATCTCACGAATGGCGGCGACATTTTGTAATCACGCAAAGTCATTTGTCAATGTGCAGCTGAGGGGGGATAGTGGCCATGAGTTCGGTCGGCATTTTGCCGATCCGATCCATCTGTCTCACACAGGCTGCGGTATGTGGTCTGTACGTTTTTGATCCGGGGGGAGACTAATTTTGGCGTTGGCCGATTCTTCTCCATGAAAATCGCCATTTCGATACCTGTCCTGGCCCGCATCACATGCGGTTGTCCGCCATCTTTTCCACTACCTTCCCTTTGGGCGGCGTGGGTAAGGTGCCTTTTTGTCATTTGTTGCGTATGCATGGCAGGCATGGTTCGTGCGGACACCGACTTCGATCGTATGGAGCAGCTGGCCGAAGCGCAATACGGCATCGCGGCGAAAAAAACGATCCAGGACTGGCGCGAGATGATCGCGGATTCCCGGACGGTGCCCGATCGCGTCAAGCTCGAACGCGCCAATTCGTTTGTCAACAGGCATGTGCTGTACGCAGATGACATCGTGTTGTGGCACCAAACCGATTACTGGGCGACGCCGCTGGAGACTTTCGGCAAACAGGCGGGCGATTGCGAGGATTATGCGATCGCGAAATACATCACTTTGCGGCTGATGGACATTCCCGTGCAGAAGCTGCGGCTGTTCTATGTGCGCGCCCGCTTGAGCGGCGCGGAAGGCAACCGCACCCAGGCTCACATGGTGTTGAGCTACTTCAAGTCGCCCGCCGCCGATCCCTTGGTGCTGGATATCCTGCACCAAGAGATTCTCCCGGCCCGCAGCCGCCCCGACCTGTTCCCAATTTTCAGCTTCAATCACGAAGGATTGTGGATGGAAGGGGAAAAGACCTCGTCCTCCAACCCCCGGACGCGTCTGTCGCGCTGGCGCGACGTGCTCCAGCGCATGCGGCGTGAAGGGTGGGATCCCTCGTTGTCCATGCTCAGCTACCGCTCGCTTTTGTCGTGGGAAGCGGCGGAGATTCGCCCCGCCTTGCGGCTGGCGGATCGGTCCCGGTCATCGAAGTCGAGGCTGGCCAAGGCGAAGCTGCCGAAGAAGAAGATCGCCAAGGTCAAGTTCCGGTCCTCGGAGAGAAAGGCCACCAGGGCGCGCGCGACGCATAAGGCGTACAAAACAGCGGCAAAATCCCCGCCGCTATTGCGCAAGGTGGTCAGAAGATGAAGGCCCGTTCACATCGTCCGTCGCTTTATACTCGTGCGGTCTTTTCTGGAAGTTACGGCCATGTCCCTGATTAAGCAGCTTTGGATCGCCATCGTTATCGTCACCCTGCTTGCCCTGGTCGGAAGCCTGGGTGTGAGCACGTGGACGGCACGCTATTACCTCCAGGAGCAACTCAACGATGCGAACACGAACATTGCCAAGGCCATCGCGCTGTCGGTGTCGCAGCTCGACAAGGATCGGGGCACCATCGAGACGCAGATCAACTCCCAGGGCGCTTTGGGGTTGTACCGCACGCTGCGCGTCACGGATCTCGAAGGCAAGGTGATCGCCGAATATAATTCTGACGATTCTCCCCAAGGCGTCCCGGCATGGTTCGTCAATCTGGCCGCGATCAAGGCGTTGCCGGGCGAGGGTTCCATATCGAATGGCTGGCAACCCTTCGGCACGCTTTTCGTGGAAAGCCAGACTAGTTATGCCAACAAGGCGTTGTGGAACAGCCTCTTGTGGTTCTTGCTGTTGTTCACCGCTGTCGCCGCGATTGCCGGGCTCGTCGGCTGGGGATTATTGGGCCGGATCACCCAGCCGTTGCGTACGCTCGTCGCCCATGCACAGGCGATTGGCGAGCGTCGTTTTATTACCACGCCCGAACCCCGCTCCGCCGAATTGAAGGTGGTGGTGCGGGCGATGAACGCGCTCTCCGAGCGTGTGCGGCAGATGCTCGCCGACGAGGCGCAACGGCTCGAAACCCTGCGTCGTCAGGTGCAGGAAGACGCCGTGACCGGCCTGCTCGAACGGCGGCAATTCCTCAATGCGTTCTCCGCCCAGCTGGATAACCCGGATGCGCCCGCGCAAGGAACGTTGCTCATCTTGCGGGTGTGCGGACTCAATGAGCTCAATCGCGATCTCGGACGGACGACTACCGACAGACTGCTGCAAACGCTGGCGGGCGCGTTCCGGGACAACGCCAACCGCGTCTGCGGCCGCCTCAACGGCAGCGATCTCGCGGTGTTCGCGCCGCCCGTGGCCGAGCTTGGGCAATGGGCGGTGCAGGTCGCGGAGCGGGTGCATGCCATTGCCGACCAGCATCCGAATGCCAATCTGCTTTCTCTGCCCATGGCGGCGGTGTCGTATTCGCGCGCCGATGTTTTGGCATCCATTCTTGCCCGGCTCGATACGGCATTGGCCGAGGCCGAACTGGAAGGTGCGCGCTCCCTGAAGATCGAGGCGCGTGACGAGGCCGCGCCACCGGCGCGCAATCAGGAGCTGTGGCGCGAGATATTGACGACCGCATTGGCAGGGGCTGGGCTCCAGCTCGGCTCGGTGCCGGTGCGCACGCTTCGGAACGAGCTGATTCACAACGAAGCCCCGGTGAATTTGTCGGCGGGCGACATTTTGTTCAAGACCGGCGATTTCCTGCCTTGGGCCACGCGTCTCGGCTTGGTCGGGCGGCTGGATCTTGCCGTGGTTCGCCTTGCGCTCGAGCGCATCCGCGCGGGCGGCGATCCGGTGGCAGTGGCCATTTCGGCTTCGGCGCTTCAGGACGGGCGCTTCATTGCCGAGCTGATCGCCTTGTTGCGCGCTTCGCCGGAAATGTCCGCGCGTTTGTGGTTGGAAGTGCCCGAAGAGGGCGCGGTGCGCAACCCTGCCGCATTTCACGCTTTTTGTATTGCCGTCGATCCGTTTTTCATCAAGCTCGGCATCAAGCATGCCGGGCCGCGTTTTTCCGCCTTGGGCGATTTGCACGACCTCGGCCTCGATTATCTCAAGGTCGACGCGTCGCTGCTGCGAGACATCGACAGCAACAAAGGCAATCAGAGTTTCGTGCGCAGTCTCGTCATGCTTGCGCATGCGCTGGGTTTCACCACCATCGCGGAAGGGATCGATCGCCCCGAGCAGCAGGCGATTCTTGCTGACTTGGGCTTCGATGGTTTCACCGGCCCGCTGACGAGTTGAGGCATCGCACCGACTTTCCATAGAATGCGGATCTCTGGACATGAAAAGGCGATCGCCGCCAGCGTGGGATTCTTTTTTCGCGGGAGTCGTGCATGAATTTCGAGGACGCGCGGGTCAACATGATCGAGCGCCAGATGCGCCCCTGGGAGGTGACGGATCCAGGGGTGTGCCGCTTGTTGACGACGGTGCGGCGCGAGGACTTCGTGCCGTCCGCGGCGCGTGAGCTGGCCTTTGCCGATGTTGCGATCCCCTTGGCTTGCGGGCAGGCGATGCTCAGGCCCGCCCTTGAAGGCCGTGTCCTACAGGCGTTGCGAATCGCATATGCTGGCTCGGTGCTGGAAGTTGGCACGGGCAGCGGTTATTTTGCAGCGCTGCTGGCAAAGCGCGCGAAACGCGTGTATTCGGTGGAAATCGAGCCGCAGCTGGCGGAACAGGCACGCAATAATCTGGCGCGCGCGGGTGCCGACAACGTTGTCGTCGAGGAAGGCGATGGCGCGCAAGGCTGGTTTCCGCAAACGCCTTACGATGTCATCGTGGTTTCCGGCGGCCTGCCCGAATTGCCGGAAGGTTTGCTTGCGCAAATCAAGCCCGGCGGACGCCTGTTTGCTTTTGTGGGCGCGGCGCCGACGATGAAGGCCTGTTTGGTGACACGTATGGACAAGAAGCATCTTTTGCGGCAAGACTTGTTCGAGACGGTGGTTCCTCTGTTGCAGCAGAGCTCACACTCCAGCACCTTCCTTTTTTGAAACGGATTCTCGATATGAAACACCACCCTGACCCGCGCTTTTCTTTTCGCCCGCTTGTCCGCGCCGGGGTGGCGGTTGCGTACATGCTGGCGGCGGGCGCGGCGAGCGCGGCTGATTTGCTGGAAATCTATTTCGATGCGCTCGCGCACGATGCCCGCTACGCTGCCGCGCGCGCGCAGCACGAGGCCGGGCAAGAAAAGGTCGTGCAGGGCAGGAGCGCCTTGTTGCCGAGCATCGGCGCAGTGGCCGGATCGAGTTGGAACGATGAGAAAGTCCGCCCCCGCGACGCACCGGACACGACCAAGGCGCGCTACAACAGCAACAGCTACGCGCTACAGCTGACCGCGCCGCTGTTCCGGCCCCAGAACTGGCTGCAATACAAGGAAGGCGCGTTGCAGACAGAGCTGGCCGACAGTGCGTTCGGGCAGGAAACACAAGCGCTGATCCTGCGCACCGCCGAGGCGTATTTCAAGGTGCTCAACGCCCGCGATGCGCTGGCGGCCATCGTGCAGTTGCGCACGGCGGCGGGCGAACAGCTGGAGCTGGCGCGCACCAGTTTTCAGGTGGGCACCGTGACGGTCACCGACGTGCACGAAGCACAATCGCGTTTCGATCTCGCCTCGGCGCAGGAGATTGCCGCCCGCAACACGCTCGATGTGGCGCGCGAGGCGTTGGCGCGCATCGTCGGCCATGCCCCCGACGAGTTGGCTGGCCTGAAGTCCGGCGTGACGCTTCCCGGCCCCAAGCCGGACGACATCGCGGCTTGGGTGGATGCCGCTGAAAAAAGCGATTTCGGTGTGCAGGCGCAAACGCTCACACGCGAAATCACGGCTCGTGCCTACGAGCGCGAACGCGCCGGGCATCTGTTTTCGGTAGATCTGGTGGCGAGCTATGGTCGCACCAATCGTCCTGCCGACTCGATTGATCGCGACGATAGCGGCACGGTCGGTGTGCAGCTGGACGTGCCGCTGTATCAGGGCGGCATGGTGTCTTCGCGCACCCGCGAAGCAGCGGCGTTACGGATCAAGGCGGAGTCCGATCTCGAAGAAGCCCGCCGTGCGGCGGCGCTGGCGGCGCGCGAGGCGTATCTCGGCGTCACCAGCGGCATGGCGCAAGTGCGGGCGCTGGAAGCGGCGCGGGTGTCCTCGGCCTCGGCGCT
The DNA here is from genome assembly GCA_031268195.1 of Azoarcus sp. Classification (GTDB taxonomy): domain Bacteria; phylum Pseudomonadota; class Gammaproteobacteria; order Burkholderiales; family Rhodocyclaceae; genus WRNU01. The sequence continues at coordinate 20,642 of JAIRXQ010000085.1, read as the reverse complement.
CGATGCCAACCGTCTTGGCTACAAAGTCGGCGTGCGCATCAATATCGACGTGCTCAACGCCCAAAGTCAGCTTGCCGATGCCGTGCAACAGCTCGCCCGCGCCCGTTACGACACGCTGCTTGCTCAACTACGGCTGAAAGCGGCCGTCGGCGCGTTGGGCGAGGAGGATGTGCGAGCCATCAACGCGCTGCTGGAGACGGAGCGGCCATAGGCTTCATCCCGGTGATTACAACCCGGTGGCGTTGCCCTTTTCGAGACGCTCGATTTCCTTTTCGCCCTTCGCGGCCAGATCGCGGAATTGCTCCACCGTCAGCTTCATCTTGGGCAGGGCTTCGCGCTTGTACTGGCTGATGGCATCCAGTGCCGCGATTACGTCGTTGTAGGCGCCTTGCAGGGTTTCTACGGAAATGCTGGCTTCCATGGCCTGTTGCTGGATGGCGGCGCCCTGGTCCTTGAGCATTTTGGAGGTCCCGCTGATGAGTTCGTTGGTCGTTTCGTTGAGCGCCTGAATTTTCTTGAGGACGATCTTCTGGTTATAGAGGGCGCTGGCCACGATCACCGCGATACGCAAAGCGGACACCGTGACCGTCTTGGCGCGATCCACGCCGCGGATCAGCTCTTTATTGTTGCGGCGGATGACTTCGATCGCCATGATCCCTTGTTGGTTGACGGCGATCATCTGCTGCATGTCCATGAGCCGCTGGCGCAGGGGGAACAGGATTTCTTCGCTCAGGAAGCGTACCCGCTCGCCGCCGTCGTCTTTCAGTTTCGCTTGCTCCAGCTGCTGTTCGATGTGGCTGTCCATCGCCGCGCCCAGCGCCACTTCCTGATTCAGTTTCTTGGTGAGTTCGCGCAGGGATTGTTCTTCCAGCTCCAGCGTGGTGTTGTCGTTTTTCAAGGTCGAGCGGCCCTTGTCGAGCGAAACCAGAATGTCGTTGATGACCGAATCGGCTTTCCGGTAGCGCTCGAAATAGCTGCGCACGGGATTGAAAATCTTGGCCAGAATGCCGGTTTTGGCGAAATCGACCAGGCTTGGATCGAGATCCTTGATCTCGTGATGCAGATCCATCAGGCTTTTGGAAACCAGCCCGCCTTCGTCGCCGGCTTGCGCGAGGTTGCCCACTGAAACCTGCAACAGTGAAGTTTTTTGCCCCGAACGCTGCATATTCTCCGCGCCGAACTGTTCGACGGATTGCAGCATGCCGCGCCGCTCCTCCAGTGAATCCAGATTCAGTTGCATGATGGCGTCGACATTTTGCCTGGCTTGCGCCACCAGCGCGGTCTGCTCTTCGCTTTGGGGTTTGACCTGCTCCATGACCTCGGTTTTCACCGCGGCCAGATCGGGAACTTCCATAGAAAATGCCATGATCGTCGTCTTCCTCGGTTCTTGCGAAAATGTCAGTGCAGCACCCGCGGCATCGCCAGCATGAAGGGCGGGATTTCGGCCTCGAATTTCTCACCCTGGTCGGTTTCCATCAGGTAGTGGCCCTGCATTGTCCCGACCGGCGTTTCCAACACACAGGAGCTTGAATAGCGGAACACTTCGCCGGGTACGAGGCGGGGTTGTTCGCCGATGACGCCCTGGCCGTGGATTTCGTGGACGCGTTCCGCACCGTCGGTGATGATCCAGTGGCGGCTGATGAGGCGGGCGGGAATGTGGCCGGTGTTGCGGATGGTGACGTGGTAGGCGAAGGCATACTGTTCGTCGCCCGGATTGGACTGGGCGGGAATGAACTCGGCGGCGATTTCGACGCTGATGCCGTGCGGGGTGGGTGTCTTCACGCAGCGGTCTCCATTGCAGGCTGTTGGCCCGCGACGGGCGGGATGGGCTGAATTTCGGGCCGGAAGGAAACCGGGCCGGGCACGGGCGTTAAAATAACACTTTTACCCGGAAAGATCGCCATGTCCACTCCTGCGCTGACTGCGCTTTCGCCGCTCGACGGCCGTTACCATGACAAGGTTGTGGTGTTGCGCGAACATTTTTCGGAACACGGCTTGATTTGCAACCGGGTACGGGTGGAGATTGCGTGGCTGAAGGCGCTTGCCGCCGAGCATGCTTTTGCCGAAATCGCGCCCTTCTCGCACGCCACGGCGATGGAGCTCGACGCCGTGGCGGCGCAGTTCTCCGAGGCCGACAGTGAGGCGATCAAAGAAATCGAGGCCGCCACCAATCACGATGTGAAGGCGATGGAGTACTGGCTCAAACGGCGTTTGGGCCACAACCCCGAAGTGATGAAGGTGTCCGAATTCATCCACTTTGCCTGCACGTCGGAGGACATCAACAACACTTCGCACGCCCTGATGCTCAAGTCCGGGCGCGACGAGGCGCTGCTGCCCGCCTTCGACAAGCTCCTCACTCGGTTGCGCGAACTTGCGCACGAGCATGCCGAATTGCCGATGCTCTCGCGCACGCACGGCCAACCCGCCAGCCCGACGACGCTCGGCAAGGAGATGGCCAACATCGCCGCGCGGCTGGCGCGGGGGCGCGAAAAAATCGCCAAAGTGAGCCTCACCGCCAAGTTCAACGGCGCGGTCGGCAACTACAACGCGCATTTCTCGGCCTGGCCGGATTTCGACTGGGAGAATTTCAGCCGCCGCTTCGTGGAGAGCTTCGGCCTGGAATTCAACCCCTACACCATCCAGATCGAGCCGCACGATGCGATGGCCGAACTGTTCGATGCCGTTGCGCGCGCCGACACCATCCTCATCGACGCCTGCCGCGATGTGTGGATGTACATTTCGCTCGGCTACTTCAAGCAGAAGCCCAAGGAAGGCGAAATCGGCTCATCGACCATGCCGCACAAGGTGAACCCCATCGACTTCGAGAACGCCGAGGGCAATTTCGGCCTTGCCAACGCTGTGCTGCGCCATTTCAGCGAAAAGCTGCCAATCTCGCGGATGCAGCGCGATCTCACCGATTCCACCGTGTTGCGCAACATGGGCGTCGGCCTTGGCCATGCCGTGCTCGGCGCGGCCAGCATGTTGCGCGGCCTCGCCAAGCTCGAAGCCGATCCCGCGCGGCTCGCCGCCGATCTCGATGCCTGCTGGGAAGTGCTCGCGGAGCCGGTGCAGACGGTGATGCGGCGCTACGGCGTTGCCAACCCCTACGAACAGTTGAAGGTGCTCACGCGCGGCAAGGGCATCACCCGCGAGGCGTTGCACGAATTCATCGGCACGCTCGACATTCCGCAAACCGAGCGAATCCGTCTGCTGCGCATGACCCCGGCGAGCTACGTCGGCAAGGCGGTCGAACTGGCGCGGCGCATTTGAGGCGGTACGATGACGTTCGCCGAAACCCTCAAGACCCTGCCCGGTGTCTCGCACCTTGCCGCGCTCAACCTCATCGATGCCAGCGGTGTGGTGGTGGCGACGGTGGAAAACAAGCCGGGGCAAGTCGGCTCGCTCGCTATCTACAACCATCTCGCGCAGCTCTACGGCGCGATCACCCTGGAGGCGGCGCAAAAGGGGTTGGAGCTGTACGGCGAGCATGCCGAAGAAGCGCGCCAGCATCCCGGCAAGCACCCCAGCATCGACCGCCTGATCGGACTGGCCGAGCGTGGCGAGACGCTGCGGGTGAAGCAGGTCTTCGCGCTGTGATGCGCGGTGAGCTCGAATTGAGGGCGTAACTTACACGACGGCTTCTTGTTTCTTCGCCTTCATTTTGGCGAACTGTTCGCGCGAAACGCCAAACCACATGGCGAGCGGGCTGGCGACGAGCACCGAGGAGTAGATGCCGAAGCAGATGCCGATGGTGAGCGCGACCGCGAAGTAATGCAGGGGTGCGCCGCCGAAGAGCAGCATCGAGAGCACCATGACTTGCGTGCTGCCGTGGGTGATGACGGTGCGTGAAATCGTGGCGGTGATGGCGTGGTCGATGACTTGCGGTGTGGTCAGGTCGCGGCGCTTGCGGAAAGTTTCGCGCACGCGGTCGAATACCACCACGGATTCGTTGACCGAATAGCCGAGCACCGCCAGCACCGCCGCCAGCACGGGGAGCGAAAATTCCCACTGGAAATAGGAGAAAAAGCCAAGGATGATGACTATGTCGTGAAGGTTGGCGATGATCGCCGCTACCGCGAAACGGCGCTCGAAACGCATCGCCAGATAGAGCACGATGCCGATGACGACCATCAACAGCGCCATTGCGCCCGCTTCCGCAAGCTCCTGCCCGACCAGCGCGCCGACGATGTCGACCTGCCGTACTTCTCCTTTTGGCAATCCGGCTTTGTCCAGTGTGGCCATGACGTCTCTGGCGATGTTTTCGCTGGATTGCGCGCCGTCACCACTGAGGGGCAGCTGGATCGACATCGTGCGGCTGTCGCCGACGCTTTGCACTTGCGGGTTGTAACCGGCGGTGGAGAGCGCCTGACGCAAATCTTCCGTGTTGACGGATTGGGCGTAGTGCACTTCCATCTTCGTGCCGCCGGTGAAATCCATCGAAAAATTCAGGCCGCGAAAAGCAAGAAAAAGCACTGCCGCGACGAAGGTGACGAGCGAAATCACGTTGAAAACCAACGCGTGCCGCATGAACGGGATGTCTTTCTTGATGCGGAAAAATTCCATGATGGTGAGTCCTTGTCGTTCCCGTTCTCAGTCGTTGCCCGGTTTCCAAACCGTGCCGATCGATACTTTCGGCAGCTTGCGGCGATAGCCGTAGAAGAAGTTGATGAGCATGCGCGACACCAAAATGGCACTGAACATCGATGTCATGATGCCGAGGCAATGCACGACCGCGAAGCCGCGCACCGGGCCGGAGCCGAACAGCAGGAGCGCGAGGCCCGCGATCAGCGTGGTGATGTTGGAGTCGAGAATCGTGTCCCAGGCGCGCTCGTAACCGGCGAAGATCGCCGCCTGCGGGGTGCTGCCGTTGCGCAATTCCTCGCGGACGCGCTCGTTGATGAGCACATTGGAGTCGATGGCCATGCCCATCGTGAGCGCCATCGCCGCGATGCCGGGCAGGGTCAGCGTTGCTTGCAGCGCCGAGAGCAGCGCGACCAGCAAGAGCAGGTTGGCGCCAAGTGCGAGCGACGACACCACGCCGAACATCATGTAGTAGAGGCTCATGAACAGCACGATGACGAGAAAGCCCCACAGCGTCGAATGGAAGCCTTTGTCGATGTTGTCCTTGCCGAGACTGGGGCCGACGACACGTTCTTCGACGAAATCCATCGGCGCGGCGAGCGCCCCGGCGCGCAGCAGCAGCGCGGTTTTGCTGGCTTCAGTGGAGTTCATGCTGCCGGAGATCTGCACGTGGCCGCCGCCGATCACGGCGCGGATCACCGGCGCAGTCACGACTTCGCCCTTGCCCTTTTCGACCAGCACGATCGCCATGCGCTTGCCGACGTTCTGCGCAGTGAGGTTGTAGAACTTCTTTGCCCCGGTGCTATCGAGGGTGAGGTTCACGGCGGGCTGCTGTCTTTCGTCGAAGCCTGTCTTGGCATCGGTCAGGTTTTCGCCGGTGAGTTCCACCTGCTTTTTGAGCAGGATGGGGAATTCACCGCGCGTGTCGCGTTCGAGATACAGCTCGGTGCCGTAGGGCGCGGCCGACAAACCGTTTTTGATCTGGAACAACTGCTCGTTGCTGACGCTCTCCTCGACCATGCGCAGTTCGAGCGTGGCGGTGCGGCCGATGATTTCCTTGGCGCTGCCCACGTCCTGCACGCCGGGCAGTTGCACGACGATGCGATCCACGCCCTGTTGCTGGATGACCGGCTCCGCGACGCCGAGTTCGTTGATGCGGTTGTGCAGGGTGGAGATGTTTTGCTTGAGCGCGGCCTCGCGGATGTTTTGCGCCGCTTGCGGGCTCAAGGTGGCGTCGAGCCGATAGTCGTTTTCGCCCGCATCGCGTTCGAGCAGTTGCAGGCCGAGGTTGGCGGCGGAAATTGCCGCGCGCGCGGCGTCGCGCTGGCCGGCTTCGCGAAAACGCAGCTGAATGGAGTTGCCGTCGCGGGCGATGCCGAGGTAGCGGATGCTTTTGTCGCGCAGTTGCATGCGCAGGTCGCCCGCCATCGTTTCGAGCCGTTGCGTGATGGCCTTGGGCATGTCGACTTGCAGCAAAAAGTGTACGCCGCCGCGCAGGTCCAGCCCCAGATACATCGGCCGCGCACCGATGAAGGTGAGCCACGCGGGAGAATTCGGCAGCAGGTTGAGTGCCACCACGTAGGAAGGATCGTTCTTGTCCGGGACGAATTCGTTCTCGATGACTTCCTTGGCGCGCATCTGGATTTCGGTGTCCACGAACTTTACGCGCACGCCGTTGGCATCCACGATGATGCCTTCGTGCGCGATGGGTTCCGGGGTCGCGGCCTGAAGCGCCTTTTCGATGCGCGCGCTGATTGCGGCGGGATCGAAATTGAGCGTGGACTTGATGATCGACACCTGCACGGCGGGAGCTTCGCCGTAGAAATTCGGCAAGGTGTAAATGGCGCCGGCCAGCAAGACGATGCAGATGAGGAAATTCTTCCAGTGTGGATAGCGGTTCATGGTCGCGTGATTAGATGGCTTTCAGCGTGCCCTTGGGCAGCACGGTGGCGATGGTCTGTTTTTGCACCGCGACCACGGTGTTGGCGGCGATTTCGATCTGAACGAAGTTTTCGCCCACTTCGGCCACTTTGCCGGCAATACCGCCGCCGGTGACGATTTCATCGCCCTTGGAGAGCGCATCGAGCATCGTCTTGTGTTCCTTGGCGCGTTTCATTTGCGGACGGATCATCAGCAGCCACAGTGCCACGAACATCAATATGATCGGCAGGTAGGTGATCAGCCCGCCTTGTGTGGCGGCTTGTCCGGCGTCGGCGGCGGCTTGGGCGTAGGCGGTGGAAATCAGCACGGTGTTACTCCAGAATCGTCAAAACAGAAGATTATATAGCAGTCACCGCGCCCGGAGCCCTCCGGCGGGCGCCTTCAGCAGGGCGATTGCATGAACTTTTTAACTCGTTGATTTTTCAGAGATCATCAAAATAATGCCGCCAACAAATTTCAAAAAGAATCAATTACTTACCAACATTCGTGCGATTGCCCTGGCGCCTTCAGTCCTCGCGTCAGGCTTTGCCGCCTTCGTTTTTCGTCCAGGACGCTTTGAGCGTGACGGTGCGGTTGAACACCGGCGCGCCCTCGGCGGAGTCGAAGCGATCCGCGATGAAGTAGCCGTGGCGCTCGAACTGGAAGCGATCTTCGGGGTGCGCCGCGCGCAGCGCCGGTTCCAGCCTGGCTTCGACGACGCGGATCGAGGCGGGATTGAGGTCGGCGATGAAATCGTGCTCGACGCCCTCCGCATCATCCTCGCGCCGGGCATCCGGATGTGGCACGGCGAACAGGCGCTCGTAGAGCCGCACTTCGGCGGTGTAGGCGTGTGTTGCCGACACCCAGTGCAGATTGCCCTTGACTTTGTAGTGGTCCGCGCCCGGCGTGCCGGATTTGGAGTCGGGGAAATACTCGGCCAGCACCGCGGTGAGGTTGCCCGCCGCATCCTTCTCGCAGCCGGTGCATTTCACTACGAAGCCGTAGCGCAGCCGCACCGTGTTGCCGGGATAGAGGCGGCGAAAGCCTTTCACGGGCGTTTCCATGAAATCCTCGCGCTCGATCCACAATTCGCGCCCGAACGGCATGTCGCGCAGCCCCCATTCCGGCGCGAGCGGATGGTTCGGCGCCTGACACAGCTCGCTCGTGCCCTCGGCGTAATTGGTGATGATGAGCTTGAGCGGGTCGAGCACGGCGATGCGGCGCGGCGCGGCATCGTTCAGATGCTCGCGCATGCACTCCTCGAGTACGCTCATGTCGATCCATGAATCCGCCTTCGCCACGCCGATGCGTTCCGCGAACAGCCGGAAGCCTTCCGGTGTGAAGCCGCGCCGCCGCGCGCCGGACAGCGTCGGCATGCGCGGATCGTTCCAGCCGCCGACGTGGCCGCCCTCGACGAGTTGGATGAGCTTTCTCTTGGAGAGCACGACATACGTGAGATTCAGGCGCGCGAACTCGATCTGGCGCGGCAGCGGGCGCGGAAAGTGTCCGGCATCGGCCAGCGTCTCCAGCAGCCACTCGTAGAACGGGCGCTGATCCTCGAACTCCAGCGTACAGATCGAGTGCGTGACGTTCTCGATGGCGTCCTCGATCGGGTGCGCGAAGGTATACATCGGATAGATGCACCACTTGTCGCCGGTGCGGTGGTGCGTGGCGCGGCGGATGCGGTAGATGGCCGGGTCGCGCATGTTGATGTTGGGGCTGTCCATGCCGATCTTCGCCCGCAGCACATGCGCGCCGTCCGGGAACTCGCCCGCCCGCATGCGCCGCAGCAAGTCGAGGTTTTCCTCGGCCGAGCGCGTGCGGTATGGGCTGTCGATGCCTGCCTCGGTCAGCGTGCCGCGCCGCGCCCGCATCTCGTCGGCGCTTTGTGAGTCCACGTAAGCCTTGCCCGCCTTCACCAGCGATTCGGCGCAGGCGTACATGATGTCGAAGTAATCCGACGCAAAATAAAGGTGCTGCTTCCAGTCGAAGCCCAACCAGCGCACGGCGGCGATGATCGAATCGACGTATTCCTGGCTTTCCTTTTCGGGATTGGTGTCATCGAAGCGCAGATGGCAAACGCCGCCGTAGGATTCCGCCAGCCCGAAGTTGAGGCAGATCGATTTGGCATGCCCGTAGTGCAGATAGCCGTTCGGCTCGGGCGGAAAGCGGGTTTCGACCCGTCCGTCCCACTTGCCGGTGCGATTGTCCTCGTCGACGGCGTTGCGAATGAAGTTGCTGGCGGGCGTGGTGGTGGCAGCGGTGGCGTTGGTCATGGCGGCGAGGCGGACAAAAACACGCCATTATAGGCGCGGCGGGTTTTGCTGAAAGCTGACATTTTCTGCATCGTTTCCCGCCTTGCGGCCCATGCTTGTCGTGCAAAGCGCCAATAGCCCCAACACCAGCGCCAGCACCGGGCCAAAAGGCTGGTCGAAAAACAATGCGGCCGCGAATGCGAGCAGGTAGGCGAACAAGGCGGCGAGCGGCGCGGCGATGCGGGCGGCGCGCCAGCTTGGGGCGAGGGCGAAAACCCGCCATGCCGGGATGAATACCAGCGCGAATGCGCCCATGACGCCCAGGCTCGTCACCGCCAGCGCCAGCACTGCCGAGGCCAGCATGTCGATGCCGATGCGAATGGGCCACGCCGGCAATTTGCGGGCGTGGAAGTGCTCGGGATTCAGGCTTGCCAGCAACAAGCGCTTGCCTTGCCAGCGCAGGAAGGCGGTGAGCGCGACCAAAGCCGCCGCCGCGCCGCCCAGGGCCTGCGGGCTGGCGAAGTAGAGCTGTCCCTCGAAAAGCGCCTGCCCCAGACGCTCCACGCCCGGCAGGTTCGCGGTCAGGAGCAGGCTCGCACTCCAGCCGAGCACGAACAGCAGGGGAAACACGCCCGCGCCCGGCAGACGATCTTCCAGGCGATGCTTGATTCCTGCCACGGCAAAGCTGGCGGCCAGGCCGCCGAAGATGGGCAGTGCGCCCAAGGCCATCGCACCCAGCGCGCCCGCCGCGCCGATCTGACCGTAGGCGAGCGCGGCCCAGTATTCGCGGCGCAGGCGCAGATACAAACCAAGCAAGGCCAGCGTTGCCGCGAGTAGCGCGCCGGTGAGCGCGGGCCGCCAGAAAAGCTCCAGTTGCAACGACCATTCAATTGGCATCGTCCGTCTCCAGCGGCTCGACTTCTACCGCGCGGTCGGCGCAGGCTTGCGTGAAGCGCGCGTCGTGGCTGACCAGCACGATGCCAACCCCTTGCCGTGCCCGCGTGCGCAGGGCGGCGGGCAGACTGGCGAGTCCGGTGCGATCGAGATGGTTGCCGGGTTCGTCGAGCAACAGCAGATCGGCGGGTGAGTGCAGGATCGACCACAGCGCCAAATATTGCCGCTGCCCGCCGGAGAGCGCGTCCAGTCGTTGTGCAAGGCAAGCGGACAGCCCCTGCGGCAGCCCGTCCGGGCGGGCTTCGGTGAGCGCCAGCAATTCGCTGCCCGTCAGCGGCAGCCCGGCGACCGGCGGTTGATGCTGCGTCTGCACGCCGACGCGCGCCTCCGGCGTTAGATGGATGTGGCCGGAAAAAAGGCGTGCGCCGTTGCCGGTCAAGGCATTCAAAAGCGTGCTCTTGCCCGCGCCGTTCGGCCCGATCAAGGCGACGATTTCGCCGCGCCCGATCGTGAAGCAGACCGGACGGTGCGCGGGCCGTCGCCAGCCCGTGACCGCCCGTTCGACGTGCAGCAGCGTCATGGCGTCGCGTCCCGCGCGGCTTTCAGCAGGCGTTCGAGCGTGTCATCGAACAGGCCGAACAAATCCTTCGCCTCCGGCGTGCCGCCCACGGTAAACGGCAGGGTGACGAGCGCAATCCGCGCCCGCTGCGCAACATAGCGCGCCGCCGTCTCGTCCTGATAGGCGGCGCACAGGATCAACGCGGCGGGTGAAGCCTGCTGTTCCGCCACGATGCGGGCGAGATGCGCGCTGCCCGGCTCGACGCCCGGCTTGGGCTCTAGTTCGCCCCGGCCCTCCATGCCCAACCACGCGGCGAGGTAGCCAAAAGAGCGGTGCACTTGCAGGAAGGGGAGTCCTTTGAGCGGCGCGGCCTTCGCCTCCCAACGCGCCAGCGCTTCCTGCCAGCGGGTACGGAAACGCGCGAGGTTGGCGCGATAGGTTTCGGCCCCGGCGGGGTCGATCCGCACCAGGCGCTCGGTCAGCGCTCGTGCAACCGGCGGGATATTGCGCGGATCGAGCTGGAAATGCGGATCGCCCGCCGCGTGCACATCGCCCATCGAGCGGTCGAGTGTTGTGGGCTTGTCGCGCAGCGTTACTTCTGCCGCCGCTTCCAGAAATCCCGCTTGTCCGGGCTGGATGCGCGCATTGCCGGATTCCCGCAGCAGCACGGGCAGCCAGCCGATTTCCAGTTCCGCGCCGGTGGCGATGAGCAAATCCGCTGCGCGGGCGCGGGCGATCAGCGAGGGGCGGGCTTCGATGCGGTGTGGGTCCTGGCGGGCGCTGGTCGCCTCCATGACCTCGACCCGCTCGCCGCCGATTTCCCGCGCCAGTGCGCCCCATTCCGGCACGGTCGCCAACACCTTCACCGCGGCGCTGGCAGGCAGCGCGCACAGGCAGAAAAGGACAGCAAGAATGCGTTTCATCATTTCATTTCTCCTTGTATCTCAGAACTTGTGCGCGCCGTGGCTGCCAAGGCTCATGACGTATTGCAGGGTGATCTGGTTGTCGGTGATGCCCGGCATGGCGCGGTCGCGCGCAAATTGCAGGCGCAGGCGGGAGAACTCACTCCAGTTGTAATCGACCATCGCCGTGAGGCGATGCGGGTGGTCGTGTTCGATTTCGATGTCCGCCGGGTTGTCGCCCAGCCGCTGGCTGCCGCTGTTCAGGCGGTCGTAGCGCAGCCCCGCGCGCCAGTTGGGGGTGAATTGATACACCCCGGCCAAGTAGAAACCGGATTGCCGCGTGCGGTACGGGTTCTCGCCCAAGGGGGTTTCGTTTTCATCCTCCGCCGCGAGATCGCCGCTTTCCCGGCGCTGGAAGTATTCCGCCTGGAATTTGAAATTGCGCTGCGCGGGATTGCCATCCGGCGACCATTTGTAGACGAAATCGGCCAGCCACGCCCGGCTTCGTCCCGTGAAAGCGCCGTGCACTTCACCGTAGGTGTCCGACTCGAAATGGTTCTCGCGCGCTTCGGCGCGGGTGTGAAGCCACGACAGCCCCGCCCGCCAACTGTGGGATGCCCCGATGTCGTCGCCGACGTGAGCGAACAGGGCGCGGCTGTTGGCGCCGTTGGTGTTGCGATCCGTGCCGGGGAAGTTCTGTCCGCGCCCGAGCTCCACACCGAATTCGAGGAAGGTTGCGAGCGGCGCGACCCATTTCAGTTGCACGCCGTCATGGGTGTAGCCGTGCTCCCCGAACAGTGCCTTATACATCAGCGGCTGCTCGTAAAAATCCCATTGGTGCTGGTGCTGCTCATTCGCGTAGCCGATGCCGGAGAGGAAACGCCCCGCTTTCAGCCCCACGCCGTGGCCGAGCGAGGTGGACTGGAACCACGCTTCTTCCAGTTCCACTTCGCCGTCGAGCACCGCGATCGTCGCTTGTCCCCGAAAATACGGGTCGATGTTCGCGCCGAGCACGAGCTCACTATGATCGAGCACGAAACCGCGTTTGTCGTCGCCGTGATCGTCTCCGTCATGGTGGTGATCCGCCGTCACGAAGCCGCCGATGTGGCGCTCATCGATGCTCTTGCGATGTTTGTAAGCCCCTTGGAGGATCAGCGAAACCTCCGGGTTGAAGGCGTTTGCGCCGGTTTGGGGCAGGGCCGCGTCCGGCCAGGCGCACGCGCACACCAGCGCGGCAGCCAGTAATCTGGATTGCATGAAATGACTCCTGAAAAATAGAATGCGCGACCTCCCGCTGGGCACAGCCCGGCCGGGCGTCGATCAAGAAGCGGTTTTTCAGGAGATTTTGGGCGGCCCTTGTTGCCGGGGCTGGACGGGATCGGCGTCACGTAACGCTGGGAAAACAGCCGGTGGCGCAGCCGCGGTGACGATGATTCGCGCGAGAACCCGTTCTGCCGCCAGCAGCGCACTGCCCATGCCGTGTACGGAAAGGCAGAACTCGCACGCCGCTTCGCTGTTCGCGTCCGTTCCAACATCGTGCTCCAGGCGGTGGACGAGCCAGAACGCCTGTATCGCAAAGAACAGGATCGTCAGGAACAGTGCGATGGAACGGCGGCGCGGGAACATGACTTCAAAACGGCAACGTCAATCCCGCCCAAACGCCATCGATCGCAACCCTGAACGTTTGTTGAATCCGCGCCAGCGCCGCATCGTTGTCGGCCTCGAACCTGAGCACCACGACCGGGGTGGTGTTGGAAGGCCGCGCCAGCCCGAAGCCGTCGGGGTATTCGGCTCTGATGCCGTCCAGGGTGATGATTTCCCGTGCGCCGTCGAATTGGGCTTGTTCGCGCAGGCGTTTGACCAGCTCGAACGGTTCGCCTTCGCTCATCTTGATGTTGAGCTCCGGCGTGCACACCGCGTTGGGGAGTGCTTTGAGGACGGCGTTGGCGTCGGGGGATCTCGACAGGATTTCGAGCAGGCGTGCGCCCGCGTAAAGTCCGTCGTCGAAGCCGTACCAGCGCTCTTTGAAGAACATATGGCCGCTCATCTCGCCCGCGAGCGGCGCGCCAGTCTCCTTGAGCTTGGCTTTGACCAGCGCGTGGCCGGTGTTCCACATCGTCGGCTTGCCGCCTTTGGCGCGCACCCACGGGGCGAGGTGACGTGTGCATTTCACGTCATAAATGATCTCGCCGCCCGGCACGCGGCTGAGTACGTCGGCGGCGAACAGCATCAGTTGGCGGTCGGGGAAAATGATTTCGCCATCCCTGGTGACGACGCCGAGACGGTCGCCGTCGCCATCGAAGGCAAGGCCCAGCTCGGCGTCGCTGTCGGCCAGCGCGCGGATGACGTCTTTGAGGTTTTCCGGCTTGCTGGGGTCGGGGTGATGGTTGGGGAAATGTCCGTCGACTTCGCAGAACAGTTCGGTGAGTTCGCAGCCGAGGCGGCGGAACAGCGCCGGGGCGACCGCGCCGCCGACGCCGTTGCCGCAGTCGATGACGACCTTCATCGGCCGCGCGAGCTTCACGTCGCCGACGATGCGGGCGAGGTAGTCGTCGATGACGTTGGCGTTGCGCAGCGTGCCCGTGCCATGCGTGAGTGCGCCGTTGGCGATGCGCTCGCGGAGCGCCAGGATTTTTTCGCCATAGAGCGTCTCGCCGCCGAGCACCATCTTGAGGCCGTTGTAGTCGGGCGGATTGTGGCTGCCCGTGACGGAGACGCAGGAATGAACGCCGAGGTGATGTGCAGCAAAATAAGTGACCGGCGTGGGCGCGCAGCCGATGTCGATGATGTCGATGCCCGCAGCGCGAATACCTTCGGCGAGTGCGCCGGCCAGTTCAGGGCCGGAAATCCGTCCGTCGCGCCCGATGACGATGGCTTTCAGACCGCGCGCCGCGGCCTCGCTGCCGAGGGCATGACCGATGGCGCGCACGACCTCGGAAGTGAGCGTTTTGCCGACGATGCCACGAATGTCGTAAGCCTTGAAAATTTCGGCGGCGGGAAGCGGATAGGGGGGCATGCGGGCGGTCCTCGTCAGCTCAAATGTGGGTCAGCCAGTGGTTGTATTGCGGCGCGCGGCCATTGACCACGTCGAAAAACCGGGCTTGCAGCGTGGTGGTGACCGGGCCGCGCCGGCCGCTGCCAATGCTGCGGTTGTCGAGTTCGCGGATCGGCGTAATTTCGGCGGCGGTGCCGGTGAAGAAGGCTTCGTCGGCCAGATAGATGTCGTCGCGCGTCAGGCGTTGCGAATGCACTTCGAGCCCGAGCTCGTGTGCGATCTGGATCACCGAGTCGCGCGTGATGCCGGTCAGGGCGGAGGCGATTTCCGGCTCGATCAGCGTGCCGTTTTTGACAATGAACAGGTTCTCGCCCGAGCCTTCGGCCACGAAGCCTTGCGTGTCGAGCAACAGCGCTTCGTCGTAACCGTCGTGGGTGACTTCGAGGTTGGCGAGGATGGAGTTGGTGTAGGCGCCCGCCAGCTTGGCGCGCGGCATGGTGACGTTTACGTGGTGGCGCGCGAAGGAGGAGGTCTTGACGCGGATGCCGTGCTCGATGGCTTCCTCGCCCAGATACGCGCCCCACGGCCACGCGGCGATGGCGACATGGACGGTTGCGCCCACGGTGGAGATGCCCATCTTTTCCGAGCCGTAAAAGACGATCGGGCGGATGTAGCACTCTTTGAGCTTGTTGGCGCGCACGACTTCCTTTTGCGCCTCCATCAGTGTTTCGTGCGCATACGGCACTTTCATCATGTAGATGCGGCAGGAGTTGAGCAGGCGCTGGGTATGCTCGACGAGGCGGAAGATCGCGGTGCCGGCTTCGGTGTCGTAGGCGCGAATGCCTTCGAACACGGCAAGACCGTAGTGCAGGGAATGGGTGAGCACATGCGTGGTCGCTTCGCGCCACGGGACGAGCTTGCCGTCTTTCCAGATGAAGCCGTCGCGATCTGCCATTGACATTTAGGTTCTCCAGCGGTGAGGGTGGGGGTAGTGAGGGGGGGTATGAAGCGCGATGCACCCGTCGGACGGGCGGATAACCGACGATTCTAGCGCCAAAGGGTAAAAGCGGGCAAAAGCGGCAAAAGGGGGAAAAAGCGAGCAAAAGCGTGTCTGGCCGCGCGGTGCGGGCGCTAGAATATGCGCTTTAAGATTCCTGTCTGCGCCCGCCATGATTCAGCGCTGGAAACCGAATGTCACCGTTGCCGCGGTCATCGAACGCGATGGCCGTTTCCTGCTGGTCGAGGAAAGAACCTCGGACGGCATCCGTTTCAATCAACCCGCCGGGCATCTCGAAGCGGGCGAATCGCTTCCCGCCGCCGCCAGCCGCGAGGCGCTGGAAGAAACTGCGCATCCGTTCGAGCCGCAATACCTGATTGGCATCTACCGCTGGCCGCGTCCGCAGGGCGATGTCACTTATCTGCGCTTTGCTTTCGGCGGCACGGCGGGCGAGCTCCAGCCGGGCCGCCAGCTCGATGCGGGCATCCTGCGCACGGTGTGGATGACGCTCGACGAACTCAAGGCCACGCGCGAGCGTCATCGCAATCCGCTCATCCTGCAATGCGTCGAGGATTACCTCGCCGGGCGGCGCTACGGGCTGGAACTGCTGCGTCATTACGAGTAAAGGGGGCGCGCCATGACCGCGATACAGGACGGCGCAGGGGACGGCGAAGGTATGAAAGTGGTCGTCGGCATCTCCGGCGGCGTCGACTCCGCTGTTTCCGCCTTGCTGCTCAAGCGTCAGGGCTATGACGTGAGCGGCCTGTTCATGAAAAACTGGGACGATGACGATGATGGCGAATACTGTTCGACGCGGCAGGATCTGGTCGATGCCGCTGCCGCGTGCGATGTCATCGGCATCGATCTGGAAGCGGTCGATTTCAGCCGCGAATACAAGGAGCGCGTCTTTGCCGATTTCCTGCGCGAGTACGAAGCCGGCCGCACGCCAAACCCCGACGTGCTGTGCAATTCCGAAATCAAGTTCCGCTGCTTTCTCGATCACGCCATGACGCTCGGCGCGCAGCGCATCGCCACCGGCCACTACGCGCAAGCGCGCGCCTGGGAGGCCGACGGCCGCTGTGAATACCAGCTTCTCAAGGCCGAGGATGGCACCAAGGACCAGAGCTATTTCCTCTACCGGCTCACGCAGGAACAACTGGCAAAAGCCATCTTTCCGCTCGGCGGGCTCTACAAGCGCGATGTGCGCCGCATCGCCGCCGAGGCGGGGCTGTCCGTGGCGGACAAGAAG
Organism: Azoarcus sp.; assembly: GCA_031268195.1. Classification (GTDB taxonomy): domain Bacteria; phylum Pseudomonadota; class Gammaproteobacteria; order Burkholderiales; family Rhodocyclaceae; genus WRNU01. Next base: position 4,290 of record JAIRXQ010000085.1, on the reverse strand, counting down.
GATTCCACCGGTATTTGTTTCATCGGAGAGCGTCCGTTTCGCGAATTCCTGCAACGCTACCTGCCCGCCCGCCCCGGCGAGATTCGCACCCTCGACGGCAACCGCCTCATCGGGGCGCATCACGGCCTGATGTACCACACCATCGGTCAGCGCAAGGGGCTTGGCATCGGCGGCATCCGCGAGATGCAGGATGATGCGGGCGAACACGACGCGTGGTACGTGGCGGGCAAGGACATCGCCGCCAACGTGCTCTATGTCGTACAGGGGCACGACCATCCCGCCTTGCTGAAGGATCGCCTCACCGCCTTCGATCTCAACTGGATCGCGGCGCGCCCCCCGCGCGCGCACTGGGTCTACAGCGCCAAGCCCCGCTACCGCGCCGCCGATATGGCCTGCGAAATCGAAGCCATCGCGCCCGATCATATGGAGCTCGCCTTCGCCCGGCCCCAATGGTCCCTCGCGCCGGGGCAAAGCGTGGTGATGTACGAGTCGAAGGTGTGTCTGGGGGGCGGGGTGATTGCGTGACGGCGGGGGCGAAGCGGCATGAGAAGCGGGCACCATCAATTTTCGCTGTGTACCACACTGATAATATGATGGCCGTCGCCCACGTCATCCCGAATCGTTCAAGATGAAACGTTGCATCGCTGGCATCCACCGCCCAGAAGACCGAAGAGCGGCAGAGAGATGCGGGAGGTTCAACATGACCAACACGGATCGCCTCGGATTGAATTCCAAACTCCCCATCAATCTTAACGATCTGCTATGCCAGCTTCAGCGCAACTATCTGCACGAAACAGTCATCAAGCATTCTGACCGGGCCGAGGCCACGCGAATCTGGAATTTCCCCTACGCAGCCATCGAGGAGGCCGTGGTCAACGCGGTCTATCACCGCTCCTACGAGGAACGTGAGCCCATCGAAGTGCGTATAAGTCACGACGAACTGGCTGTCCTCAGCTTCCCCGGCCCGGATCGGTCGATCCGGATGGAAGACCTGAAGGCAGGCCGTGCCGTCAGCCGCCGTTACCGCAACCGGCGCATCGGCGAGTTCCTGAAGGAGCTGGAGATGACCGAGGGGCGTTCCACCGGCATCCCGAAAATCCTGAAGGAAATGGCAGCGAATGGCTCGCCCGCGCCGCTGTTCGAGACGGACGACGATCGGCTTTCGTTCGTGATCCGGTTGCCGAGGCATCCGTTGGCGCTCGCTCTCGCAGCGGACACCGCGCAAGTTACCGCGCAAGTTGGGGCGCTACTGGCGCGGCTCGACGGCGAAATGACCCGGCAAGCCATACAGGATGCGCTGGGGCTGGCACACCGGGAACATTTCCGTCGAGCCTACCTCTTGCCTGCGCTCGATCTGGGTGTGATCGAAATGGCCCAGCCCGACAAGCCCAACAGCCGCAGCCAGCGTTACCGGCTGACGGCCACTGGGTGGCAATGGTTAGAGGCGCATTCCGACGGTGGGACGGCCTGAGTTTGGCAGGCGACCCCGCCTTATCTTGCTTTTATAAACCGCCCCGGAGATTGGCGTGTTTTTTCCGCCGCGCTATCCCCCCAGTTTCTCCACCGCTTCCCGGATCTTTGCCGGTTCGTCCATTTTCAGGATGCGCTGCACCTTGGGCGTCAAATCCGCGAGGTCGGCGCGCAGGATTTGTTGCTTGATCTCCAGGATGCGCGCAGGGTGCATCGAGAAGCTGCGCAGGCCCATGCCGAGCAGCAACAGGGTGTAGTCGGCGTTGCCCGCCATTTCGCCGCAGACCGCGATCGGCAGCTCGGCGCGTTGCGCGGCTTGAATGGCGCCGGAGATGAGGCGCAGCACCGCTGGGTGCAGCGGGTCGTAGAGATGCACCACGGCTTCGTTGCCGCGGTCGACGGCCAGCGTGTATTGGATGAGGTCGTTCGTACCGATGGAGAGGAACGCCAGACGTTTCACGAACACGCTGAGCGCCAGCGCGGCGGCGGGGACTTCCACCATGCCGCCAATGGGCAGGTTTTCGTCGAATTTCACCTTTTCGTCGCGCAATTCCTCCTTGGCTTTTTCCATCAGGGCCAGGGTCTGCTCGATCTCATCCGGGTGCGCCAGCATCGGCACCATGATGCGCAGCTTGCCGTGCGCGGAGGCGCGCAGCAGCGCCCGCAGCTGGGTGACGAAAAACTTGGGTTCGGCCAGCGAATAGCGCACCGCGCGCAGGCCGAGCGCGGGATTGGCTTCGTTGCGGCTCTTGCCCGCGAAGGATTTGTCCGCGCCAATATCGAAGGTGCGAGCGGTAACGGGTTTGCCGCCCGCGCCTTTGAGCACGGCGCGATAGGCTTCGTATTGCTCGTCCTCATCGGGCAGGGTGTCGCGGTCGATGAACAGGAATTCGGTGCGGAACAGGCCCACGCCGTCGGCGTTGGTTTCTTTCAGCTGCCCCACGTCCTGCGGGCCGCTGATGTTGGCCAGCAGTTCGATGAGCTCGCCGCTGAGCGCCGCCGCCGGGGTGTCGCGCAGGCGCTTGAGTTTGGAGCGTTCCAGTTCGAGGGCCGAGCGGCGCAGCAGGTATTCTTCGACGACACTGTCATCGGGGTCGATGAGGGCGATGCCGCGCGTGCCGTCGACGATGATGAGTTCGTTGTCGCGCAGCAGGTCGCGGATGTGGTAGAGGCCGACGACCGCCGGAATGCCGAGGCTGCGCGCGACGATGGCGGTGTGGCTCGTCGGGCCGCCGATGTCGGTGACGAAACCGGCGATGTGATCGCGAAAGCCGATGGTGTCGGCGGGCGACAGGTCGTGCGCGACGACCACGGTGCCGAGCCCGTCCTTGCGCTTGGGCGGCAGGTGGCCGGGATCGCCCAAAAGCGCCTTCACCAGCCGTTCGACGACTTGTACGACATCGGCCCGGCGTTCGCGCAGATATGGATCTTCGATCTGCTGGAACTGCTCGACCACCGATTCCATCTGCTGCACCAGCGCCCATTCCGCGTTGGTGTGATGCTCTTCGATCTTCGCGCGCGCCGCGCCGATCAGCACCGGATCGGCCAGCATCATGCGTTGCAGGTCGATGAACGCGCCCACTTCCTTGTGTGGCTGTGCGGACGCGGTGGCGGCTTTCAGGCCAAGCAGTTCGCCTTCCACGCTGTGCACGGCATTGTCGAAACGTGTCAGTTCTTCGGCGATGTGGCGCGGCGCGATCTGGTAGTGATTGACTTCGAGCAGCGCGTGTGAAACCAGATGTACATGCCCGATGGCGATGCCCTGCGAAACCGGCAATCCGTGGACGGTGAAACTCATCGCGGCGCCCCCCTCCTCATTCTTCTTCGTCGAAACGGTTCGCCACCAGTGCGATGATGCTTGCCAGCGCGGCCTCGGCGTCCTCGCCCACGGTTTCGACCGTGAGCGTCGTCCCTTTCGAGGCGGCGAGCATCATCAAGCCCATGATGCTGCGGGCGCTCACCCGCCGTCCATTCCGCTCCAGCCATACCTCGGATGCGTACTCGCCCGCCAGTTGCGCGAGTTTGGCCGAGGCGCGCGCATGCAGCCCCAGCTTGTTGATGACCGCCACTTCGGTTTTCGGCATGTTCTGAAAGATACAGATACGCGTTCCGTACGCCGGGTGATTGTAGCCGATGACGGTTGCGATGGCCGCGATTTCATCGAGGCCCGGACGCCGTCCAGCACGCCGCGCGCACCGGGTTTTCCTGATAGGCGCAAAACGAGGCGCCCTTTGCGTGTGCGGCGAGTCTTATCTTGAAATTGTCATAGATACACGAAAGATAAGTGTTCCGGTTTTCCATGCGCCAACGGTATGCGTCCTGCACGCGCTCCGGGATCAGTTCTTCGAGATTTTCCGGAGGACCGTTGGAAACCGCGACACTGTGCAGCTTGAACGTCAGGGCTCGCACCGTGATGGAGGAGGGGCATGTCCATTTTGCCTCGTCCCAGTTCAATGGTTCGGCAAAAGTGAGTTCTGCAAAAACGAGTTGGCCGCCCAGCGAAAGGCAAAGGGCCGCAATGATCAGGCGTCGCATTCTCCACTCTCCCCCAAGCAGCTTACGGTTCCGGAGCGCAAAACAGCGGGTCCCCGGACGGGAACTCCGTGAGCTCGATGACGTATTACCACAAACTGTCCCTACGGCGCTCAAAGCAGCCTTAAGTCGCAGGGCGATTGCATGAACTTTTTAACTCGTTGATTTTTCAGAGGGTGTTTTCAAAACATGAATAATCTACGCATCAGGATGCGAGCCTGAGTAAGCCAAGGCCAAGCTTCGGAGACATGGGTCAAGCGATCGTGATGCATGATTTGCCGACGGGAT
>JAIRXQ010000082.1 GCA_031268195.1 Azoarcus sp. | reverse complement strand
CGCACTCGCTCTTCTTCTCCCAGCTTCGCCGGACGACCTCTTCCCATTTCCTTCCCCTTCGGAATAAATAATCCAAAGGTCCATTCTATTTTATTTCTCATGTTTTGAAAACACCCTCTTAACAGATGGCAGAAATTTCAAATCTTGGCCCGCAGTGCCGTTTTTCGGCTCGTCCGCGCCAATCCCCAGCGTGAAAAAGTCACGCCAGCGGCCGACGATGCAACGTACCATGCTTGGCGTTACCCGTTTCGATTATTCGCACCTACAAACGGAGATTCTTCATGAAACACATCCTTTCCGTCCGCCACAGCATGGCGGCGTTGGCTGCGCTCGCGGTGCTGTGCGCTTTTCCCGCTCCGGCCGGCGCTGAGGATTTGCTGCACCCGGCTTACAAGACCCAGACCGTCGGTGTCTGCCCAAGCGAGCGCAGCGACGCCACGGGGCCGCGCTTCAAATGCTCGCGGGCGCGGATGCTTTATCCGCAATACAAGAACAAGAACGTGCGCTGGATGAACCACCTGATCGCCCAGTCGGTCATGTTGCCGATGTTCTCGCGCGTGCTGGAGAAGCCGCAGCCGCCGCTTACCGCCAATGAAAATCCCGACACGCGCTACAAAAAGCTGCTGCAAAAAATGATCAGGGACTCGCAAAACGCGCGCCTGATCGAATTCTCGGTCAAACTCACCGGCACCGACGCGGACAATCTCTCGCAAGAGACGGGCCAGCTCCGGCCCGAACAATTCGGCCCGTATCTGCAATTTGCCCTCGCCTATTCGCTGAATCAGGAAGAAGCCGCCAACTCCGCGCCCGAACTCGGCGGTTTCGTGGTGATCGACACTGTCGGACGCAAGCTCGCGACGCTCGACGAGCTCATCGTTCCGGGCCAGACCGACGCGCTCGCGGCGTTGCAACGGGACGCCTTCCGCGACTGGCTGCGTGAGGAGCAGCAATTCTCCGACGCTGACATCGACGCGCACCTCGCGGACGCCACGTTCGCCTTTCACCCGAGCAAGAACTGGCGCATCGCCGCGGATGGCCTGATTTTCCACTACGACATGTACGAAATTGGCCCACGCGTGTTCGGCGCGCCGGAATTTCTCATCGCCAAAGATCGTTTGCAGGGAATCGTCAAGCCGGAGGTTTTGCGGGCGATGCCGTAGGCGAACCGCCGAAGGGGAGCCTTGAGGGCACGCCTGCCCTCACTCAATATTTTGCACCTGAAACGCGAGTTGCCTTGCAAGATGTTAATATCAAATTAGTTTTACGTTTACTGTCCGGAATCCCCCCACAGATTCCCCCACAAAACGCTTGGGCTGTGCTGATACTTCAAGGTGCGTATACGGACGAACCAGTGTAGACATGCCTATTGATTCTATCAGTAGCCGAAGGAGCCTGTCAGGAATTTTGTGTGTGAGGCACATCACGTTGTTACATAACGCCAGGGAAATGACACGCTGTGCCGACAACTCGATCACATCGGAAGGATAGCTCCGGAGACGACGGCGCGTTTTCAGTTCTACCAGCACGATAGCGCCATCCCGTTTGCGGTAGGCACGGTCGACTTTGGCGGTCAGCACCACAGGGCCGAACGCCTTGAACAGCTTTTCAGCGTAAGCCAGTTCGGCATCCCGCAACTCCCGTGGTATCCAACCCCACTTTCGCCGCCATCGGTAGAACCACGCCAGGAGCGCGAGCAGCAGGATCACAACGCACCATTCAAACATTGCAGCCTCCACAACCCATGATGTGCTTCGCTCCCCATACCAATGGTCGGAGGAGCCTCCGCACCAGGCCGATCAGCCGGGGCCGCCCCGCCAGCATCCGGCACACGCCCGGCGCGATGTGGTAATACGCAAGGATCAGGCAGCGCCCGGTCGGCCAAGGTCGCAATACCCGATCCCGAAATGCTCGCAGGACGGTCACTTCCCTGCCTTCGCCATAAACCAGCGTCGCAATGAAGCACCGCCCTTTTCGGCCCTCCCGGTAAAACCGCAGATGCTCCGCATTACCACGGGCCATGTCGGCGCGTTGCTGCTTCGTCCTGCGCTTGCCATGAAGGTGTTCAAGCAACACCAGTTGCTCACACACGCCCATCTGGGCAAGCCCGGATGCACTGACCGAACGGCCTGTTCTGGCCGGGTGGCGCGCTTTCATCCCCCTGCCCCACTTCGCGTCCTCGACCAAACGAAGTACGCCTTGTCGAGCGCGTGGGCGATCCGAGCGGCCATCCACTGCCGCTTTCTTTCGGGAAGCCAACTCGTGCAGAACCAATACAGCGCGACCGTCACAACGAACACCGGCAAGCCCACCCAGCCCACGGCAAGCCAGATCACGCCGAACACGGCGGACAGGATCGCGCTATCCTGGATGTCCGGGCGCCAATCCCGGCCGCCCCGTGGCAGGGCGAATCCCTGTTCCGCCGTGTGATCGACGATAGCGACGGCCAGAGCGGGATTGTCTTCGAACAGGGCGATACTGACTTCGTTGCCGATTTTCATTGGCCAATCCGGTCTGGCAGCAATGATTTCCGCACTCTCCGCGCTGTCCTTCTGGTGCAATTTCAATACGTACCCATCGCGCCGCTCTCCTCCGGACTGGATGTCCTCGATCCAGCCGTGAATGATCCTAAAAGATTTCTCGAACATTTTCCCGCTCCTGTTTCCAACAATGTCTTACCACGCGGTTTCCAGTTCCATCTGCACGTCACTGCACATCAGGCGCCAAGGCGCAGCCAGCGTCCGGGCACATATCGCCGAGGAAATGATGACCTTCGACCTTTTCATTGCTTTGAGGCGTAGAGCACCACGACGCCCAATCCTGCATCAATGCCCGATGACGCTCAAAAAGATCGGACCTGCGGTAAGCCATCTCGAACGCATGCCCCTCCCAGCGAGCAAAAGCCAATGCCACCAACTTTTCAGGATACGTCGCCTTATCGTCCACCCACGCCCTGAAAATGGCGTGAAAGTCATACACTATCGCGTAAGGATGCCCCATTTTTCGCAATACGGTTGATACTGCTATTTTTGACAAAGCACCGCCTCTTGCTCCTGGAAACACCCATACCGGATCCAATCCTCGCAGAGGCCCCAGAATTTCCTGCATGGATTCAAGCAATGGAACACGGTGCGCCTGTCTATTTTTCATCCTGGCCGCAGGGATGTTCCATACACGTTGGGCAAAGTCGATTTCCGCCCACTGGGCATTCAATACTTCAGAAACCCGGCGCCCCGTAAGAATCATCAACGCCAATGCTTTTGCGCCAACCTCGCTCTGGCTCCTGAGCGATTGATAAAATCCTGCGATATGCCTATACGACAGCAATGAATAACGAATCTTGTTCTTGAAAGTCATTTTGTACTCCGTGGTGATGTTAAAGACCAAGCAGTGCGTTGGTTCGTCTATTAGAGCAGCCGAGAAACCGTTATCAACCCCTTCCAGGCAAGCAGTCAATGAGCGACAGGCATTCGTGCCTGTCGCTCAAAATGCCCTGTTTGGGCTAAATAGTCGGCCCTGCGAAATTCATAGTTGTACTGTTTCCCTGTATCGGAATGGCGCACCGCCCGCCAAGTTGTGTAGCCTGTGATAGACGAGCACAAGCCCTGCCCAAAGGCGGAGCAGAATCGGGCGCAAAAAAAGAGCGGACAGGCCCAGCCGGGCCATTGCCCGGAGCAGCCAGCGCAGGTTGTAGCCGGCCGCGCAGAGCACGGCATGCAGAGCATCACCCAATTGCCCACGCAACCAGCAGCGATCCATGCGGTGATCCGACTTCAAGTGCCCGATGGCTGGCTCGACCGCCTGGCGGCGCCTGAGCCAACGCCGTTGCTTCATGCCGGGATTGTCCCGATCGACGCCGCGAAAGCCCAGATCGACCACGACTTCCTTTGCTTCAAGGCGATCCCAGCGAACTTGGCCGCCTGCACCACCTTGCTCCGGGCAATTTCCAGCAGCCGGCCATCAACCGGATCGGCAGGCGTGGGCGGCCCGCCGCGCTGACCCCGCCGCCGGCGATTGCCAGATTCGGGCCAAAGAGGTCGTTGCCCATGAGGGTTTGAGCGGCGCGAAATTTGTGCGCAAACGCCGGCGCCAGCGCCGCTTCGATCTGTCCCCATGGCATGCGATTCGCAAGAACCGCCAGCGGATGTCGAAGGTCGATCATCTGC
>JAIRXQ010000074.1 GCA_031268195.1 Azoarcus sp. | reverse complement strand
CCCCCCCCCCGCCCCCCCCCCCCCCCCCCCCCCCCCCCCAGACCATCTGGATATCCTGAAAGCATTGCATGTGCTTGTTTCATAAGTCACCCGTCATGTATTAGGGACGTTTGGATAGAGGTCAAAATTGGCTGGCATCGTACTACTTTGGAGATGGGGGGCGCAATGGTTTTTTGTGGGGGGTATGAAAAACCGTTGCTCAAAACGCCTCCGCGACCGCCCTGCTCCACAGCTTCTGGTAGCCAGGATGCACAGATGCGTCTTCCACCAGTTCGCCGGGGGCGAGAAATTCGTAGCCGGGCGCATACACGTCGATGCTGCTGCCGAAGGGCCGATTTCTCCCTGCCGGCGCGCCATGATCCGCGCTAGAATCGCGCACCATGAGCCGTGATGCCTCCCCTGCCTACGCCGCCCCTTACGGTACGCCGCAAAACCCGTGGCGTCGACCCGACGGCAGCGTGATTTCCTGCACCGAAAAGTTAAAGGTGATGCAGGAGAACCTCGACGAACTCAGCTGTCTGGCGCAGGACGCGCTGGAGGATGCCGTGCTCATGGGTTACGACGAGGCGCAGGTAAAAGAGGCATTCATCGATGCCATCGCTGCGCTCGCGTCCGGCTACAAACCCGCTGAAGCATCGGCATCCAGGCGCGATTCGGCGGACGGCGGCTGAGGCCGCGCATAGACGAGATCCGCTGCAAATCCCGTGTATTGCTCCAGTTTGCGCGCCACCATCGGCAACGCTTGACTGCCATGCACCGGCAGCCCGTCGGCGCAATTCACCGCACGCTCCCCGACCACCAGCGGCGCAAGATAGCGCCGCCCCGCCTCGCTCATCTGCATGCCGTCGTCGGTAATGAATTCGCGCGGCACACGGCGTTCCAAATCCGCGACCGCCACCGCTGCCACGGGCACGATGTCCCAACGGTACGGCGTATCGGACAGGCGGCGAATGGTGGCCACCATGCCGTCGCGCCCTTCCAGTGCGTAGGAGACGGCGGCGCGGGCCACGGCTTGCGCCTGTACGTGGTCGATGGCGGAAACCCAGTGCGCGGCGCTGCGTTGCAGGTAATCGGGGGCGGCGTAGTGGCGATGGCAGCCCAGTACCCCGCTCACTAGAAGGGCGATTTCTTCCCCCGCGCCGCCGAAGCGCAGGTGCATGTCGTTGCCGTACGTGCGGGCGCGGACGGGGCTGCCGTCGGCGCGGCGGATGCCCTCGGCCACGGTGATCGCGCAATAGCCCAAACGGGTCAGCACGCGCTCGGCTTTCGCCAGCAGCGCCACCTCGTCGAAAGGCACTTCGGGAAAAAGGATGATATGCGGTGCATCGTCGGGATCGCGTCCAGCCAGCGCGGTGGCTGCCGCGAGCCAGCCGACGTTGCGGCCCATCGTTTCCATGACGAAGATGCGGCCCTTGCGCGTGCTCATCGAGGCGAGATCGCGGCTGACTTCGCGCATCGAGGTGGCGAGATATTTCGCCGCCGAGCCGAAGCCGGGACAGCAGTCACAGCCTTCGATGTCGTTGTCGATGGTCTTGGGGATGCCGACGCTCACCAGCGGATAGCCGCGTTGGCGCGCGGCCGCCGACAGCTCGGCGACGACTGCCAGCGAGCCGTTGCCGCCGTTGTAGAGCAGGCCGCCAATGTCGTGCGCGGCCAGTACATCGAACAGGCGCGCGTAGAGCGCCGGCGCTTCGTCCTCGCGCGGCATGTTGAAGCGACAGGAACCAAACAGGCCGCCCGGCGTGGCAGCGAGCGCCTCGAGGTCGATCTCGCCGCAATCGACGAAGGATTCCGCGAGCACGCCGAGAATGCCGTAACGCGCCGCCAGCACCTTGCCGATGCGTCCGCCCTCACCCAGGCCGTATTCACGGGCGGCGGCGATGGCGGCAGCCGCGCTGGCGTTGATGACCGCGGTGGTGCCGCCCGCCTGCGCGTAGAGCAGATTCAACGTGGCGCTCTTTAGCGCAACGCGGTCAATACCCGCGCGGTGATCTCGGCCACCACGCCCTTGCCGAGGATGTGCCGGATGCGCGGCGCGTGCGGCGGATCGTTGGCCGCCCAGGTGCGGTAGAACTCGACCAGCGGCTTGGTCTGCTCGTGATAGACCGCCAGCCGTTTCCTGACGGTTTCCTCGCGGTCGTCCTCGCGCTGCTCCAGCGTCTCGCCGGTCACATCGTCTTTACCCTCGAGCCTGGGCGGGTTGTGCTTGATGTGGTAGGAGCGCCCCGATGCCGCGTGCACGCGGCGGCCGCTCATGCGCTCGACGATTTCGGCATCGGGCACATCGATCAGCAGCACGATGTCGATGGGAATGCCCGCTTCCCGCAACGCTTCGGCCTGCGGAATCGTGCGCGGAAAACCGTCGAAGAGGTAGCCGTTCGCGCAGTCGCCCGCCTGTAGCCTGTCCTTGACCAGCCCGATGATGAGCTCATCCGGAACGAGTTGCCCCGCCTCCATCACCTTTTTCGCCTGCTTGCCGAGGGGCGTGCCCTCGCGTACCGCCGCGCGCAGCATGTCACCGGTGGCAATCTGGGGAATGCCGAACTTTTCTTTGATGATGTTCGCTTGCGTGCCCTTGCCCGCTCCCGGCGGCCCCAACAAAATCAATCGCATTTCTTGCTCCAGAATCCAGAAAAACCCGGGCCGCCGTATGGCGGCCCCTGTCACGATAAACGTAGAAACTTAACTCCGTCACGCCCCGGCGGTCAAATTTGGCGCGTTGCCAAAAACCGCGCGCACGCGGGCAAGGTCTTCTTCTGTATCGACCCCGGCGGGCGGCGCGGCGGACAGCGGCAGGACGCGGATCGGAAAACCGTGCCAGAGCGCGCGCAACTGTTCGAGCATTTCCCACTGTTCGATGGGCGCGGGCGTAAGCGCCGCGTAGCGGGAAAGGAAACCGGCGCGATAGGCGTACAGCCCGACGTGGCGCGCCACCGGCAACCCGTCCGGCAGCACGCGCCCGCCGTCGCGCCACGCGTCGCGGGCGAATGGAATCGGAGCGCGGGAAAAGTACAATGCCCGCCCACGCGCATCGCAGACGACTTTCACGACGTCGGGGTTGAACGCTTCGGCAACGTCGCGCAAGGGATGCGCGGCGGTGGCGATGGCGGCATCCATATCGGCGGCAAGTTCGGCGGCGACCGCCGCGATCAGGCCCGCTTCGATCAGCGGTTCATCGCCCTGCACGTTGACCACGATGTCCGCATCATTCCAGCCGAGCCGGGCCGCGACTTCGGCGAGACGGTCGGTGCCGCTGGCGTGATCGGCGCGCGTCATGAGCACCTTGCCGCCCGCGGCGCGCACGGCCTCGAACACGGCCTGATGGTCGGTCGCCACCCACACTTCCTGCGCGCCCGAAGCGCGCGCACGCTCCAGCACCCGCAGCACCATCGGCTTGCCCGCGATGTCCGCGAGCGGCTTGCCGGGCAAGCGGGTGGAGGCGTAGCGCGCCGGGATCACGACACGGAAGGTGGTAGCCATCTGGCGGCAGGGCTCAATATCAGCGCAGCGCGTCGACTTCTTCGGCAGCGAGTTGGCGCGCTTCTTCTTCTCGCATCACCGGAATGCCGTCGCGCACGGGAAAGGCCAGCCGGTCGGCCTTGCAGACCAATTCCTGCGATTCCCGCAGACGGTCGAGCGGCCCTTTGCACAGCGGGCAAATGAGAACTTCAAGCAGTCTGGCGTCCATCGTCGAGCTTCTCCAGCAACGGGCCAACGAATTCGGCCCCAATGACGGCGCGCACCGGCAACTCCCATGCGTCGGGCGGCGCGAAAGCGGCGCATTTTACCGCATCCTTGCCCGTCATCAGCTTGGGTTCATTGGGGGCGAAGGCAAGATCGGCGGCGGTGTAGGCGTGATGATCGGGAAACGGATGCGGCACGGCCGCGATGCCCATTGCCGCAAGTTGGGCGAAAAAGCGTTCAGGGCGGCCGATACCGGCGATGGCGTGCACGCGCTGCCCTTTGAAATCGGCGGCGTCGCGCCATTCGGCGGGATTCGTCACCGAACGGAAACGCTCGCCCGCGAGCGTCATGGGCGCGATGGGAACCTTGCCTGCCGCCGCGCGCACGGCGGGCGACAGTTCGCCGTGCGCGATGACGAGATCGAGTTCGGAGAGCCGTGACAACGGTTCGCGCAGCGGCCCGGCGGGGAGCGGCCAGCAGTTGCCGAGCACGGCCTCATCGACCACGGCGATCTCCAGCGTGCGCGCAAGGCGATAGTGCTGCATGCCGTCGTCGGCCACGATGACGTCGCACTCGGGATGCGCGGCGATGAGGGCGCGCGCGGCAGCGGGACGGTCACGGCCGACAGCGACCGGACAGTTGGCGAGACGCGCGAGCAGCACGGGTTCGTCACCACACATGGCGGGATCGGCATGCGCCGTGACCAACAATGGTTTGCCGATGCCTTCCGCCGCGCCGCCGTAGCCGCGCGAGACGATGCCCGGACGGCGTCCGGCCTGCCGCAATATTTCGACGAGCCAAGCCACCACCGGCGTTTTGCCGCTGCCGCCGACGGCGATGTTGCCGACCACGATCACCGGCACGGGCAGCCGTTCGCGGTGCAAAAAATCATGCTGGTAGAGCGCGCGCCGCGCCGCGGCAACACAACGAAACGGCGCGGCGAGCGGCAGCAGCAATGCCGCGCGCCATGAACGCTGCCGCCAGCAGGACGGCGCGCAGCGCGGCGCGGCGGGCACCATCATCGCCCGCCTCTCAGCGCCCGGCTTCCTGGCGGATGGCGAAGGTGACGTGGGACAGTCCGGCGTTCTGCGCCGCCTGCATCACGTTGATGACGTTCTGGTGCGCGGCCTGCGCATCGGCGTTGATGACGACCACTGGCTCCGGCCCCTTGGCCGGGCGCGCATTGGCGAGCGCGGCGGCGATGGCGGAAATGTCCTTGCCGGGCGCGGCGCGGCCGTTGATGTTGACCGTGCCGGCCGCCGTGACGCCCACCACGATCTCCTGGCTGACTGCCGTGCTCGACGCCGGCGCATCGCCGGTCGGCAGCGCGATGTCCAGCCCGGAGGTTTCATCCAGCGTCGTATTCATCACCAAAAAGATGATGATGACCAACATCACGTCGATCAACGGTACGAGGTTGAGTTCAGGCTCGCTTTTCTGGGCGCTGTTATGACGAAAATCCATGATGTCAGCGCCTGCGCTCGCCGTGCGCCACTTCGACCAGCGTGATGGCCTGCTGTTCCATTTCCATCACATAGTCGTCGACCAAGCGGCGGAAATAGCGCCAGAAGATGATCGCGGGCACGGCGATGATGATGCCGAAAGCGGTGGCGTGCAGCGCCATGGCGATCCCATGCGCCATCTCGGCACGCGAACCCGCGCCCTGGCCGCCGAACATCTCGATCATGCCGATGACGGTGCCGAACAGCCCCATCAGCGGGCTGATCGAGGCGATGGTGCCGAGGGTGGTGAGGAAGCGTTCGAGGTCGTGCACCACGGCGCGGCCCGCTTCTTCGATCGACTCCTTCATGACTTCGCGCGAGCTCTTGATGTTGCGCAGCCCCGCCGCGAGCACCCGGCCGAGCGGCGAATGGGCGGCGACGCGGGAAACCATCTCGGGCGGTGCGCCGTGGCGGCCAAGGTCGGAAATCACCCGGTCGAGCAGGCCGGAAGGAACCACGCGCGACCGGCGCAGACTAATCAAACGTTCGATGATGAGCGCCAAAGCGATCACCGAAGCTAACAACAACGGCCACATGGGCCAGCCGCCGGCCCGGAACATTTCAAACACGCCAATACCCCTGCAAGATGGAAATGCCCGAATGTAGCCCGCTCGCGCGACGCGGGCAAGAGTGACGTGCATGATCCATCCACAAAACCTGTGGATAAGTTTGTGGAGCTTTGCGGGATAGCCCCCCCGATCACGCCAGCCACACCGTTTTCGCTCTTTCGCCGCAAAAATATGCAACAATTCAAGTTGTTGATTTAACTTGAAATAAAATAAAACCATCACGCGATCAAAGGTTTAGCGATTTTCTGCTTTTCGAGCCTTGACAGCTTGATCGCGCTGTGGATACATCGAACATGCCGAATGCACAAAACGACCTCCAGAGCGGATTATTCACGTCCCCGGATGCCTCGCCCGTCCTCGCGGTGAGCACCCTCAATCGTCTTGCGCGCGAAGTGCTGGAAGCAGCACTGCCGACGTTGTGGGTGGGCGGCGAAATGTCCAATTTCGTGCGCGCCGCCTCCGGCCATCTCTATTTCACCCTCAAGGACGCGCAAGCGCAGGTGCGCTGCGCGATGTGGCGCAGCCGCGCTCAAACGCTCGCCTTTCGCCCCGAAAACGGCATGCGTGTGGAAGCGCGCGCCACAGTGACGCTCTACGAGGCGCGCGGCGAATATCAACTCGGCATCGAAAGCCTGCGCCCGGCCGGGGTGGGCGATCTGTTCGAGGCATATCGCAGGCTCAAGGACAAGCTCGCCGCCGAAGGCTTGTTCGACCCCGCCCGCCGCCGCCCGCTGCCGGAATTTCCGCGCGGCATCGGCATCGTCACTTCGCCGGCGGCCGCCGCCTTGCGTGATGTGCTCGTCACCCTGCGCCGCCGCGCGCCCGGCCTGGCGGTGACGATCTACCCCAGCGCTGTGCAGGGGCCGGAGGCGCCGCGTCAGCTGTGCGATGCTCTGCAAAACGCCACACGCCGCGCGAAGAAAGACGGCATCGAACTCGTCTTGCTCGTGCGCGGCGGCGGCAGCATCGAAGATTTGTGGGCGTTCAACGACGAGGCGCTGGCGCGCGCCATTGCCGCCTGTCCGTTGCCGGTGGTGAGCGGCATCGGGCACGAAACCGATTTCACCATCGCGGATTTCGCCGCCGATCTGCGCGCCCCCACCCCCACCGGCGCGGCGGAACTGGCGAGCGCCGGGTATTTCGCCGCGCGCGACACGCTGGCGGCGCACGCCCTGCGGCTGCGGCAAGCCATCGAACGCCAGTTGGCGAGGCTGGCGCAACGCACCGACCGCTGCGCGTTGCGCCTCGTGCACCCGCGCGAACGGCTGCGGCGCTCGCACGAGACGCTCGACGGCCTGAATGAGCGCCTGCGCCGCGCCGCGCACGTCCTGTTCGACGCACATCGCCTGCGGCTGGACGCGCTCGCCGCGAGCCTGCGCCATCTGGGACCGCAAGCGGTGCTGGCGCGTGGCTACGGCATCGTGCGCGACGGCACGGGCAAGGTGTTGCGCTCGGCAGCATCAGTGCGCGCGGGCGAGGCGCTCGATATCCGGCTGGCCGAAGGACGGCTCGACGCCAAAGTGACGAACGCGCGTTAAAGCGCACGGAATGCGCCGTCGTGCGTTCCGGGGGGTAAGATAGCGGCCCGCGCTGCGATGCAGCAGCGGAAGAAAGAACATCGCCACAAACCACAACGACACGAAGGAGACAACACATGGCTCACAGCCTGCCCCCGCTGCCCTATGGAGAGGATGCGCTCGCACCCGCCATTTCCGCCGAGACGGTGGAATTCCACTACGGCAAGCACCACAACACCTACGTCACCAACCTCAATAATCTGGTCAAAGGCACCGAATACGAGCATCTCGATCTCGAGGCCATCGTAAAAAAAGCCCCGCCGGGCGGCATCTTCAACAACGCGGCGCAGGTCTGGAATCACACCTTTTTCTGGAATGGACTCAAGCCCAACGGCGGCGGCGAGCCTGCCGGCGCGCTGGCAGCGGCCATAACCGGGAAGTGGGGGTCGTTCGCTGAATTCAAAAAGGCGTTCGCGGCCTCGGCCATCGGCAATTTTGGTTCCGGCTGGACGTGGCTGGTGAAAAAGCCCGACGGCGGCATCGACATCGTCAACACCAGCAACGCCGCCACACCGCTTTCTGGCGCCGACAAGCCGCTTCTGGCCATCGATGTGTGGGAACACGCCTATTACATCGACTACCGCAATCGCCGCGCCGATTTCGTCGCCGCCTTCCTCGACAAGCTGGCGAACTGGGATTTCGCGGCGAAAAATTTCGCCTGAATCTCGCGGGCGCGTCACCATCGTGCCCGCTTTTTTTCGTTAGACGACCCGACCCATGAATCCTCTGCTGCAAGTCCGCGCCATTGGGCAACAAATCTGGCTCGACAACCTTTCGCGCACGCTCCTGAACGACGGCCAGCTCGCACGTCTCATCGCGGAGGATGGCATCGCGGGTGTGACCACCAATCCGTCGATCTTCCAGAGCGCCATCGCGGCCGGCAGCTATTACGGCGACGACCTCGCCCGCCTCAAATCGCAGCCGCTCGCGCCGGAGGCTCGCTACGAACAACTGGCGATTGCCGACGTACGCCGCGCCTGCGATCTGTTGCTGCCGCTCTACAAGCAGACGCGCGGCGAAGCCGGGTTCGTGAGTCTGGAGGTTTCGCCTGCGCTGGCGCACGACGCCGAAGGCACCCTGGCGGCGGGGAGGCGGCTGGCCGCCGAAGTGGATCGCGTCAACCTGCTCATCAAAGTGCCCGCCACGCGAGAAGGGCTGCTCGCCGTCGAACGGCTGATCGGCGACGGCATCAATGTCAATGTCACCCTGCTCTTTTCGCTCACGCACGTCGATGCGAGCGCCGATGCCTATCTGCGCGGGCTGGAACGCCGCCGCGCGGCGGGCGGCGATCTGGAGCGCACCGCATCGGTGGCGAGCCTGTTCCTGTCGCGCCTGGATACGCTCGTCGATGCCCGCCTCGACGCCCTGGGCGTCGAGGCGCTAGCGCTACGCGGTCAGGCGGCGGTGGCAACGGCGCGTCTGGCGTACCAAAGCTGGCGCACCCGTTTTCAGGGCACCGCGTTCGCCGCTGCGCGCGCGGCGAGAGCGCATCCACAATACCTGCTGTGGGCGAGCACCGGCACGAAAAGCCCGGCGTACAGCGACCTGCTCTACGTCGAGCCGCTGATCGGTCCGCAGACGGTGACGACGCTGCCCGAGGCCACCCTCGCCGCTTTGCGCGACCACGGGCGGATCGAAGCGACGCTGGCGCGGGAAGCGGAAGTCGATGCGGCGCGGGCGAGCTACGCCAGGCTGGCGGCGCTCGGCATCGAGCTCGACGAAGTGGGCGAGCGCCTGCAAGCCGACGGACTCATCCAGTTCGAGCAGGCTTACGCCAAGCTGCTGGCGCTCGCCGCCGATTGATTTAGGCGGCTTGCGCCGAAGAAGATTCCCGCTTCGCTTTGCCGTGCTTGTCCCTGCCGTTGGCGGCGAAGAATTCGAGAAACTTGCTCGCCTTGGCAACCGCCTCGGACACCGCCGCGCTGTCACCGAGCGTGCGCAACCCCTCGAACAGCTCGCCCGCAGCGGCCACATTCCCGGTACGGGCATGCAGGACGATGAGGTTGACCGCGGCCTTGGCGCGCAATTCCAGCATGTCCTCCGTATCGCCACAAGCGGCGAGGATCTCCGAGAGATGGCGCGCTTCCTCGAAATCGCCGAATTTGCCGTAGCTGCCGATCAACCCGGCCAGCGCCCTGGCGCGCGGTGCGCGGCTCTCCTCGCGACGGTCGAACGCCAGCGTGCTCTCGAACAGCACGCGCGCCCGCACCAGTTCGCCGGCTTTGCCCAAGCCATCGGTGAGGCACGCCACCGCTTCGGCCAGGCAGAGCCGGTTCTCCGGCGTTTCTTTCAAGGTGCGCAGGCTCAAAAATACCGAGGAGGCTTCTTCGAGCAAACCGGCTTCGCAGCAGATACGCACCATACTGGCCGTGGCGCGCGCCCGCGCATGCTGGAATTCTTCGCGCATGCCAACGTTTTCCATGAACTCGAACAGCCTGTGCGCCGCTTCGACTTCCAGCTTGCCGAAACGGCCGAGCAGATTGGCGGCAGTATTCATGAAACGTTGTTTGGCGGCATCGCCCGCGCCATTCAGATCGGGGATCAGCAGGCGGGTGCCGATCCACGCCGAATCGGCGGTGAAATCCTGTCCGCAGCGCTCGAAGAAGTCCGCCGCCTCCTGCGGACACACTTCCCAAGCCTTGAGGATCATGGCCTGCATTTCCTCGTCGGAGAGACACATCGAACCGAAAATGTCGTCCTGCCCGATGCCGGTCAGGACGAAATATTCGCCCAACAGACCGGGTTCGGCCGGATAGAGGCGGAACATCTCCTCGTCGCTCGCCGCCGCACAGCCAAGTCCCGAGCGCCACAGGGGATGCATATCGTCGAGCTTGCACGCGCCAACGCGACCGCCGGTGAGCGTCGCCATCACCAGCGCCTTGAGCGCCAGCGGCGTTCTTTCCACTTCAGCCGGTTTCAGCACTTGTTCGACTTCGTTCCACAGCGCGTTTTCGAACACTTCGCGCCGTGTGACTTCCGGGTCGCTGTCCGTGGCCATATACGCGGCCAGCAGCATGGCAAACAACGGGCGCCGCCCGGCATCGATCGCGGCCAGCCGGGTGAGGAAATCCCTGGGCACGGTGTAGGGCATTTCGGGATCGCGCTGCCGGAGACATTCCTGCATGTCGTGGGCGATACGGATGAGGCCGGCGCCGCTCACCGGCGGCATCGGGGTCGGTGCTTTGTATTGCAGGGAAAGATACTTGGGCAAATCCGCATACCAGTCCAGCGGCGCGCCCTCGCCGTCCGCGGCCCGGTATTCGCGCTCCAGCAACAACAGGCGGACGCGAAACGGCCCGAACTGGCCCTTGGCCGCTTTCTGGGCGAGAAGTTTGACGATTTCGACAATGTTGTAGCGGTTGTGCTCCTGGTTCTCGCCTTCTTCGATGTCGCCCAGACGGGCGTTGTAGTTGCAGGAGACGTTATCGAGCACCAGCAGGGTGTGGCTGCGGGGCCGCCAGCCGTCCCAGAATGAAAAAGGCGTCTCCGCGAGGTCGAGGAAACCGGCGCGCCAACTCGAATAGTTTTCGCCCACGACCGGCTCGATGTCGACCGTATCGAATTTGCCGTCGCGGAAAAAAACGGCACGGCCGCTCACCAGCGTCCGGCAGAATTCAAACGCGGCGCGGCTTTTTCCTACCCCGGCCTGCCCGGTCAGCAGCCACCACGACAAAGATTGCGGGACTCGATAGAAAGTCTCGAATTCGCCCCACAGCGCTTCGTCCATGATGTAGCGCACGGCGCTTTCCGAAAAGCGCATGTCGCGGAACAGCCCGGCCCCGGATAATCCAGCCCCGGACCCAGCCCCGCCCTCCGGGACCTCCCCGGCGACGCGAAAATCCAGCAGCGCCGGGCCATCCGGCAAACCGGGCCACAGATCGGGCAATAGCTGCCGTACTTTGCGGACGAAGCCCGCTCCCAGCAAACGCCCCACGGCGTCCCCAACCCACTCGACCCACTCGACCCACCCGGCGGCGGTCTCTTTCGCGATCCCCATTTTCGCTCCCGGCATGTATCCGATAAAAACGACCCATACTTGCAAAACGTGTCGACAAACATACATCGGCGACCGTTGCATCCCCTCTTTTTTTTCGCCGCCGAAATACGACAAAATTAACACAGTTCGGCGCAGGCGGAGAGATGGGAAAAACCCTGCCCTCGCCGTGGTCTTGCGGCAAAAGGGTTTTGATCCCGCGCGGGAGATCACTTCCAGTGCCATGCAACCACGGACGACACAAGCGCTGCCGACGTCACGCCGATCAACGGCGCACGCACACTACGAGAAATGAAACGGCTTCGGCGATCCCCATCCCGCCCGAAGGGCGTTGGATGGCGATCGCGGATGCCTGTGACGCGCCCCCGCGCGCCGCCCCCCCCAAAAGCGCCCTCCCCGCGCTCAAGCCATCGTCGGCGTCCCTTCCTTTTCTTTTTTGCTCGGTATGGCGGCCCGCTTCGCCGGGCCGGATCTGATCAGCGCCGCACGCGGCACGCCACGCTGCTCGCCCGCGTTGCCGAGCAATTCCTTCATGTCCAGAATCAGCACGATCTGGCCGTTCGACAACGTGGTGACACCTGCCACGCCCTTGGGCCGGAAGTCGTCGAGCGACTTGATGACCGCGTCCTCGCGCCCCGCGAAACTGTCGATGGCGAGGATGAACGAGAGTTCGGCCATCTGCATGAGCACACCGTATTCCGGGGTCTGTTCCTGTTCCCAACCGAGCAGGCTGTTGAGCGGCAGAATCGGCAGTACCTCGCCGCGCACCACCATCGTGGCGCGTCCGCCCACTTCTTTCACCTCGTTCGGGTCGATCGGCAAAATCTCGCGCACCATCGCCAACGGCACCGCGAACGGCTGGTTGCCGAGTTTGACCAGCAGCACCGGCAGAATCGCCAGGGTGAGCGGCAGGCTGATGACGAAGGTCGTGCCCTGTCCGAGCATCGAGCGGATGTCGATGGAGCCGTTCAGCTTCTGGATGTTGGTCCGCACCACGTCCATGCCCACGCCCCGGCCCGAGACGTCGGACACTTTAGCGGCGAGCGAGAAGCCGGGCAGGAAGACGAGGTTGAAGCTCTGGCGCTCGTCCATCGTGTTGGCTTCTTCCTCGGAGACGAGTCCCTTTTCCACCGCCTTGGCGCGCAGTTTTTCGGGGTTCATGCCGTGACCGTCGTCGGACACGAGGATGACGATATGGTCCCCTTCCTGCCGCGCCTCCAGATGCACGTCGGCCTTCTCCGGCTTGCCCGCGGCAAGACGTTCCTCGGCGCTTTCGACGCCGTGGTCGACCGCATTGCGGATCAGGTGGATGATCGGGTCGGACAAGTCCTCGATCATCGTCTTGTCGATTTCGGTGTCTTCCCCGGCGAGCACCAATTCCACATCCTTGCCCAGGCTGCGCGCGAGGTCGCGGGCGATGCGCGGGTATTTCTGGAACAGGCGGCCAATCGGCTGCATGCGCGTCTTCATCACCGCGTTCTGCAAGTCGGAAACCAGCAAATCGAGCTGGCTCACCGCCAGATCGAGCGCGTGCAGCGTCTCGGTGTCGTTGTGGCCGTTGAGGATATCGCTGCGCAGGGCATTCAGGCGGTTCTTGGTCAGGCCGATTTCACCCGAGAGGTTCAACACCTGATCGAGCCGCGCGGTATCGACGCGGATCGAGGTGTCGCGCTGGCGTTCGCTGTCGCGCCGCCCCGCGGAGCCGCTGCCGGACGGACTATCGGTGGCGCGGCGACCCAGCGCATTCTTGATGATGGTGTCGGCGCCCGGCGTCGCGGGCGCGGCGGCAGCCGGAGCCGCCGCAGCAGCGGGCGCAGCGGCGGCAGCAGGCGCGCCGGTCACGGCGGCATGCAGTTCGTTCCAATTTGGGGGTTCGCCAACCTTGCCCGCTGTGGGCGCGGGCGCGGACGTGGCGGCAGGCGTGGGCGCGGCGGCGACGGGTGCTTTCTCACCGCTTTGCGCCGCTTTCAACGCGGCGATCAGGTTGGGATCGGCGGGCGTCGGCAGCGTGCCTTGCGAGAGCTGGTTGAACATGTCGCGCACCCCGGCCGTCGCCGCCATGATGACGTCCATGTTGTCGGTGCTCACCTTGAGTTCGCCGTTGCGCAACCTGTCGAACAAGGTTTCAGTGGCGTGGCACAGCGTCACCAGTTCGTGCGCGTTCAGAAAGCCCGCGCCGCCCTTGATGGTGTGGAAGCCCCGAAAGATGTCGTTGAGCAGGCCCCTGTCCTCGGGGCTGCGTTCGAGCTCGACCAGCTTGTTGTCGACCCCGGACAGCAGATCTTCCGCTTCGGTGAGGAAGTCCTGTAACAAATCTTCCATTCCGGCAAAATCACTCATGTTCTTGCTCTCCCCACGATCCCGGTTCGCACTGCGCGTTCAGAAACCCAGACTCGCCAGCAGGTCGTCGACCTGACCCTGGCTGGTGACGACATCCTCGCGCCCTTCGCCGCTGACGATCGGGCCGTTGAGCAGCCCGGCGTTTTTTTCGGCGCTGCGCACTTTTTCCGGCGCGGATTCGATCAACGTGCCCAGAAGTTGCGATTCCAGCGATTGCGCCAGTTCGACGACTTTCTTGATGACCTGTCCGGTCAAGTCCTGAAAGTCCTGCGCCATCATGATTTCGAGCAACTGGGCCTCGAGCGAGCGAGCCCCCTCGGCGGCGTGGCCAAGGAACTCGCGCGTCTCCCCGGACAGCGATTTGAATTCGTCGACCGAGAGCTGCCCCGCGAACACCTTGTCCCACCGCGCATGCAAGGCGGCGGCCTCGCTGCCGATCTTGCCGGCCACGGGCTTGGCGATGTCGGTGGCGTTGAGCACGCGGCTCGCGGCTTTCTCGGTCATCTGCGCCACGTAGATCAGGCGTTGGCGCGCGTCGGGAATGGAATCGGCCACTTCCTGCAACTTGCCGTCCAGCCCGAGCTCGATCAGCATGTCGTGCAGCTTGCGCGTCATCTTGCCGATGCGATTGAACACCGCCGCTTCGCGCTCTTCCTCGGTTTCCGGTTCCTCGGTTTCCAGTTCGATATCGTTTTCTTCGTCGGGGACGTATTTACCCGCCTCGGAATCGAAAAGTGCCTGCAATTCGTCGTTGTCGTCCGTGGCGCCAGCGGGCTTCGCCGCAGGCGCGGGCGCTGCCGTCGCCGCGACCGTTGCCGCGACCGTTGGCGCGGCGGGCGCGGCAGCCGGCGCAGAGGGCGCGGGTTGCGCCTCGTCGCCTCCCGCCGCGATGCTGTCGAACAGCACTTGCAGGTCGTCCGAGTCTCCCGTCTCGTCTTTTGCTTTCTTGGCCACCATTGCTGGCTCCCTGTTCCTGTCCGTTTCCGTGGCGCGCCGCCTCAGGCGTGTTTCATCTTCTCGAAGATTTTTTCGAGCTTCTCGGCCAGCGTCGCCGCCGTAAACGGTTTGACGATGTACCCGCTCGCCCCGGCTTGCGCGGCGGCGATGATGTTTTCCTTTTTGGCCTCGGCCGTGATCATCAGCACCGGCAAATGTTTGAGTTGCGGCGAACTGCGGATTTTTTGCAGCAGGGTCAGACCATCCATGTTGGGCATGTTCCAGTCGGAGACGACGAAGTTGTATTCGGCGGGCGACGTCTCCAGCTTCTGCAACGCCACCACGCCATCCTCGGCTTCGTCGGCGTTGGTGTAGCCCAATTCCTTCAACAGATTGCGCACGATGCGGCGCATCGTCGAGAAATCGTCGACGATCAGGAATTTCGTCTTGGGGTCTCCCATGTCGCTCTCCGTTTCCCCTCGGACGCTCAGGCCGCCGCCTGATGCGCCCGTTGCAGCAGCGGACGCAGGGTCTGGGCAAGGATGTCGGCGTCGAACTTCGCCACATACGCGTCAACGCCGACCCGCTTGCCCATCGCGCGGTTGGCTTCCGAGGACAGCGACGAATGCATGACCACGGGAATGCCATCGAAACGGTTGTCGCTCTTGATGTTGCGCGTCAGTACGTACCCGTCCATCTCGGGCATTTCGGCATCGACCAGAATGAGGTCGATTTCGTTGGAAACGTGCTTGCCGGTCTGTTGCGCGTGCCCGGCCATGCCTTCGAGCCGCGTCCACGCTTCCATGCCGTTTTGGGCGTGCTTGTGGCGCACGCCGAGCTTGTCGAGCACTTCGGAAATCTTGCGCCGCGCGACGGCGGAATCGTCGACGAAGAACACGTTGTAGGTGTCGCCGCCGTGGATGGCCTCGATGTTGCCGACCACCTGATCGCCGAAGGTGTTGGCGAGGATGGATTCGACATCGAGAATCGACACGAGCTTGCCGTCGGCCAGCTCGGTGATGGCGGTGATGTAATTGTGCAGGCTGGAAGAAACGTTTTCCGGCGCGCGCACCTTGTCCCATTCGACGCGGATGATGCGATCGACGCTCGCAACGAGAAAGCCGAGCGTGCGCTTGCTGTACTCGGTCACCATCATCGCACTACCGAGCGGGTCGCCCGGCTGCGCCAGTCCGAGGATCTTGGCAAGCGAAAGCACCGGGATGACGTTGCCGCGCAGCGAAATCAGCCCTTCCACTCCGCGCGGCATGTTGGGCGCTTTGGTGATGAAGGGCGTGGGCGAGACTTCGCGCACCTTGAATACGTTGATGCCGAACGTCTCGCTCGTGCCGAGCGAAAACAGCAGGATTTCCATGCGATTCGACCCGGCGAGCATCGTGCGCCCATCCACGGTGTCGAGCAGCGCGGTATCGGACTTCGCAGCGGGCGCGCCGTTTTGTTGTGCATCCGAACTCAACATGGCTTTCCCTCTCTCAAGCGTTGCGATTGCGATTATTGCTGGCCCGCCGTCGCCGCTTCCGGCGCGATGTCCCCGGCTGGCTTCTGCTCACCGAGGATCAGGCGGCGCAAGGTCTGCGACAGGCGTTGCGGCTCGAACTTGGGCACGTATTCGTCGACGCCGACCGAGATGCCGAGTTGCTGGTTCGATATCCCCGACAGCGACGAATGCATCACCACCGGCACGCCCTGAAAACGCGGATCGGATTTGACGTGGCGGGTCAGGATGTAGCCGTCCATTTCCGGCATTTCCACATCGGTCAACACGAGGCTCACCGTATCGGAAACCTTGGTGTTGGCGGCGGCGCACTGGTTGGCGATCTTTTCCAGTTCGCCCCACGCCTGCCGTCCGTTGACTGCGCCGATGTATCTGACGCCGATGAGATCGAGCGTCTGCATGATCTGCTTGCGCGCCACCGAGGAGTCGTCCGCGAACACCACCATGTAACGCTCGGCATCGGGAATCGGTTTGATGTCCTTGAACAAGTGGCTGCTGTCGTCGTATTTGGTCGTCTCGGAGAGCACCTTTTCCACGTCGAGCAACATCACCAGCGTGTTGCCTTCCAGTTCGGTGACGGCGGTGACCAGCCCGCCCATGTTGGCGGTGAGCATGTCGGGCGGCACGCGCATCTGCGACCAGTCCAGCCGCAGGATGGTGTCGACGGCCTCCACCAAAAAGCCCTGCGTATGACCGTTGTATTCGGTGACGATCATGATGTCGCGCGCGCCTTTTTCACCGACCCCGACGTATTTGGCCAAATCGACCACCGGCACGAGCACGCCGCGCAGACTCACCATGCCTTCGACCGAGGAAGGCATCTCCGGCGCGGCGGTGATCGCCGGCGTGCGCATGACTTCGCGCACCTTGAATACATTGATGCCGAAGGTTTCGCGCCTGCCGGTTCGCTGATCGAGTCCTAGCGTAAATAACAGGATTTCCAGTTTGTTGGTGCCTGCCAGTCTGGTTCTGGCATCGATGTTCTTGAGCAAATCGGACATTTCTCGCTCTCCGCCGAAAACAGCCACCTGATCCTTGATCCTTGTCGATGCAACTTTGGGAAACGGCTCGATGTTCCAACGATTCTGGAAACCCAGACTTTAGTTTTACTTCCGCCGCGCCCCGATGTCCGGCGCAAGACTCTGGCATATTTCTGTACGAAATACATCTGAATCGATCATACGCGGGCAGATTCGATGCGACCGTGAAATCCGCCCCCCAATCGCAGCAATACACGGCTCGCGATTTCGGTGATTGGCACGACTTCTTTGACCCCGCCCAACAAAAACGCTTCGCGCGGCATGCCATAGACGACGCAGCTCGCCTGATCCTGCGCAATCGTCCATGCGCCCGACTTCATCATGTGCAGCATCCCGACCGCGCCATCCTTGCCCATGCCGGTGAGCAGCACGCCGATGGCCAGGCGCCCCACCACTTCCGCCGCCGAATGGAAAAGCACATCCACCGAGGGCCGGTGACGGTTGACGGGTTCGCTGCGCGCCAGCTCACAGATATAGCCGCCGTGATCCATTTTCTTGATGAGCAGATGCGAATGTCCGGGCGCGAGATAGGCCACGCCCGGTTCGATCAATTCGCCCTGCTGCGCCTCGACCACATGCATGGCGCTCAGGGAATCGAGGCGCGCGGCGAAGGTCGGCGTAAACATCTCCGGCATATGCTGCGTCATCAGAATCGGCGGAATGTTCGCGGGCAGTCTCGTCAGCACTTCGCGGATCGCCTCGGTGCCGCCAGTGGAAGCGCCGATAAAAATAATGTTGCCGGAATAAGGCACGATGCGTGGCACGCCCGATTTCGTCCCGGTGTGCGGCAACTGCGGTGCGGGATACGCGAACGCGGGTGCAAACGGCTCGGCCACTTGCTGCGCCTTCGCAGCCGCTCTCGCCTTGGTTTTTTCGGCCAATGCCGCCGTGTGCGGCGCGAAGATCTTTCCGTTGGGTGGCTGGGGTGGCTGCGATTGCATTCCGGCGCCTCCGTCAGTGCAACGGCGAATCGAGCCGTGTGTATACCGTGCGCCCCAATGAGCGCAGCAGGTCACTTGCATGCATGAAGCTTTCGGAATGCCCGGCGTATAGGCGGCCGTCCGGGCGCAAGAGCGGCATGAAGCGTTTGAGAATGCCGTATTGCGTCGGCTTGTCGAAATAAATCATCACGTTGCGGCAGAAAATCGCATCCAGCGGCCCTTGCACCGCCCAGGTGGGCGAGAGCAGATTGATGCGGCGAAACGTAATCATCCGGCGCAATTCAGCGCGCACCGTATAACTATTGTCATCCGCCTTACGGTCGAAATAGCGCGCGAGGAAACCGGGATTCATGCGCTCGACGCGGTCCGCGCGGTAATTGCCTTTCTCGCCCGCGGTCAGCACGGCGGTGTCGATGTCGGTGGCAACGATCTGCACCGGCGGCGAGAGCGAGGCAAACGCTTCGCAGGCAGTGATCGCCAGCGAATACGGCTCCTCCCCGGTCGATGCGGCGCAGCACCAGATCTTGATGGTCCGTTTCTCCTTGATCTGCCTGATCTGCTCGGTCAGGATCTCGAAGTGGTGCGACTCGCGGAAAAACGAGGTCAGATTGGTGGTGAGCGAGTTGATGAAAACCTCCCACTCGCCGCGGTCCCGTTCCACGTGCTGCAAATAATCGGAAAAAGTTTTCTTGCCGCAGACGCGCAATCGCTTCGCCAGACGGCTGTACACCATGTCCTGCTTGGCGGGCGAAAGCGCGATGCCCGCGTGCTGGTAAAGCAGCTTGCGGATGCGCTCGAAATCAGTGGAGGTGAACTCGAATTCACGTCCCGGCGCGTTCTGCGCGGGAAGCGTCGCCAGCCGGCGTTCGATGTCCTCCAGGGCATTGGCGACGGTCGAGCGCGCCGCCGTCCGCCCGGAATGGGGCTGCAAGCCCGGCTCGGTGTGCTTCAGGGGCAGCGAGTGGGGTGGCGAATGCGCGCTCGAAGGCGCTGGTGCCGGCGCGGGCGCGGAATGCGGCGGCGGCGCGGGCGAACGGAGCGCCGCGCCCAGCGGGGAACGGGCGCCAGTGCCCGGATGTGGCGACAACGCCGAATGGCCGGAATCGTGATGGGATGAGGGAGGTAAAGCCATGATTGAGAGCCTTGTCGTTATTGTTACTGCGAGGCGGCGCCGGGCGGCTGTCCGTCCGGCGGCAGGGCGTTTTCGATGCCGCGCCCCAAATCCAGCGCATCCTGCGTCGACTGCACTTCGGCAGCGGGCGTGTGCCCCTTGATCTCGTCGCGGATGGCCTGCTCGGACTCTTTATTGAGCACGACGATGCTGATGCGCCGGTTGATCGGGTCGTAAGGGTCGTCGGCATCCAGATGCACGGTGGCGGCCAGCCCCACCACGCGCACCACCTTGCTCGCCTCCAGCCCGCCCGTGATCAGTTCGCGCCGCGCGGCGTTGGCGCGGTTGGCCGACAGTTCCCAGTTGGAAAAGAAACGCTCGCCCCCGGCGTACTGTGCGGAGTCGGTGTGTCCGGACAGGCTGATGCGGTTGTCGACCTCGTTGAGCGCCTGCCCGATGGCGCGCAGCAGATCGACCGTGTAGGCGCGCAGGCGGTCGCTGGAAATATCGAACATCGGCCGGTTCTGCTCATCGACGATCTGGATGCGCAGCCCCTCGGAGATGATGTCGATCAGGATCTGGTTCCTGAACATGCGCAGCTGCGTATTGGCCTCGATCAACGCCTCGATGCGCCCTTTCAGGTCGATCAGGCGCGCCCGTTCGCGCCGTTTTTCCATCTCTAGCCCTTCGGGATCGCTGCCCGGCCCATGATTCCGGTGCTTCGTGGCATCGACGTTGATCGCCTTGGTCGATGGCGTATCCCCGCGGCGCACCTGCCCGAGCTTGCGCGACAAATCTTCCCCGCCGCCCTGGATGATGCTGGAGCTGTCACCCGTGCCCGCGCCGCCCTGCATCGAGAGCTTCAACGGATTCTTGAACTGATCCGCGATGCCTTGCAGGTCGCCCTGCGCCGTCGAACCAAGCAGCCACATCATCAAAAAGAACGCCATCATCGCGGTCACGAAGTCGGCATAGGCGATCTTCCACGCTCCGCCATGCGCCCCGGCCGTGGTTTTCTTGATGCGCTTGACAATGATCGGCTGTTGGCTGTCGTCGCTCACGGCCCCGTCCCCTGTTTCCCTTTATCGAACTTTAGCCTTTGCGATTCTTGATTTCCGCTTCCAGTTCGAGGAAGGTCGGCCGATCCGTGGCAAAGAGCACCTTGCGCCCGAACTCCACCGCGATCTGCGGTGCATAGCCGTTCATGCTCGCCAGCAGCACCACTTTCACCACCTGAAAAATCTTGCCGCTCTCCTCCACTTTCTGCCGGATCTGGCTGGCGAGCGGGCACACGAAGCCGTAGGAGAGCAGGATGCCGAGAAACGTTCCCACCAGCGCCCCCGCCACCATCTTGCCGAGCACGGCGGGCGGCTCGCCCACCGCGCCCATCGTGTTGACGACCCCCATCACGCATACCACGATCCCGAACGCCGGCATCGCCTGCCCGATCTCGTCGATGGCGTGCGGCGCCTGGTGCGCCTCCTGATGGTGCGTCTCCAGTTCCATATCCATCAGGTTTTCGATCTCGAAAGCGTTGAGGTTGCCGCCCACCATCATGCGCAGGTAATCGCACATGAATTCGATGAGATGGTGATCGTCGGCAATCGTCGGATATTTGCCGAAGATCGCGCTGGATTCCGGGTTCTCGACATCGTTTTCGATCGACATCAAGCCTTCCTTGCGCACCTTGGCAAGAATCTCGTACATCAGGCAAAGCAGATCGACATAAAGCGCCCGGTTGAACCTCGAACCCTTGAGCGCGAGGCCCATCGACGACACGGACGCCTTGAGCACCTTCGGTCCGTTGCTGGCAAGAAATCCACCCACGAGCAGCCCGAAAATACCGACATATTCGGTCGGCACCCACAACGCGAAAACGCTTCCGTGTACAGCAAAGCTCCCCAGCGAGGCAGCAAGGATGATGACGTAGCCAATGAGTAGAAACACAGAACGCTCCAAGCCATGCGGCCCCCATACAGTGCCGTAAATCCCTGCTTCGTTCCGTGAAAACTTGAACCCGGGATGGAAAAAAGAAAGGCCGCTCGCATGAGCGGCCATGACTGAGACAACGACTACCGCCGTTCAGACTTCCACGAGATCGGTTTCCCGCACTTTTTTCACTGCCGCGCGCCGGGTCTTGCCCGCTCGCGACGGCATGTTGCACAGCCCGCAGACGTAGCCGCGCACCGGGTCGTACGCATGCGCCACGTAACGCCCGCCGCACTCGCGGCATTCAGCCAGTTGCAACAGATCGGCGTCGAAAAAGCGCACCAGCGTCCAGGCGCGCGTCAGGCTCAAAACCGGCTCGATATGACCGGCCTCGATCTGGTCGAGATACAGGTGATACGCCTTGATGATCGCATCGAGGCCGCCAAGCCCGAGCCCTTGTTCGAAATAGCGATAAAAGCCCATGAACAGCGACGAATGCACATTCGGCTGCCATGTCATGAACCAGTCGGTCGAAAATGGCAGCATCCCCTTCGGCGGCGATACGCCACGCACTTCCTTGTAAATCCGCAGCAGCTTTTCGCGCGAAAGCCGCGTCTCGGCCTCCAGCATCTGCATGCGCGCGCCCAGCCGCACCATTTCGACGGCGCGACGCACATCGTCCGCTTCGTCGATGATTCGTTTGTTTCTCACTATCCCCTCCTCTCGCCGGAGTGCGTGCCCTTTATGCGGCCTCCTTCGTCGTCCGCCCCGCGACGATGATCGCCGCATGCAACGTGGAAGCCGTCTCATCCCTGCCCTCGCCTGCCATCAGGCGCGCAAGTTGTTCGTCGTCGAACCGGAAGCGTGGAATCATCACCGGGTTGTCCGCCATCCGCACCAGCCGCGCGGCGGACAGATTCTCGATGTAATCGGCCAGTCCCTCCCCAATACCGAGCCGGAACATCGCTGTCTCCCGATCGCCGCGCAGCATTTTCTGCGCCAGCATGAGAAAGGCGACATTCAATTCCCGGATTTCTGCCTGAAAATCGGAATGCCTCATCGAAATTTCCCGCCCTTCAATATTCTGGTGAGACGAACTTAAAGTAATTTCTCAGCATCCGCATGTTGCAAAAGTCACGTCCACAGACGGGCCGGCATAAATCCATGTCATAACGTGATTTCTTTCACGCCGCATATTCAGTGGCAAACGGGCCCAATCCACCCAGTCCAGGGTGAAGGCCGGGGTGAAGACCAGCGTGGAAAGACCGGGGTGGAATCATTCAAAACCGAGCCGGTTTCGCCCCGTTGAAAACAGGGATTCAGGCCACAGAACCGCATGACGGCCTGCGTTCACACGTCAAATAACCCCGGCAAGTGTTCTTCTCGAACGTCCCCCCTCATTCTCCTGGCGTGGTGATGAACCCCAGTTTCACGACCCCGGCGCGTTTCGCGGCGGCCATGACTTCCGCGACCCGCTGGTAGCGGATGTCGCGGTCGGCGCGGATCTGCACTTCCAGATC
>JAIRXQ010000071.1 GCA_031268195.1 Azoarcus sp. | reverse complement strand
GGGGAGGATGTCGGCGCTTGGGCTGCTCGGCCTTGGCTTGCCACTGATCGGCTTCAATCAACCACTGTCGTAGTGTCTCTTTCGAGACGGTATAGCCGTCTGTTCGCAGATATTCAACGCCTACCAGTTCATCCTCTATCCGCTGCTGGTGTGGGGCTGGAACGGCATGCAGGCCGCCGGCTGGATCGCGGCCAATTTGAACCCGCCCCCGCTACTTGATGTTGAGGCCCTCATGGTTCTCATCACCGGCATGCTGGGCGTTGCAGGCGCACGCACTTGGGAGAAGTTGAAGGGGGCGACGAAGTGAAGGCAGGGATCTTGCGCACCTATGCGGCTAGGCTGCGCGGCGCGCAAGAAATAACTCAAGCTGGGGCCACGCTATCGAGAGCGCGCCGAGCACCTAGGCGAATTCGCCGTCGCTGTAATGGACCCCGTAGTAGATTAGCACCGCCCCGGCTATGCTCATGAGCAAAACCCGCACGACAATCAAAGCCGTTTTCACCCGCTGCACCCCTCAAAATCGTTTCCGCATGTACCCTATAGTCTAACGCATAATCAACGGGTTAGAATACTCAAATCCTGCGCGGTTGCGGAAATGATTTAGCTCTAACCTGTTGATTTTCATAATTTACTCCGAGGACTTGAAAAACCGGCAACGGGCAACCGTTCGTGAGTTCGAATCTCACCGCCTCCGCTAGCGATCCTCGTTCGGCGCGCTGGTTTCGTTCAGTAGGCGTTCTTGCCCGTGACAACGACCAGAATGGTCTTGACGATGATCCACAAGTCCAGCCCCAACGACCAGTTACGCAAGTATTCGAGGTCGAACTCGACGCGCTGCTCCATCTTGTCCACGGTTTCAGTTTCGCCGCGATAGCCGTTGACCTGCGCCCAGCCGGTCACGCCCGGCCTGACCTTGTGGCGGATCATGTAACCCTTGATGACCTTTCGGTAGACTTCGTTGTGCGCCACCGCATGCGGGCGCGGGCCAACGATGCTCATCCGGCCTTGCAGGACGTTGACGAACTGCGGCAGCTCGTCGAGCGAGGTTCTGCGGATGAAGGCGCCGAACGGGGTGATGCGCTGATCGTCTTTCGTGGCCTGCCTGACCACGGCGCCGTCGTCGAGCGCGGTCATCGAACGGAATTTGTAGACAAGGATTTCCTTGCCATCGAGTCCGTAACGACGCTGCTTGAAAATGACGGGGCCGGGCGATGACAGCTTGACGCCAATCGCCAAAGCGAGCATTACCGGCGAGAGCAGAGTCAAAATGATAAACGAGAGCGCGATGTCGGAAGTGCGTTTGAGCACGCCGTCGAAGCCGGTAAAAGGCGTCTCGCATACGGCGACCACCGGCATGTTGCCAACGCGGCCGAGCCGACCCTGGATGAGGTCGGTGACGAAGATATCCGGCACGAAATAGATCGAGGCGGTGGTGTCCTTGAGATCGTCGAGCAGGTGCAGGATACGCGGCTGGGTTGCCATCGGCAAAGCGAGGTAGATGGCCTCGATATGCCGCTGTTTGACGAACTCCGCCACTTCATCCAGACGCCCTTTGACGTCGATTTCCGTGGTGGACACAAACCGCGCCGGATGGCGATCGTCGAAGAAGCCGATCACACGCATTCCAAGGTACGGGTCTTCGATGAATTGCCGCGCAAGGCCGAGCCCCGTGTCGTTGACGCCGACGATGATCGCCGTGCGCTGGTTGTACCCCATGGAGATCACATGCGGCAGCGCGAGCCGCAGGGCGGAATAAGCGATCAGGTAGGCGATCGGCGTGGCGACGAGCCATCTTGTCAGCACTTCGTCGGGAAAGGCGGTGATGTATTTCGTGGCGATGCCGAACGCCCCCATGATGCATACGAACAACGACCAGCTCGTGCCGAGCTTGCGCAATACCCGCTTGGGTTGTTCGTGAAAAGTCGCCTCGCCGGGAAAGGTCATCGCGAACGAGAGCGCGGCAAGGATGATGTAGGGCGGTTCGATTCGGTCGCCGTAATAGCTGGCGGTCAGCAACAGAGTGGCGACGACGATGAGTGGGTAGAGGAAAGCTTCGATGGCCGAACTCAGCGTAAAGCTGCTGCGCCAGAGCAAATTTCGTTTTCGTGAGCGGTCGCTGCGCAGATGTTGGGGCATATGCATGAGAATGGTATGACTTTAGCTGGATGGCGTGCAATTATCGCCGCACCGGCGAGTGTTGTATGTTGTGAGTGGGCGTGTGTTGCGGTTTGCCCGCAAGGTGTCTCCACGGCAGCAATTGTGCCCCAAATCGTGTATGGTTGCGCCTACGCGGCAAGACGCAGGTGCTCGCGTGCCGATAGTCATCATTTATACATACACAGGCAGAGACTTTTTCCATGAGCGACATCAAACAATTTGGACTCGCCGCGCTGGTCGGCGGAGTGGCCGCACTGGCTTTGGTTCAGTCGGCGGTTGCGGCGGAGGAAGACGCCTTGCGTTTTTCGGTGTCTCAGCGATTCGAACGTGATTCCAACATCTTTCGGTGGGCGCATAACGAGGAAAGCGACTGGATATCCAACACGCGCGCGGGTCTCAGTTTCGACAAGGAATACAGCCGCCAAGGGCTTCACGCCAATCTTTCCGTGGGTCGCCAGCTGTATCGGGACAACACCCGCTACAACAATACATCGCCCAATGCCGATCTGCGGTGGGACTGGCGGGTGGGTAGCCATTGGAGCGGGGTGCTCGGCTACAGCTATAGCGAGGGGTTCGTCGGCTTCGCGGATTATCGTGGAACCGAGCGGGTGATTCGCCGGTTAGGGCGCGCCAATGTCGGCGCCGACTACTGGTTCCACCCGGATTGGGCTCTGGGCGCCAGCTTTTCCAGCGTTCGCAACAATTATCGTGATAACTGGCTCCCGTATGACAAGTACGAAGCCAACGAAGAAAATCTGAATTTGACCTATCGACCGTCTACGGGCAATCGGATTGTGCTCAGCCTGCGCAACGAGGACGGCCAGTATCCGAATCAATTAAAAGAAAGCCAATTGCAGCCCGGGCAGGAATCGCTGCGCGACTGGAATCAGCGCGATGTGCGCTTGTCCGGCAGCTGGCAGCTGACGGGCGCCTCACTTGTGAGCGGCTATGTTGGTTATGCACAGCGCAAATACGATCTGGCGTCCAACCGGGATTTTCGGGGCATGATGGGCAGCGTTGCGCTCCACTGGGTGCCGAGCAGCAAGATTATCGTCGATTTGTCCTGGCGACGGGAGATCGGCGCGGACATCGACTCTGTCGCCAACTACGCTGTCACGCATAGCTGGTTCCTGCAGCCGACTTGGGTGATGACCGACAAGGTTCATTTGAGCGCCCATTATCAATACATGACGCGAGACTACGGCGGCGATCCGGGCAACTATGGAGGTGGGGTGAAGCGGGACGACCGCAGCCAATCCTATGGGCTCACTTTGCGATATTTGCCGGCCTCCTATGCCAATCTCGAGCTTGGCGTCAATCGCTACAAAAACAAGTCCCTGGAAGATAGAGAAGAGCTCGACTATCGTGGGCAATCTACATGGCTGTCGGGAAATATCTCCTTCTAAGCGTTCCCCGGATGGCAAATAATGGCATCCGGTCGCCCGGTTTCCCTTGGTGGCGGGGGTGAATGGAACACTCGCTATTTCTTGAGTTATGATACCGCGCACTTGCTGCCCGATGCTGGAGCGCCCGTGACGCCGGTTCGGGTCGTCGGTTTGCCGCGAGCGGTTCGTTGCGGCGGTCGGTTCATTTTTTACTTACAGGATACCCATGTCTGAATCGAAACGTTTTGCGACACTTTGCGTCGCTGTGCTGCTGGCCTCCATGCTTGCTGGATGCGGTGGGAGCAAGGAAGGCGCCGCCAGTCAGGTTGCTGTCAAGGTGAACAAGGGAGAGATCTCCGTTCATCAGCTCAATAGCATGCTTGCGCGTGCCGGTAATATTCCGCAAGATCAGGTCAAGAACGTTACCGCTATTGCGCTTGATCGCCTCGTCGACCAGGAAGTGCTGGTTCAGAAGGCGCTTGCGCAAAAACTCGATCGCGATCCGCGGGTGCTGCAGATGGTCGAATTCGCCAAGCGTGAAATTCTGGCCCGCGCCTATAGCGAGCAAGTTGCCGACAAGGCCCAACGTCCGACCGAAGAGCAGATCAATGCTTTTTATGACGAAAACCCGAGTTTGTTCGCCAAGCGTCGCGTCTACGATTTACAGGAAGTCAATATCCGGGTGCCCGCCGATAAATCCGATGTCGTCCGTGAGCGGCTCAGGGAAGGCGGTTCGCTGCAACAGATCACGAGCTGGCTGTCTGGGCAAAATCTGCTATACACGGTCAACGCTGCGACCAACAAGCCAGCCGAGCAGGTGCCTGCCGAAATCCACAAAATGGAGCCCGGACAGGCGGTTGCCGTGACGGTACAGGGGGGGCTTGCGCTCATTTCCGTCGCCGCGGCGCGGGACGAGTCGGTCGATCGCGCCAAGGCAAGACCCGTGATCGAAAACATGTTGCTTGGCAGAGCCCGTGGCGAGCTGGTGCGTAACGAGCTCAAGAGTCTGCGCGATACGGCGACTATTCAGTATGTGGGTGACTTCGGTCCTCCGGTCAAGGAAGAAAGGGCTGCCGCCGCAGCTGCTTCTGAACCGGAACCGGAAGCGAAACCAGAAGCGGAACCTGCCACTGAGGCTGCATCCGATGCGGATGCGATTCGTTCGGCGATCCAGGAAGGGGCGGCCAAACTGAAGTAAACCCAGCCGGATGGCTGGCCAAACGATCTACCTTCGTTTTTGCGGAAGACTTGGGGCGCCACAGGCGCCTCAAGTTGCTATCGGCACCAAGCTTGGATGACAAAAATGACTGCTCGACTCCTGCATCGCTGGCTGTTTTGGGTCCTGATGACCTTTGGCCTGGTCGGCATGGCTTCGGCCGCAGGGGTGCTTGAGTACATTCTTGGGCCGGGCGACATCGTGCGCATTACGGTGTTCCAGAGTCCCGATCTCACCACCGAGGCGCGTGTATCCGAGAAAGGTACGCTGACCTTTCCCATGATTGGCACGGTCACCGTGGGGGGGTTGAGTATTTCTGCGGCGGAAAAGGAGATCGCCACCCGTTTGCGTGAGGGAGGGTTTGTTCGCCTGCCACAGGTGAACGTGTTGCCGCTTCAAATCCGGGGCAATCAGGTGTCCGTGCTGGGCCAGGTCAATCGACCCGGGCGTTACCCGCTCGAGACCGCAAACCTGCGCCTGACCGACATCATCGCGACCGCGGGAGGCATTGCGCAAACTGGCGCTGATACGGCGGTGTTCATCGGCACGCGAGGCGGTAAATTGATCCGGCGCGAGATCGATATTTCGGCGTTGTTCCTCAGTGGCGACATGACCCGCGATCTGCCGTTGGCTGACGGTGATCTGGTGTATGTGCATCGTGCGCCGTCGTTTTACATTTACGGCGAAGTCAACCGTCCCGGCGCCTTCCGCTTGGAACGCAACATGAGCGTGATGCAAGGATTGGCTTCCGGAGGTGGAACAACACCGCGTGGAACGACGCGTGGCCTGCGCATTCACCGCCGCGATGCGAGCGGTACACTCAAGGTGGTTGAACCCGGTCTTGACGATCTCCTTCAAGCCGACGATGTCATTTACGTCAAGGAAAGCCTTTTCTGATTTGAGGAGTCATTGTGACTTTGCGGCAGTTTTTATTCATATTACGCGCACGGCGGAATCTTGTTCTCGGCGTGCTGGTTGGTATTTTTTTGCTTGTACTGATCATCACGCTTGTGCTTCCGAATAAATATACCGCGACGACAGCGATCGTGGTCGACATGAATAGAACCGATCCGGTTTTTATGATGCCTTCACAATTTGCACCAGGGTATCTGGCGACGCAAATCGACATCATTGAGTCCGAACGCGTGGCACAACGTGTCGTCGCGATGACAAATATGGATCGGATCCCGGTGATTGAAAAACAATGGCGCGACGAAACCGAAGGCAAAGGGAGTCTACGTTCGTGGGTTGCTCAACTCCTCCAAAGACAACTGAAAGTCAAGCCCGGTAGAGAAAGTAGCGTTATTGAAATCAGATATACGGGCTTTGACCCAGTATTTGCCGCAGCGGTTGCCAATGCTTTTGCGCAGGCCTATATAGAAATCAGCATTGCAATCAAAGTCGAATCCGCGCGCCAATATGCGCGATTCTTTAATGAACAGACGAGAGATTATCTTGCCAAGCTCGAAACTGCACAGCGTAGCCTTTCTGAATATGAACAACAGCATGCTCTGCTTGTGAACAATAATCAGATGGACATTGAGAATCAACATCTCATGGAATTGAACTCTCAATACGCGATGGCTGTGACAAAGGCGGCTGATAGCGAATCCCGGAATGGTGAAAACGTGGGTGCTGTGGACACTTTACCCGAAGTGATTGCAAGTCCATTGATTACCAGCCTGAAGGCGGATTTGGCCCGCAAAGAAGCCGACCTTGGTCAAATGCTCGGAAAATACGGACCCAATCACCCATTGATCATTGAAGCCAGAACCCAGATTTCCAGCATGAAACAACAGCTGAAAGAAGAAACTGATCGTATCTCGGCGTCGCGTGGAACATCTTCGGTTATTGGTGAGAGACTTGTCACGGAACTGGCTGCGAAAATAGGACAACAAAAAGCCCGTATCATGGAACTTAAAGGGGATTACGACAAACTTGCCGTGCTGCGCCGTGATGTCGAAAATGCGCAGAAAACATATGATTTTGTGAAACAGGGATTAGAGCAAAAACATATCGAAAGCCAGACGCAGCAAACCAATATTTCCGTGTTAACGCCTGCG
Organism: Azoarcus sp.; assembly: GCA_031268195.1. Classification (GTDB taxonomy): domain Bacteria; phylum Pseudomonadota; class Gammaproteobacteria; order Burkholderiales; family Rhodocyclaceae; genus WRNU01. Next base: position 10,027 of record JAIRXQ010000071.1, on the reverse strand, counting down.
GAACCGCCGATGCGGCGCTCCAGTCCGCTGATATTTCTCAATCTGATCATCGCGGTATTTTTGGGAGGATTGTTTGGTATCGGTACGGCTTTGGTGCTGGAACTGCTGAGTCCACGCGTCCGGAGTAGTGATGATCTTACACAATTTGAAGGTGTTCCGATATTAGGCATTATTCCAATGCCCAATATTCGTCGCACTCCCCGTCTGCGCCTTCGACCGACGGCTTAAGAGGTTCAGGATGGAAGGCTCCTACGATACGATTTTTTCTGATTTGAGCGACCAGTCGATTGGCGAGATTTTAGTGTCCTCGGGCCTGCTGACGCCCGAGAATGCTGACCGTATTTTTGACGAACAGAGAAAGCAAAAAAACCGCTTCGGGGAAGCGGCGGTTGCGCTTGGTTTCGTGACGGAAGCGGATATCCAGTTTGCGCTGTCCCAGCAGTTTCGTTATCCCTATCTGAAACGTGGAGACAGCAAGGTTTCTGAAACTGTCGTTGCGGCTTACACCCCGTTCTCTCCCCAAGTGGAAGCTTTGCGAGCGGTGCGGAGCCAATTGATGTTGCGCTGGTTCGATAGTGCGAACGAACGCAAGGCGATTGCAATCGTCAGTCCTGGACCTCAAGAAGGGCGCTCCTGGTTTGCAGCCAATCTGGCGGTTGTGTTTTCGCAGTTGGGTGCCCGGACGTTGTTGATTGACTCCGATCTTCGCAAGCCGGTTTTGCATAAATTATTTGGAATTGATAATCGGAATGGGCTGTCGTCCATTTTGAGCGGGCGTGCCGTATCCAATGTTGTTTTCAGGATACCCGCGCTGAACGGCCTGTCGATTATTTCTGCTGGCCCAACGCCGCCTAATCCTCAAGAGTTGCTGGTGCGGACGTTGTTTGGCCGCATGATCGAACAATTGTCGAACAGTTTCGATGTCATTCTCATGGATACGCCACCTGCCGGTGTCTATGCGGAGAGCATTTCTATCGCGACGCGGACAGGTGCAGCGCTGGTCGTGTCAAGGCAAAACATGACCCGTATGCGTGAGCTGAACGATCTCTGTATGAATTTGAAAGAAACCAATGTGGCGATCGTTGGGAGTGTACTCAATAGCGGTGTAGAGAAGGCCAAAAACAATAACCGCTATCTCGGTACAGTCAGCAAGCAATTCCGGAAGACCATCGGATATTCAAAGGTGGGGGCAAAACTGTTGCCTAGCAACAAGCCGCGTTCTGAACCGAAGCCGAAGAAGCAAGTAGTGCCTTCGCTTCCAAAACAAAAAACCATTCAATGACCGCGAGGTTGGGCCAAAAACGGGTTTTACACGGTTTTCGTAAACCCGTTTCCGCGCATATCCGCGACGAACGTTCCCAGATCGTCCCAAACCTCGATCCGAAACACGGACACGCTTCTGCCTCTCGATAGGCAGCTCGAACGTGCGATCAGCGTCTTTCCTTTGGCGGCGGCCAGATACGAAATGCTGTTCGACTGACCGACCGTGGGACCGATTTTTTCGCCCGTAAGCAGGCGCAGGTTGGAATGCACGGCGAAAGCAAGATCGGCCAGCGTGAAAATTGCGCCGCCTTGCACGCTGCCGACGGCGTTCAGGTGCTCGGGAGTGATCGGCATGCTGCACAGCACTTCATCTTCCTTCACGCTGTCGATGACCACGCCCGCATTACTGGCGAAGCGGTCACGGGCCATGAAAGCGCGGATTTTTTCGAGGTCGATGTTCATTCAGGCGCGTCCCGCCGCCTTGCCGAGATCGAACGCCCTGGCGTTCAATTCCGCCATTTCCGGTTTTTTCTTCGCGAAACGGCTGACGATGCAGGTTTTCAGAGTGTCGGCAGGGAAGGGGAGCTTGCCGGAGATCGCGCCGAGCATGATGGTATTGACCAGACGCATGTCGCCGAGTTCGCGCGCAATGCTGCCCGCGTCGAAGTCGTGCACTTCGAGCCCGCGCGCGCGCACGGCGGCCACTGGGTCGCAGGGGTAGTCGAACAGGCCGAGCGAGACGATGGGCGGGGTGAGCCGTAGTCGGTTGATCATCGCCACGCCGCCGCTTTTGCCGTTTTTCGCGCGCAGGTAGTGGCTCCAGCGCATGGCTTCGGCGACTTCGAACCCGACGAGGATGTCAGTCTCGCCAGGGGAGATTTCCGGCGACAGCACCCTGGGGCCGAAGCGCACGTGCGAGGAAACTACGCCGCCGCGCTGGCTCATGCCGGCGACCTCGGTTTTCTTGACTTCATAGCCTTGCGAGATGGCGGCTTCCGAGAGGATCTCCGAGGCGGTCATCACGCCCTGTCCGCCGATGCCGACGACGAGAATGTTGGTGGTCTGGCTCATGGTCGTTCCGTGGTCAACTCATTGAGAATCGGGTGTTGGAGAATCGGGGGCGTTGTCCTGGCTTCGTTTCAGGAATTCGAGATTCCAGATTTTTTCGGCATGACTGCCGATCAGCCAGAACGAGATGGCGAGGAGCAGGAAAAAGATGGTTTTGTCTACGGCCGCCCAGAAAAACTCAAAATACTTCGTATACAGATTGAGCAATAAAAAAGTGATGCCGAAAGCGCGCGAGGTGTAGTCGTCGTGCTTCAGGCCGTAGATGATCGCCGCGATGGCAGCCAGTGCGAACAATAGCCCCCAATGAAGAAGTTCGATTTGTCTGGCGTTGTACCATGAGTCCATGGCGCCGTAGTTGCCGAAGATGGAGAGAATCCACAGGGCGATGAAAAGATGGAGCAGGCCCAGAACGTAGGTGGAATGATGGAAATCTGCCAGACGGCAAATTCGTTTGAAGCCAAAGCTGGCGCTGGTCAGCACAGCTCCGAACAGGACGAAACGCATGGGGTAATTCATGCCGAGCCAGTACATTCCTCTGCCGGAAACGTAACCGCTTTCCGCGCCAAACCAGGCGCCGAGCGACAGGATGGAAAACACCCAGATCAGTTTGGAGGAAAGCGCCAGCCCCAATCCGCCATAGACGAGCGCTGCCAGCAGGAAAAGCAGCGAGAAATGCCCGCTGCCGGTATCGAGCGCTTTGCCCAGGAAGGTGATGGCGCCGGCGCACAGCAGTACACCCAGGAAGAAGATGGCTTCATTGCTGAACGTCCGGTCGGGTTTCTTGTGGCGGCGGGAGAAGCCGAGACGGAAGACGCCTGCCGCGAGCAGCGCCAGGGACAGGCAGCGCACGCCGTCATGCATATGAAATAGCTTGAACAGCAGTTCGAGCAAGACCTTGTTATTGAAAATGCTGCCCACTGTGATGATGAGGCAGGCGATGGCCGCCCAGAAAGAATATTTCGCCAGCTTTTTCCAGTCGAACGGGCGAATGGAAAAGCTTTGCTGCAAAAGCGCCGCAGTTTCTTGCGTGACCGTGCCGTCGTCAGCCCATTGGCCGATGACGCCTTGCAGGAATTTTCCTTCTTTTTTGTTGAAGATCATGTCTGGTTTCAGTTTGAAAATTAAACGAATGTCACCGGAGATCCCGACTTCGCCGCCTTGATCGCCCCCGGGGCACAGGGCTGCAAGCACAGGCCGCAGCCCGTACAGGCCGCCGTCTCGATGTTGGCGAACGCCAGTTCCACTTCCTTGCCCGAAGGTTTGACGACTTTTTCGCGCCGGGTGACGTGGATGGCCGGACAGCCGACTTCGACGCAGTTGCCGCAGCCGGTGCAGGCTTCTTCGTTTACTGCGTAGGAGGGCTGCTTTTCGTAGGCGTCGATCAGTACGCACGGGCGGTTGGTGACGATGACCGAGGGGCCCTCGTACTTGATTTCTTCGCGCAGCGTCTTGAGCAGGTCGGGCAGTCTGTAAGGATCGACGATGCGGATGTGTTCGGGCGAAATGCCCAGCGCCGCCACCACTTTGGCGAAGTCGATGCGCGGCGCGTCGTCGCCGTGGATGTTGCGGCCGCTGCCGGGGTTGTCTTGCCCGCCGGTCATACCGACGGTGCGGTTGTCGAGCAGTAGTACGGTCACGTTGCCCTGGTTGTAGGCGATGTTGAGCAGGCCCTGCATCCCCATGTGCATGAAGGTGGAGTCCCCGATCACCGCGACGATGCTCTTTTTGGCGTCATCGGGGCCACGTCCCTTGTCCAGCCCGAGCGCCATGCCCATCGATGCACCCATGCAGATCGTCGTATCGAGCGCGTTCCACGGATGGCCCGCGCCGAGCGTGTAACAGCCGATGTCGCCCGCGATGGTGATATTGCGCAGGCGCGAGAGCGTGTAATACACCCCCAAATGCGGACAGGCCACGCACATGGTGGGCGGACGCGGAAATACCGGCAGTGCGGCGGGCGCGGCTTCGCCGCCGGCGGCCTGTAAGGCGGGAAACAGGGCGGCGAGACTCTTGCGCAGGACATGCGGCGGCAACTCGCCCGCGGCGGGCAGGATGTCCTTGCCACGCGCGGGGATGCCCGCGGCGCGGATTTCGCCTTCCAGCAGTTGTTCGGTTTCCTCCACCACGACCAGGGTGTCGACCTGCGCTGCGAGTTCGCGCACTTTGTCCATCGGTACGGGGTAAGAGAGGCCGAGCTTCAGCACCGGCGCATCCGGGAACGTCTCGCGTACATGCATGTAGGCGGGGCCGGAGGTGACGAAGCCCACGCGCCCATCCGTGCCCGCTTCCAGCCGGTTGAGCGGCGTGATTTCGGATTCCGAGCGCAGGGCTTTTTCGCGTGCGTACACTTCCGGTACGCGGCGTTGCGCATGCGCGGGCACCATCACCCAGCGCGCCGGGTTCTTGGTGAAGCCTTCCGCAATGCGGCGGACGCTGCGCTCGCCCACTTCCACCAGACACTTGACGTGGCAGATGCGCGTGGTCAGGCGCAGGATGACCGGCGTATCGAACTTCTCCGAGAGATCGAACGCGGCGAGCGTCATCGCGTAGGCTTCCTGCGAATCGGCGGGTTCCAGAATCGGCAGGTGCGCGAAGCGCCCCCAGAAGCGCGAATCCTGTTCGTTCTGCGACGAGGAAAAGCCCACGTCGTCGGCCACCGCGATCACCAGCCCGCCGACCACGCCGGTCAGCGTCAGCGTCATCAACGCGTCGGCGGCCACGTTCAGCCCGACGTGCTTCATGGCGCAAAAGCTGCGCCCGCCTGCGAGAGAGGCGCCGATGGCCACTTCCAGCGACACTTTTTCGTTCACCGACCATTCGGAATACAGATCGGGATAACGCGCGATGTTTTCCAGAATCTCGGTCGAGGGCGTGCCCGGGTAGGCGGCGGCGACGCGCACGCCCGCATCCCATGCGGCGCGGGCAATGGCTTCGTTGCCGGACATCAACAGACGGGAACCGGCGGGCGCCGGGGTAAAAGGTTTGTGGCTCAAGGTGCTCGTCCTTCGTTTGCGCCGAGGTGCCCGGCGGGCGGGGGGGTGCGTAAAAAACCGCTATTTTAGTGCGAAGGCGGGGTCGATGCGACTGTCTGGGACGGCGGCCGGCCGACTCAATGCGTTTCGCCCATCTTTATGAAACGAAACGGGTCTTGCACAGGCCACTTTTCATGGCACCTTCCAGCACGCCGCCAGCAACCCATGCTGGTGCTGCTGCCGCCGCGCGCCCGATTGCTGGCGCGCGGATCCTCTGCGTGGCACTTCAGGTTTTTTTACGCTTTCACCTTGCGGTGGTCTATCACACGCACCGCTTTTCCCATCGAGCGTTCGACCATGCCGGTGGGATGGATTTTCACTTCGCAGGAGATGCCGATGAAATCCTTGATGTCCTTTTTCACCTTGGCCGAGACGCGGTCCATGTAATCCTGTCCCTTGGCGTAGAGCGGGGGGCTGGCCTCGACGTTGATGCGCAGCGAATCGAGGTGGCCTTCGCGGAAGACTTCGAGCTGGTAGAAGGGGGAGAGCGTTTCCGTGCGCATCAGGATGGCTTCGACCTGCGTTGGGAAAACGTTGACGCCGTGGATGATGAGCATGTCGTCGGAGCGCCCGGTGATGCGGTGCATCTTGATGTGCGTGCGTCCGCATTTGCAAGGCGCATCGTCCAGCATCGTCATGTCGCGGGTGCGGAAACGCATCATCGGGAAGGCTTCGCGCGTCAGCGACGTGATGACGATTTCGCCGCGTTCTCCCGGCGGCAGTGGCTCGCCAGTGTCGATGTCCACGCATTCGACGAGGAAGTGGTCTTCCCAGATGTGCAGGCCCTTTTTGGCCGCCAGACATTCGATGCCCACGCCCGGCCCCATGAGCTCGGTGAGCCCGTAGATGTCGAGCGCGTCGATCCCCATGCGCGACTCGATCTCGTAGCGCATCTCCTCGCTCCACGGTTCCGCGCCAAACAGGCCCACGCGCAACGGCAGCTTGCGGAGGTCGACGTCGAGCTTTTCCGCTTCTTCAGCAATGTTGAGCGCATAGGAGGGCGTACAACTCATCGCCGTTGGTTCGAGGTCGGCGAGCAGCATCACCTGTTTCTGCGTCTGGCCGCCGGACATCGGAATCACGGTCATGCCGAGGGATTCCGCCGCGCCGTGCAGGCCCAGCCCGCCGGTGAAAAGCCCGTAGCCGTAAGCGTTGTGCAGCCGGTCGCCTGGATGTAGTCCCGCCGCGGCCAGACAGCGCGCGCCCATTGCGCCCCAGTTGGCGATGTCGCGCCGCGTGTGCCCGACCACCACCGGCTTGCCGGATGTGCCGGACGAGGCGTGGATGCGAATCACTTGATCCGGCGGTACGGCGAACATGCCGTAAGGGTAGTTGTCGCGCAGTTGCTCTTTTTTGGTGAAAGGCAGCAATTTGACATCGGCCAGCGTCTGGATGTGGTGCGGCTTGACCTCCAGTTCGTCCATCGCTTCGCGATAGAACTTCACGGTTTCATAGCAGCGCGCCACCATGTGTTGCAGACGGCGCAGTTGCAGGGCTTTGAGATCTTCGCGCGGACGCGTTTCGTTGTCGATGTCGAAAATCATGATGCGACGGCCTCACGGGACGGGAAAGGCGAAATGATAGCGACTGTCAGGGTAATAATCGACTGGCACGCTGTTTCGTCACCCACCGCAGCAGTGCGCCGAACGCGATTGCAGCGGTGGCGGTGGAGGCGACGGCAGCTTGCCAGAATCCCGCCGTGCCCTGTGGGGTCGGGGCGTGGAAGGCGAGCCAGTAGCCGAGCCCCAGACCCAGCCCCCAGAAGCAGGCCAGATGGATCAAGAGCGGCGCGAAGCTGATCTTGTAGCCGCGTAGCGCGAAGCAGGCCAGGGTCTGCGCCGCATCGAAGAACTGATAGACGGCGATGTAGAAGGCAAGCGCGATAGCCGTGTGCGCCACTTCCGCGTCCGTGGTCGCCATCCAGGCGATCGGCGTGCGCAGCCAGAGCAGCAAGACGGCGGTGACCAGCGCGCTGGCGCAGGCGATCTTCAAGCCGGTAAACGCATAGGCGCGCGCCAGCGCCTCGTTCTTCGCGCCGACCGACTGTGCCACCTGTGCGGCAGTGGCGATTGCCAGCGACAGCGGCAACATGTAAACGAAGGCGGAAAGATTGGCGGCGATGCGGTGTCCGCTCACCGTTTCCGCGCCGAGGCGGGCGATAAAGATCGCCATCAGTGTGAAGGCGCTGATTTCCACCAGAAACGAAAAGCCGATGGGAGCGCCCAGCCGCAGCAATTCTTTCTGCGCCGCCCAGCGCGGACGCTCCCGGCGCGAGAAGATATGGAACGGCTCGAAGCGCGGACTTTTCAGCAGCAGCCAGAAGCATAGGCCCAGGCTGACCCAGCCGACGATGGCCTGCGAGATCGCCGCTCCCGCCGCGCCCAGTTCCGGCAAGCCGAAGTGTCCGCCGACCAGACAATAGGCGAGCGCCGCGTGCAGGATCGTCTCCAGACAGGCGATGGTCATCAGCGGGCGCGGCTGCCCAAGCGCCGTGGCCGTGGCGTGAAAGGCGCGGTAGCCGAGCAGGGCGGGCAGGTTGAGCGAGAGCAGGCGCATATAGCGGGCCGCGATGGCCTCCACGTCTGGCGCCAGTTGCGCGGGGGCGAGCAACCAGCCGGGGGAGGCGAACAGCGCGGCCCCGCCCAGCGCCAGCGCCGCCGCCAGCCACAAGCCTTGTCGCAGATCAGAGCCGATCTTTTCTTTTTCGCCCGCGCCGTAATGCTGTCCGACGATGGGCGCCAGCGCCTGTAGCACGCCGCCCAGCCCCAGTGCCAGCGCCGCGTAAATGCCGGAGCCGACGGCGACCGCCGCCAAATGCTGCGTGGAATAGCGCCCGACGATCAGTGTGTCGGCCACCATCATGCCAATGGAGACGAGTTGCGCCACCAGCACGGGCCAGGCGTTGCCGAGGATGACACGGGCGAGGGAAGCGTTGCGTGATGCGGGGATCATTCGGATGGGTCAGGGTCGGGGGCAGGGTCGGGGGCAGGGTCAGGGCCAGGGTCGGGGCCAGGGTCGGGGCCAAGGTCAGGCAGGGTCAGGATAGAGGTCGAAAGCGGTCGTTGTTCGATGGCCGCACGGAAAGCCGCAATGTATCATCCGGCCTTTCTGTTCGACGCCATGACGGCGGCGGGCGTTTTTCTCACCGTCATGGGCGCGCTTCTCTCCGGTATGTTCATTTTTACCCTCATCAAGATCCTCTATTTCTTCGTCAATGCCGGTCTGGTCATACGCCTGTTTTTCGTCCTGCGCGGCGAGGGTATCTCGAAGGCATTGCGTTGGGGCGTCTGCGGCATCGTCGTCGCGTGCTCGCTCGCCTATCCGGTGTCGCGCTACGTCGACGGCAACGGCTGGGGGGTGAGGGCGCTCACTTTCATCGGCACGTTCTGGCTCTCGCTGGTACTGCACGGCCTGCTGGCGTGGCTGGCACTGGGCGTATTTCGCCTGCTCAACTGGCACTGGCGCTGGTTCGCCTTCGCACCGGCGCGCGCCGCGCACTGGCGTCATCTCGCCTGCGCGGGCATTGCGGGCGCAGCTTTGCTCGTCTCGACGCTCGGCTGGATCAACGCCTTTTATCCAACCGTGCGTGTGGTGAAGCTCACCACACCCGCCGGCATCGCGCCGCTGCGCATCGTCGCGCTCTCCGACACTCACCTCGGACGGCTGGCTTCGCCGGAATACTTCGGCAAGATCGTCGATCTGATCGAGCCGCTCGCGCCCGATATCGTACTGTTTGCGGGCGATGTCATCGAGTATGACTACGACCCGTCGGAAGTCGAGCCCACCGCCGCTGTGCTGCGCCGCCTGAAGCCGCGTCTGGGCATCTGGGGCGTGTTCGGCAATCACGAATACATCGGCGGGCGAGAGGCGTTGAACAAGCAGTTGCTGGATCGCATCGGCATCCGCATCCTCATCGACCAGTGGGCGGAAATAGCGGCCGCACCGGGGCAAAAACTGCTGCTGATCGGGCGTGACGACCTTTCCTCCGAACGCGCCATGGATCGCAAGCGTAAAACGCTTGGCGAACTCCTTGCCGAGGCGCCGCCGGGCGATCATCTGAAAATCCTGCTCGATCACCAGCCCTTCAATCTGGAAGAAGCAGAAGCGGCGGGCATCTTCCTGCAAATCTCCGGCCACACTCACAACGGCCAGCTTTTCCCCTTCAACGGAGTCGTCGCGCTGATCTACGAAAACGCCTACGGCTATTTGAGACGCGGCCAAACGCACTATTGGGTGAGTTCCGGCGCGGGAACCTGGGGGCCGAGCGTGCGCACGACGGGGCGCCCGGAGATTTTGTTGATCGACATCGCCGCTGAAAAATGACTGATGAGTCGTGAGTGGCGGAGAGGGCGGGATTCGAACCCGCGTTAGGGTATGACCCTAAACACGCTTTCCAGGCGTGCGACTTAAACCGCTCATCCACCTCTCCGCGGAAGGGGGGTGCATTCTAGCCGCTTCGGGCGGGAAGGGGAAGCGGCCTTCTCCGAAAGGCAGGGTGCCAGCGCGACGGCTGCCATTCAGATGAAACTGGAACGTCCCCCTCACTCTCCTGGCGTGGTGATGAACCCCAGTTTCACGACCCCGGCGCGTTTCGCGGCGGCCATGACTTCCGCGACCCGCTGGTAGCGGATGTCGCGGTCGGCGCGGATCTGCACTTCCAGATC
>JAIRXQ010000059.1 GCA_031268195.1 Azoarcus sp. | reverse complement strand
AAAAAGACAGAAAACTACATAAAACAAAAGGCTGTGAACAGCCCCCTGTGTAAGTCTTTGTGCGTAAACGAAAAAACGTCAACGTGTACAACAACGGCATTCGTGCGATTGCCCTGGTTTCCGGTGCAGGGCAATTTGTTTTACTCAGAACTTTGAGTAAAATTACTCATTAGTATGAGTATGAATAAAAACACGAAACCTTTTCGCCGTCCGCAAGTGGCTGTGCTGTTCGGGGCAAATGCTTTCCTACACCAAGATGCTCGGGCAATTACAGGATGCGGGCAACACGACGACGCTGGCGCATTATCTGGATTTACTGGCGGGCGCGGGTATGGTGTGCGGGCTACCGAAATACGCCGGAGACGTCGCGAGACGCCGGGCGTCCAGCCCCAAGTTGCAAGTATTCAACACAGCGTTGATGACTGCGATGTGCGGCGATACGCTCGAGGAGGCGCGCGCGGATCGGGAATTCTGGGGACGGCTGGTGGAGTCCGCCGTCGGCGCGCATCTGGCCAATGCGGCAAGGCAGGGAGCATGCGCGCTGTACTACTGGCGCGAGGGTAACAAGGAAGTGGATTTCATCATCGGCGCCGGTCGCGCGCTTTGTGCCATCGAAGTCAAAAGCGGCCGCACGCCGCTTGTGCATGCGGGTACGGCGGCTTTCGCGCAAGCTTTCAAACCCTGCAAAACCCTGCTCGTGGGGGGCGATGGCATCGCAGTGGAAGATTTCCTGTCGCAGCCCGTGTCGCATTGGCTGAAGGGATGAGTCGTCCCTTTTTTATGCACGCCGGAGCCGGAAACAAAAAAAGCAGCCGCAGCCGCTTTTTTTGTGCTGGTGCGAGAGGCGTTTTTCAGCGCGCGTCTTTGCGCAGGCGCGCGATCGCCTGGATTTGCGCCACCGCTTCGAGCAGTTCGGCTTGTGCCTTGGCGTAGTCGATCTGCGCACTCTTGGAGGCCAGCGCGGCTTCGGCCTGTTTTTTGGCTTCCAGCGCCTTGGCTTCGTCGAGATCCTTGCCGCGTATTGCGGTGTCGGCAAGCACGGTTACCAGCTTGGGTTGGACTTCGAGAATGCCGCCCGCAACGAAGATCACTTCTTCTTCCTGTTGATCTGGAACCTGGACGCGCACCGCTCCCGGTTTGATCCGGGTCATCAGCGGCATGTGGCCGGGCAGGATGCCGAGTTCGCCCGTCTCGCCGGGCAAGGCGACGAACTCCGCCAGCCCGGAGAAGATTTGCTCCTCCGCGCTGACGATATCCACGTGAACCGTCATGGCCATGTCAGTGTCCTTTTACTGGAGCTTCTTCGCTTTTTCGACGGCTTCTTCGATGCTGCCGACCATGTAGAAGGCTTGTTCGGGCAGGGCGTCGTACTCACCGGCGATGATCGCTTTGAATCCGGCGATGGTGTCCTTGAGCGGCACGTATTTGCCGGGCGAGCCGGTGAACACTTCCGCAACGTGGAAGGGCTGCGACAGGAAACGCTGGATTTTCCGCGCCCGGGCAACGGTGAGCTTGTCCTCGGGGGAGAGTTCGTCCATGCCCAGGATGGCGATGATGTCTCGCAATTCTTTGTACTTTTGCAGGGTTTGTTGCACGCCGCGCGCCACGGTGTAGTGCTCGTCGCCCACGACCAGCGGGTCGAGCTGGCGGCTGGTGGAGTCGAGCGGGTCGACTGCCGGGTAGATGCCGAGCGAGGCGATGTCGCGCGAGAGCACCACGGTGGAGTCGAGGTGCAGGAAGGTGGTGGCCGGGGACGGGTCGGTCAAGTCATCGGCGGGCACGTATACGGCCTGGATCGAGGTGATCGAGCCGACCTTGGTGGAGGTGATGCGCTCTTGCAGGCGGCCCATTTCTTCGGCCAGCGTCGGCTGGTAGCCCACGGCGGACGGCATCCGGCCCAGCAGGGCGGAGACTTCGGTGCCGGCCAGCGTGTAGCGGTAGATGTTGTCGACGAAGAACAGGATGTCGCGGCCTTCGTCGCGGAAGCGCTCGGCCATCGTGAGGCCGGTGAGCGCCACGCGCAGGCGATTGCCCGGCGGCTCGTTCATCTGGCCGAACACCATCGCGACTTTGTCGAGCACGTTCGATTCTTTCATTTCATGATAGAAGTCGTTGCCCTCGCGGGTGCGTTCGCCCACGCCCGCGAACACCGACAAGCCGCTGTGCTGCTTGGCGATGTTGTTGATGAGCTCCATCATGTTAACGGTCTTGCCCACGCCCGCGCCGCCGAACAGGCCCACTTTGCCGCCCTTGGCGAACGGGCAGATGAGGTCGATGACCTTGATGCCGGTTTCCAGCAGTTCCACGGAGGGCGACAGTTCGTCGAATTTCGGCGCTCTCTGGTGGATGGCGCGGCGCTCTTCGGTGGGGATCGCGCCCATTTCGTCGATGGGACGCCCGAGCACGTCCATGATGCGGCCCAGTGTGGCCTGACCGACGGGCACCGAGATGGGGCCGCCGGAGTTGGAGACTTTCATGCCGCGCCGCAGGCCGTCGGAGGAACCCAGCGCAATGGTGCGCGCGATGCCATCGCCAAGCTCTTGCTGCACTTCGAAGGTCAGCTCTTTTTCAGCGAAGGAATCGGAGACGTCCTCCAGCTTGAGGGCGTCATGCACCTTGGGCATCGCTTCGCGCGGGAACTGGATGTCCACCACCGCGCCGATGCACTGAACGATCGTACCATTACTCATCGTTTTTCCTTGTCAGTAATCCGTTACACAGCGGCGGCGCCGCCGACGATTTCGGTCAATTCCTTGGTGATCGCGGCCTGACGGGTCTTGTTGTAGACCAGTTGCAGCTCGCCGATGACGTTCTTGGCGTTGTCGGAGGCGGCTTTCATCGCCACCATCCGCGCGCTTTGCTCGGAGGCCATGTTCTCGGCCACGGCCTGATAGACCAGGGCTTCGACATAGCGCACCAGCATTTCGTCGATCACGACCTGCGGATCAGGCTCGTAGAGGTAATCCCAGGAGCTGTCGGGCGTGCCCAGCTTGTCGCCGTTCAGGGGCAAGAGTTGTTCCAGCATCGGTTCTTGCTTCATCGTGTTGATGAAGCGGGTGTAGGCGATGTATATGGCGTCGATTGCGCCGCGCTGGAACGCGTCGAGCAGCAGTTTGACCGGCCCGATCAGCTTTTCGAGCGCCGGCGTGTCGCCCAGCTGCACCGCATGCGATGCCACCTGAACCCCCACGCGCTGCATGAAGCCCAAGCCTTTGTTGCCGATGCAGCAGGCGCGGATTTCGGTGACGCCCGCGTCTTCCCACGCTTTGAGGGCGTTGATGGCGACGCGCTGCACGTTGGTGTTGAGACCGCCGCACAAGCCCTTGTCGGTCGTCACCAGAATTACGCCTACTCGCTCGATCTGCTCTTTTTGGATCAGGAACGGGTGTTTGTATTCGGTGACGTTGGCCTGGGACAGGTGTGCGGCGAGTCGGCGGATTTTTTCGGCGTAGGGTCGGGCGGCGCGCATCCTGTCCTGCGCTTTGCGCATTTTGGATGCGGCCACCATCTCCATGGCCTTGGTGATCTTGCGCGTGTTTTGCACGCTCTTGATCTTGGTACGGATTTCCTTGCCGCTAGCCATTTTACGTCTCCCTTGGCGGCATCAAGCCCAGCTCTTCTTGAACTCGGCAATTACTGTGGCCAAGGTTTTTTCGCCGTCGGCGTCAAGCTCGCGTTTGGCCATGATGCCGGCGATGAGATCGGCGTGCTGCGTCTCGATGTATTTCAGCAGGTCGGTCTCGAAGGCCAGCACGCGCGCACCGTCGATGTCGTCGAAGTAGCCGTTGTTGACCGAGTAGAGGACGATGCCCATTTCGGCGATCGACATCGGCGAGTACTGCGGCTGCTTCATCAGTTCGGTGACGCGGCGGCCGCGTTCCAGCTGTTTGCGAGTGGCGTCGTCGAGATCGGAGGCGAACTGCGCGAAGGCGGCCAGCTCACGGTACTGCGCCAAGTCGGTGCGGATGCCGCCGGAGAGCTTTTTGATGACTTTGGTCTGCGCGGCGCCGCCGACGCGAGACACGGAGATCCCGGCGTTGATGGCCGGACGGATGCCCGCGTTGAACAGGTCGGTTTCAAGGAAGATCTGGCCATCGGTAATCGAGATGACGTTGGTCGGCACGAAGGCGGAAACGTCGCCCGCCTGCGTCTCGATGATCGGCAGCGCGGTGAGCGAGCCGGTCTTTTCTTTGACTTCGCCGTGGGTGAATTTTTCGACGTAGGCCGCATTGACGCGCGCGGCGCGCTCCAGCAGGCGGGAGTGCAGGTAGAACACGTCGCCCGGATAGGCTTCGCGGCCCGGCGGGCGGCGCAGCAACAGGGAAACCTGGCGATAGGCCCACGCCTGTTTGGTGAGGTCGTCATAGACGATCAGCGCGTCCTGGCCGCGGTCGCGGAAGTATTCGCCCATCGAGCAGCCGGCGTAGGCCGCAAGGTATTGCATGGCGGCGGATTCGGAGGCGGTGGCGGCCACGACGATGGTGTACTCCATCGCGCCGTGCTCCTGAAGCTTTCTCACGACGTTGGCGACGGTCGAGGCTTTCTGGCCAATGGCGACGTAGACGCAGAAAACGTCCTGGCCCCGCTGGTTGATGATGGTGTCTACCGCAACCGCGGTCTTGCCGGTCTGGCGGTCGCCGATGATGAGTTCGCGCTGGCCGCGGCCGATGGGCACCATCGCGTCGATGGATTTCAGGCCCGTTTGCACCGGCTGCGACACCGATTGGCGCGAGATGACGCCGGGGGCGACTTTTTCGACTTTGTCGGTGAGCTTGGCGTTGATCGGGCCTTTGCCGTCGATGGGCTGGCCGAGAGCATCGACCACGCGGCCGATCAGTTCGGGGCCGACGGGCACTTCGAGGATGCGCCCGGTGGTCTTGACCGTGTCGCCTTCGACGATATGTTCGTATTCGCCGAGCACGACCGCGCCGACGGAGTCGCGTTCGAGGTTGAGCGCCAGACCGAAGGTGTTGCCGGGAAATTCCAGCATTTCGCCCTGCATTGCATCGGCCAGGCCGTGGATGCGACAAATGCCGTCGGTGACGGATACCACGGTGCCTTCGTTGCGCGCGGTTGCGGCAAGTTGAAGGTTCTGGATCCGGCTCTTGATCAGGTCGCTGATTTCAGAGGGGTTGAGTTGCATTGCGTGTGACTCCTAGTTCTTGAGCGCAGCGGCCATGTCGGCGAGTTTGCCGCGAATCGAGGCGTCGATGACTTCGTCTCCGATGGCGATGCGTACGCCGCCGATGAGTTCGGGGTCGAGGCTGACGGTGGCTTCGATGCGGGCCTTGAAGCGAGCTTCGAGGTCTGCCTTGAGCGCCGTCAGTGCGGCATCGTCGAGCGGGAAGGCGGAGGTGATCTGGACCGCCTTGACGCCTTCTTGTCCGTT
The DNA here is from genome assembly GCA_031268195.1 of Azoarcus sp. Taxonomy (GTDB): domain Bacteria; phylum Pseudomonadota; class Gammaproteobacteria; order Burkholderiales; family Rhodocyclaceae; genus WRNU01. The sequence goes on along the minus strand of JAIRXQ010000059.1, from coordinate 69,124 downwards.
TTTCAGCAAAACGAACAGGTCGCGGATCTCGGGAAGCACTGGCAGGCGGTCGTTATCCACGAGGACGCGGACGAAGTTCTGCTGCACGGCGGTCAGCTCCCCGGCCACGCCCAGCACCAGCTTGACGAGCTGATCCGGGGACAGGTTAGGGTCGGCGATGCAGGTCGCCATGTCGTCGTTGCCGACGATTGCGGCCAGCCGTTCGAGCGCTTCCGACCAGGGCCCCAGCGCATTCGCCCCCCGAGCCAGCTCGAAGGCGGCATCGGCATAGGGACGCGCGATGGTGACGTTCTCGGTCATGGCTTATTGCAGTTCCTGTTTCAGGTTGGCAAGCAAATCGGCATGCACCTGCGGGTTGATCTCGCGGCGCAGGATTTTCTCCGCGCCGACAACGGCCAGCTGCGCGAGCTGATCGCGCAGGGACTGCTTGACCTGCTCCACGGCGACCCCGGCTTCCGCCCGGGCATCTTCGCGCGCTTTGACGACGATGCGGTTCGCTTCGGCGTGGGCGTCTTCGATCAGCTGGCTTGCGTTGCGTTCGGCGGTAGCACGTACGTCCCCCGCAGATTCGCGGGCTTTGCGCAATTCATCGACCGCCCGTTTTTCGGCGCGGGCGAGATCGTCCTTTGCCTTGTCCGCCGCCGCCAGCCCGTCCGCGATTTTCTTCGCGCGCTCGTCCAACGCTTTCATGATGGGCGGCCACACGAACTTCATCGTAAATCCCCCCAGCAAGAGGAAGACGATGAGCTGGATGAATAAACTTGAGTTTACGATCACGGTTCTGTCCTCGGTGACGGTTAGAGGAACGCGAACCGGTTACGACAGCACGAACGGGTTGGCAAAGGCGAACATCATCGCGATACCAACGCCGATCAGGAAGGCGGCATCGATCAGGCCGGCCAGCAGAAACATCTTGGTCTGCAGGGCGTTCATCAGTTCGGGCTGACGGGCCGATGCTTCGAGATATTTCGAGCCCATGATGCCAATGCCGATGCAAGCGCCGACGGCCCCCAAGCCGATGATGATGCCAGCAGCCAGCGCGACGAAACCGAGGATGTTTTCCATGACAACTCCTTAAAGCGGTTGCAGTAGTTAAGGTTGAGAAAGCAAGCGGGAAACCCGCGACAACACCATTTCAGTGTCCTTCGTGCGCTTGGCCGATGTAGACGAGGGTCAGCATCATGAAGATGAACGCCTGAAGCAAGATGATCAGAATGTGGAAAATGGCCCACGCGGTACCGGCCAGGATATGACCGATCGCCAACAGAATGCCCGAAGTCGAAACCGCCCACGCGCCGCCCATGAGCGCGATGAGCATGAACACCAATTCACCGGCGTACATGTTGCCGAACAACCGCATGCCGTGCGAGATGGTCTTGGCAAGGAACTCGATGATCTGCATGGCGAAATTCACCGGCCACAGCGCCGGATGCGCCCCGAACGGTGTGGTGAAGAGTTCATGCGTCCAGCCGCCGAGGCCCTTGATTTTGATGTTGTAGTACAGGCAGAGCAGCAGCACGCCGACGGACATGCCCAGCGTGGCGGACAGGTCGGCGGTGGCGACCACGCGCATGAAGGCATGCTCATCGTGGGTGGCTTCCTGCCACAGCTTCGGAATCAGGTCGACCGGCAGCAGGTCCATCGCGTTCATGAGGAAGATCCATACGAACACGGTCAGTGCCAGCGGCGCGACGAAACGGCGGGATTCGGCGCTATGGATGATGCCCTTGGCCTGGTCCGCGACCATCTCGACCAGCATTTCGATGCTGCCCTGAAAGCGCCCCGGCACGCCGGAAGTGGCCCGGCGCGCCGCCAGCCACAGGATGAACACGGTCAGAAGGCCAAGCCCCACGCTGAAGAACAGGGTGTCGTAATTGATGACCGACCAGTCGATGATATCGACCTGCTTCGCCCCGGTGTTATTGAGGTGGGTCAGGTGGTGGACGATGTATTCGCTTGGTGTCAGGGCTTCGGTCGCGTGCGCTATGGCCATGTTCAGGTCTTCACCAAAAATGCAAACAAATTCGCTTTCAGCGCCAGGACCAGCCCCATCAGGAAAGCGCCCCAATGAACCTCCCGGTACAGCACCGCTGCCAGCACGAGCAATCCCACGGTCGAGGCGAGCTTGACCAGTTCCCCCGCTACGAAAGCGGCAACCGATGCCTGCCCGTTACGACGAAGCGTCCAGCGCAATCGCCAGGCAAAGAGACTGCTCGGCAACACGTAGGTCGCAGCTCCGCACAAGGCGGATACGCTCCCTTGCGAGCCCCAAAAGACAGCTGCTGCCGCCATTGCCAAGAGCGTCGCCCCCAGTTGCAGCAACAGTGCCTTATGCATTTTCCCTCCGCCGGCGCGCATCTGTCGTTCGCGACCGTCGAAAATGTTGTCAATCCTAGGGGAGTCTCCCCCGTCAAGTCAATCCGTTCCGCAGCATGGTAAGTAAATAAACCCGCCCGCCATTTGCAATCGGCATTTAACGCAGGCGTCCAAGCAAGCCATCGAGCTGATCCAGACTGGCAAAGCGAATGACCACTTCTCCCGCACCCTTGCGGTTGGCGCGAATTTTTACCGCCGCGCCGATCACGTCCGCGATTTCCTCTTCCAGCCGCAGCAAGTCCCGATCCGGCGCGGGTGCGATGCGCTCCGGGCGCGGATGCAAGACCTGTTGCACGAGTTTTTCCGTCTCGCGCACCGAGAGCTGGCGCGCCGCCACCAGATTGGCGATGCGAATCTGGCTCGCGCCATCGAGCGGCAAGAGCGAGCGGGCGTGCCCCATGTCGATGTCGCCCGCGATCAGCAGTTCCTGCACCGGCTGCGCGAGGTTGAGCAGGCGCAGCAGGTTCGTCGCCGCCGGGCGCGAGCGGCCCACGGCGTCGGCGGCCTGCTGGTGTGTCATGCCGAATTCGTCGATCAGGCGTTGAATGCCGCCCGCTTCTTCGAGCGGATTCAGGTTCTCGCGCTGGATGTTTTCGATGAGCGACATCGCCAGCGCGGCTTCGTCGGGAATCTCACGCACGAGGCAAGGCAGCTCGTCGAGCTCCGCGATTTCGGCCGCGCGCCAGCGCCGTTCCCCGGCAATGATCTCGTAGGCGCCGCCGGGGAGCGGCCGCACCAGAATCGGCTGCATGATCCCTTGCGCTTTGATCGATGCCGCCAGCTCTTCGAGCGAGCCGGGGTCCATCCGCGTGCGCGGCTGATAGCGCCCCGGCCGCAAGGCGTCGCGCGCCAGATTGCGCAGATCGCCCTTTTCCGCATCGTCATCGTCGCGGTTGGCCGCCAGCAGCGCATCGAGGCCGCGGCCAAGCCCTTTGAGTTTGGGAGGAGTCATAGCGTCTGCACCCGTTCGATCAGTTCTTCGGCAAAGGCGAAATACGCCAGCGCGCCGCGCGAGGTTTTGTCGAAGACCACGCCCGGCACGCCATGACTGGGCGCTTCGGCCAGACGGACGTTGCGCGGCACCACGGCGTAGAACACTTTGTTCCCGAAATGGCTTTCGATCTGCGCCGACACTTGTTGCTGCAAAGTGATGCGTGGGTCGAACATCACGCGCAACAGGCCGATGATCTTGAGATCTCTGTTGAGGTTGGCGTGGACTTTTTTGATCGAATTGACCAGATCGGACAGGCCCTCCAGCGCGTAATATTCGCATTGCATCGGAATGATGACCCCGTGCGCGGCGCACAGGCCGTTCAAGGTAAGCAGCGACAGCGACGGCGGGCAGTCGATGAGCACGAAATCGTAGTCGTTCGCGCATTGCGCGAGGGCTTCTTTCAGCCGCATTTCGCGGCGCTCCAGATTGACCAGTTCGATTTCGGCTCCGGCCAGATCGCGGTTGGCGGGCAGCACGTCGTAGCCGCCGGGGACCGAGGTCGTTTTGACCGCATCCAGCCCGGCCAGCCCGACCAGCAGGTGATAGATGGAGCGCGTGAGCGTGCGCTTGTCGATGCCGCTGCCCATCGTGGCGTTGCCTTGCGGGTCGAGATCGACGAGCAGTGTGCGCTGCCCGGACTGGTGCAGGGCGGCCGCGAGATTGACGCTGGTGGTGGTTTTGCCCACACCGCCTTTCTGGTTTGCCACGCAAAAGATGTGCGCCATGATGGTGAGTGATTTCCCCTGAAATGCGCGCGGCCGCGCCGCCGAATCGGGCAATGATAACGTGCTCCGGCAGCGGGCGCACGAACCCGCCGAACCGCCCGGCGCACCGGCGCGCTTAAAATATAAGAATTTACTGTTACACTGCTTGCCTGCCCGGCTTTCACTGTCGGGCTTTTTCAGGAGGAGACACACGATGAGCGCCCCAACTTCGCATTACCCCGATGCCCTGCGCAAGATCATGGGCCAGATGAAAGCGCTTGGCGTGGCCGCGCCCGCCGTCATGCAGAGCTTTGGCAACCTGGGTAAAGCCGCCATTGCCGAAGGCGCGCTCGATGGCAAGACCAAGGAGTTGATCGCGCTCGCGCTGGGCGTGGCGTCGCGCTGCGAAGGCTGCGTAGCCTTTCACGCCAACATGCTGGTCAATATGGGCGCCACGCGCGCCGAGGTCGCGGAGACGCTCGGCGTGGCCATCCAGATGGGCGGCGGCCCGTCGATGATGTGGGCCACCGAGGCGCTGACGGCGTTCGACGAATTCGCGGCGCAGAAAAAAGCCTGATTCCTGATTCCTGACTCGATTCACCACTCACCATCCACCGCTATTCACTTCCAACCACACCAAGAGAGATCACACCATGAAAACCAACGTTGGCTGTCCCGACCGCATGATCCGCATCGTTGCCGGCATTGCCCTCATCGCCCTCGCCGCTTCCGGCAGTGTGGGTGTGTGGGGCTGGATCGGCGTGTTGCCGTTGTTGTCCGGCCTCGTTCGCGTCTGCCCGGCGTATTCGCTGCTCGGCATCGATACCGGCGGTTCATGCCGGGGCAAGCGCTGCGCGACGAAGCGGTAATCTCGCCGATGCAGGGGGAGGGGGCGAGGCGCCGGAATGGATGTGATCGGCGGTGGCGGCAGCCGGTCCAGATCCGCCGATAATGATGTTTGCATTGTCCGGACGGTGAATGATCATCAGCCCTGGCGCAACACCAGCACATGCCGCGCCGCGTCCAGTCCCGGCACGGCAAGCGGGCGCAGGTCGGTCACCCGCCAGTCATCCGGCAGCCCGGCGATTTCGTCGTCCGGGCGCGCGCCTTTCATCGCAATCAATGCACCGCCGTCACGCGCCAGATGCCCCGCCAGCCGCACGAAATCGGCCAGGCTGGAGAAGGCGCGCGAGATGACGGCCTCCACGCGGCCGTTTGGCAAATCCGCCGGACGCAGCGTTTCGATGCGGCGGTTGAGGACGCTGAAGTTGGCAAGCTTCAGTTCGATCTTCGCCTGTTGCTGAAAGCTCGCTTTTTTGCCCACGGATTCGACCGAAAGCACTGTCAAGTCGGGCCGCGCGAGCGCGAATGCAATCCCCGGCAGGCCCGCGCCGGAGCCGACGTCGGCCAGACTGTGCACGTCCGCGAGGGCGGGCAGCGCGGCCAGTGAGTCGAGCAGGTGATGGGTGATGAGTTCGTGCGGGGCGCGAATGGCGGTGAGGTTGTAGGTGCGGTTCCATTTGAGCAGCAATTCGCCAAAGGCCAGCAGACGCGCGGGCAGCTCGGGCGCGGTCAGCCCCAGGGCATCGAGGCCGTCGGTCAATGCTCCGGCGTGCGCCGCGAGCGCGCCGCTCATGGGCGCGCCTCATGCTCGCGGCCTTTGAGCCAGACCAGCAGCAGTGAGATCGCGGCGGGGGTGACGCCTTGCACGCGGCTGGCTTGCGCGATGGTTTCGGGGCGGGCGGCGGCGAGCTTTTGCCGCACTTCGTTCGAGAGGCCGCGCACCCCGGCGTAGTCGATGTCTTCCGGCAGCCGCCAGGCGGCGGCCTGCGATTGGCGGGCGATTTCGTCTTGCTGGCGGTCGATGTAGCCCTGATATTTGGCCGCGACTTCGATTTGTTCGATCGCTTTCGCGTCAGCGATGCCGGCTTCGGGCGCGCCGGGGAGCGACATCAGCGCCGCCCAGTCTACGTTCGGGCGGCGCAGCAGGTCGAAATAGCGCGTTTCGCGCTCCAGCGCCTTGCCAAGTACCCGTTCCTGTTCGGCGGGCGCAATCGCCTCGGGCCGCGCCCAGGTCGCTTTCAGCAGGGCGGCGCCGCGTTCGATGGCTGCGCGTTTGGCGCAGAACGCCGCCCAGCGCGCATCGTCGATGAGGCCGAGTTCGCGCCCCTGCTCGGTGAGGCGCAGGTCGGCGTTGTCCTCACGCAGTTGCAGGCGGTATTCGGCCCGCGAGGTAAACATCCGGTACGGCTCCGCGACGCCGCGCGTGATGAGGTCATCCACCATGACGCCGAGGTAGGCTTCGTCGCGGCGCGGGCACCACGCTTCACGCCCCTGCGTGCGCAGCGCGGCGTTCAGCCCCGCGAGCAGGCCCTGCGCCGCCGCTTCTTCGTAGCCTGTCGTGCCGTTGATCTGCCCGGCGAAGAACAGGCCGCCGATTTCGCGCGTCTCCAGCGAGGAGCGCAGGTGGCGCGGATCGAAGAAGTCGTATTCAATGGCGTAGCCGGGGCGCAGGATATGCGCGTTCTCCAGCCCCGCGATGGCATGCACGAGTTCGAGCTGGACGTCGTAGGGTAGCGAGGTGGAAATGCCGTTCGGGTAGATTTCGTATGTCGCCAGCCCTTCCGGTTCGAGGAAGACGTGATGGCTGTCGCGCCCGGCGAAGCGGTGGATTTTGTCCTCGATGGAGGGGCAATAGCGCGGCCCGACGCCTTCGATGACGCCGGTGTACATCGGGGAGCGGTCGAGATTGGCGCGGATGATGTCGTGCGTGCGCGGGTTGGTCTGCGTCACCCAGCACGGCAGTTGCGCCGGGTGCTGTTCGGGCCGCCCGAGAAAGCCGAACACCGGCGGCGGATCGTCGCCGGGCTGCGCGGTCATGCCGGAGAAATCGATGCTGCGCGCATCCAGCCGCGGCGGGGTTCCGGTCTTGAGCCGTCCTTGCGGCAGACCGAGCGCTTTCAGGCGCTCGCCCAGCCGGATCGCGGGCGGATCGCCCGCCCGCCCCGCCGGGTAATGCGACATTCCGACATGGATCAGCCCGTTGAGGAATGTCCCCGCCGTTAGCACCACCGCATCTGCCGCGAAGCGCAAACCGATCTGGGTGACGACGCCCGTGACGCGCCCGCCGTCGACGATCAGATCGTCGACGGCTTGCTGAAACAGCCACAAACCGGCCTGATGCTCCAGACGCCCGCGGATCGCGCGCTTGTAAAGCACCCGGTCGACCTGCGCCCGCGTCGCACGCACCGCAGGCCCTTTGGAGGCGTTGAGGGTGCGAAACTGGATGCCCGCTTCGTCGGCGGCGGCGGCCATCGCTCCGCCGAGCGCGTCGACTTCCTTGACCAGATGCCCTTTGCCGATACCGCCGATGGACGGATTGCAGCTCATCGCGCCCAGCGTCTCGAAATTGTGGGTCAACAACAGCGTGCGCCGCCCCATACGCGCCGCCGCCAGCGCAGCCTCGGTGCCGGCATGGCCGCCGCCAACGACGATGACATCGAATCGGGTGGGGTGAAGCATCTCGAACGCGCCAGGGGAGGAAAGGGGCGGGATTCTACGCTTGTGCGCGTGGGCCTGCCGGAATCGGCCCTGTTTTCATCTCACCGGCAACGCTGTCTTATCCACCACCCTGCGCAGCACGAAGCTCGTATGCACGCCCGATACGCCCGCGATGCGGGTGATGTGTTGCAAGAGGAGTTCCTGATAGGCGTCCATGTCGGCTACGGCGATCTTCAATTGATAGTCGGCGCTCTGCCCGGTAATGAGCAGGCATTCGAGCACGGCGTCGATCTTGGCGATTTCGGATTCGAAGTGGGCGAAACGCTCGGGCGTGTGGGCGTCCATCGAGATATGGAGCAGCGCGGTGAGCGAGAGGCCCAGGCGGCGGGCATCGAGCAGGGCGCGGTAGCCCGCGATGAGGCCCGATTCTTCCAGCACGCGCACGCGGCGCAGGCAGGCGGAAGGGGAAAGGCTCACGCGGTCGGCGAGATCCTGGTTGCTGATGCGGCCTTCGGCCTGGAGCACGTCGAGGATTTGGCGGTCGTAGCGATCAAGTGACATGGCGCAATGCGAAGGTCGGACGCTTGGGCGGGGGGCGCCCCGGCGCGGATGGGCCCGATGGATGAAATCGCGGCCGCCCGTCAGCGGGGTCGGGTCGCGGGGGTGGCAGGCTGGTTGGTCGATGTTTCAAGCAGGTTTTGACTCATCTTTGGCTCATTATTGCGCAAAAACACATCAAGTCGAGAAAATTGCCCCTTTTTATGCCAAAACAATCAAACATTGCAATCGTCTGCACCGCTTTGCCGCGCAGGATGGCGGACATCGTCAGTCGGGTCACGAGCACGGCGACGAAGCCGCACGGTCACGAGCTTTCGGCGCAATCGCTCTCCGGGGTCACCCTCCGCGAGACATCTCCCCCGCCCCTCTCATGCCAGAGGGCATGGGGAGGCGATTTTCCCCGCCTTTTTCGCCATTCCATCCAGGACGACACGCCGACATGATGCTTGCCAACCCCGCCACGAAATACCGCCCCTTTCCGCCGATTCACCTGAAGGATCGGCAATGGCCGGATCGCGAGCTCACCCAGGCGCCGATCTGGATGAGCACGGACTTGCGCGACGGCAATCAGGCGTTGTTCGAGCCGATGGATGTGGAACGCAAGATGCGCATGTTCCAGGCATTGTGCGCCATCGGATTCAAGGAAATCGAGGTGGGCTTTCCCGCTGCTTCGCAGACCGAATTCGATTTCGTGCGCCATCTGATCGACGGCGGCCACATTCCGCCGGATATCACCATCGAGGTGCTGACGCAGGCACGCGACGACATCATCGATCGCACGCTGGAGGCGCTCGAGGGCGCGCGTCGCGCCATCGTGCATCTCTATAACGCCACCTCGCCCACTTTCCGCGAGGTGGTGTTCGGGATGGAGAAGGCCGAAATCGTCGCGCTGGCCTCGCATGCCGTGACGCGCATCATGGCGTGCGCGCAGCGCATGCCGGAGACGGAAATCGTGCTCGAATACAGCCCGGAGACGTTTTCCGCCACGGAGCCGGAGTTCGCGCGCGAAGTGTGCGATGTGGTCACGCAGATTTGGGGCGCGAGCCCACAGCGCAAGGTGATTCTGAATCTGCCTGCCACGGTGGAGCTGGCTTCGCCCAACCACTACGCGGACCAGATCGAGTGGATGCACCGCAATCTCGCGCGCCGCGACGGGGTGGTGTTGTCGCTGCATCCGCACAACGACCGGGGCACGGGGGTGGCCGCCGCCGAACTCGGCTTGATGGCCGGGGGCGAGCGCATCGAAGGCTGTCTGTTCGGCAACGGTGAGCGCACGGGCAACGTCGATCTGGTCACGCTGGCGCTCAACCTCTATACGCAGGGCGTCGCGCCGGGGCTGGATTTCTCCGACATCGCCGCCATCGCGCGCACCTTCGAGCAATGCACGGGAATGCCGATCCATCCGCGTCACCCCTATGCGGGCGATCTGGTGTTCACTGCTTTTTCCGGCTCGCATCAGGACGCGATCCGCAAGGGCTTCGCGGTGCAAAAGCCGGAGGCGCCGTGGAAGCTGCCCTATCTCACGATCGACCCGGCCGATATCGGGCGCGATTACGACTCGGTGATCCGGGTCAATTCGCAGTCCGGCAAAGGCGGCATCACATGGGTGATGCAGATGCACTACGGCGTGACCATGCCGCGCCGCTTGCAGGTAGAGTTTTCGCGCGAAGTGCAGCGCGAGACGGAATCCGGCGGCGAGATGAGCGCCGAGGCGATCTGGCGGCTGTTTTCGAGCACCTACCTCGAAGCCGCCGCGCCGGTGCGTTACCTCGAACACCATTTGAACAAGGTGGGCAAGGCACAGGGGATTGAGCTCACAGTGGAGATCGATGGACAGCGCCGGGTGCTCAACGGCAGCGGCAATGGCCCGATCGATGCCGCCGTGCATGCTTTGCGCGAGGCGGGCTTCATCGTGCAGGTGCGCAGCTACGAAGAGCAGTCGCTCTCCCCCAGCCGCGACGGCGGCGAAGCGTGCGCCTGCGCTTTCCTCGAACTCGCGACCGCGAACAGCGCCGGCACGCGCTACGGCGTCGGCCTGGACGAGAACATCGTCACCGCCTCGATTCGCGCCCTGGTGAGCGGCATCGACCGGCTGGGGAGGGATGCGCGCGCCCGACAGGCCGCCTGACAAAAACGAAAACGCCCCGCATGACGGGGCGTTTCGGTCATTGCGGTGAACTGCGGGGGGTCACTTCGACAGCGACAGCACCCACTGCACCAGGGTCTTGGCTTCGTCGGGCGAAACCTTGCCTTTGTTCGGCGTCATCGCCACGCTGCCCCAGACGCCCTTGCCGCCGTCCAGCACTTTTTGCACGAGCGTATCGAGGGCGCCGGCTTGTCCGGCGTATTGCTTGGCGACATCCTTGTAGGCGGGGCCGATCAGCTTCGTGTCGGTCTTGTGGCAGGCCATGCAGCCCTTGGCCCTGGCGAGCGCCTCGGCATCCCCTGGCGGCGCGGCGGCGGGCGTTTCAGGCGTTGCCGGAGTCGTGGGCGTTGTTGGAGTCGCAGGCGTCTCCGGAGTCGCGGGCGTTGCCGGGGTCGCGGGTGTCTCTGGGGCCGTGGGCGTCTCCGGGGCCGCAGGGGATTCCGGCGCGGCGGGAGAGGCGGGCTCCACCGTGGGCAAGCCACCGAGATCGATGCGGGCAACCGGGGCGGTCAGGGCGGCGGAAACCTTGGGATCGGTGGCGGCCGGATCACAGCCAGCCAGCAAAACAGTCAGTGTGGCGAGCGCAAAAAACAAGGGGGGGCGAAGCGATGACATGCTGGTTCCTCTTCGAATGGTCGGGTTACACACAGGGAACAGATGCGAATTAACGTGAGTCCTTCTCATTCTAGCATCGGGCGCATCGGGTAGAATCGATGCGCCTTTGCTCGAACTATCGTCGTCAAACGCCGTCGCCGCCGAACACCATCGGCGCCGAACACTGTCGATCCGCCCGCTGATCCGGGACGAATAAGTTATGATGGCGCGCCCACAATGTCGTCATTCCGTCATTTGCGTACTACATGTCAAGACGCCTGAACCTCCTGCGAAAATTGCCCCGCCGCCTGTTGTGCGGCTCGGTGTTGCTCGCCCTGAGCGTGGGCGGGGATCTCGCGTGGGCGGCGCAGGAGGGCTACCTGACGGACCGGGAAGTGAAAATCGTCACCGTCGTCTGGGGCATCGTCAGCTATACGCGCTGGCCAAGCGAGCAAGGGCCGTTGCGGGTCTGCGTGCCCGAAGGCAACCGCCACGCGACCCTGATCGGCCAGACTTACCGGGAAGTCCGTCTCGGCCGCAAGATCGTCGTCCGCACCACGCCGCCCGATGCGACCCGTATGTGCGATGTCGTTTATTTTCCGCCCATGCCCATCGCGGAGGCGGGGCGGGCTTTGCAAACGTTCGCGGGCACGCCCATCCTGACCATTGGCGAAGGCGAATCGTTTTGTAGCGCGGGGGGAATGTTCTGCCTGCTGTTTGGCGGGCAGGCGGGCGCGGATGATGCGGGCAGGTTCGCGGTCAATCTGGCCTCCATTTCGCCCCGTCGCAGCCCGCTGAAAATCAATCCGCAAGTGCTGCGGCTGGCAAAACTCGTTCGCGAGGAAACAGGACAGTGACGACATCTCGCAAAACCTTGTTCGGGGTTCTTCGCCGCATCGTGTTCTGGTCGGTGGCCATGATCCTGCTCATCAGCGGCGTGTCGTTCGCGGTGGTTTCCTTTGTTTCCCTGCGCTTGCAGCACGAAGAAAACATGACCCTCATCGCCCGCACCACCGCCTACGCAACCGAGGCGGCGGTGATGTTCGAAGACCGCGAGACGACCACCGAAATCCTGCAAGAGATCGTCGGCCGCGAGCCGTTGTGCAGCATCACGATCCGCACCGCCAGTGGCAGCGAATTCGCGCAGGCGCACAGCAAGAATTGCCAAGACTCGTCTACCAGCCACATCGCGGCATTCATGGCGGCGCTCTCGTTCATCGACGATACCGCCAGCGTCAACATCGAATCCAGCGGCCAGAGCCGCCCCGACGATCAGCGCAAGCTCAGCCAGCAATATCTCGGCGTGGTCGAACTGCGGGGCGACGGCTCCGTGTTCGTGGGCTTCATCTACCGGGTGCTGATCGTGTTCGCGGTCTGCCTGTGCCTGGCGGTGCTGGCCTCCCGCATGTCGGCGCGCTTCATGGAGCAGCGTTTCGCCGCCGAACTCTCCGCGTTGGCGGGCATGGCGCGCGCCGCGCGGCTCGAAGGCAATTTTTCGCGGCGCCTGCCCGCGTTCGAGATCGCTGAATTCAACAGTCTCGGACAGGATTTCAACGCCCTGTTCGGGGAAATTCAGGCGCGCAACGCCGAGTTGTCGCTGCGCCAGTCGCAACTGGAAACCGTCAACCAATCCCTGTCGCGCATGGCGATGTGCGACATGCTGACCAGCCTCGCCAACCGCGCCTGCTTCAGCGAACAACTGGAAAAAGCCATTTCCAAGGCGCGCAGCGCCAACACGCGGGTCGGGGTGCTGTACATCGACAACGACCATTTCAAGGACATCAACGATAATTACGGCCACGCGGCGGGCGATGCGCTCCTGGTCAACGTCGGCCGCCGTCTGAGCGGGTCGGTGCGCGAAAGCGACCTCGCCGCCCGTCTGGGCGGCGACGAATTCGCCATCTTGCTCACATCCGTGGGCGGCGAGGATGACCTGCACCATGTGGCGAACAAAATCCTCGCGGCGATGGCGCGCAAACTGCGCCTGGGCGAGCAGGAAGTGGACATTGAATTGAGCGTGAGCATCGGCATGGCGCTCTTCCCCGATCAGGCCGACGACGGTGAATCCTTGCTGCGCGCGGCGGATCACGCCATGTACCGCGCCAAGCGCCTTGGCCGCGCCCGCGCCTGCATGTATGACCCCACTGTGGATGCGACGCTGGAGGAGACATGATGCCGTTGCGTGCGAGCGTGCTTTACCGAGTCGTGTTGCTGTGTTGCGCGGGCGTGCTGATCGCTGCCTGCCAGACGCCGCCGCCCGCGAAAAGATTGAGCGCGGAACAGATCCAGATCTTGCGTGAAATCGGCTTTCACCGCGAAGAAGACGGCTGGGGGTTCGACCTCGACGGACGTTTGCTGTTTGACAGCAACGCCTCGACGCTCTCCGCGCCGAACCGCGAAACCATCGCCCGTCTGGTGAAGGTCGTCACCGAAATCGGCATCGAACATTTGCGCATCGAAGGCCATGCCGACGGGTCGGGCCGCAAACGCATCAACAACAAACTCTCCCGCCGCCGCGCCGAAGCAGTCGCGCGCGAAATCGCCCGCAACGGCATCCCTTACGAAAACATTACGGTGCGAAGCTTTGGCGCAACCAGCCCGGTCGGCGACAACACGACGCGGGAAGGCCGCGCCCTGAACCGCCGCGTGGTCATCATCGTCCCGTCCGAATAAGCCGTGCGCCTCGTCGGCACACTTCAGTGCCGGCGGCCGCCGCGATGGATGCCGCCGCCGAAATGCCCTCTGCCGCCGCGTCCGCCCCAGCGGTAGCGGTGGCCTGTCCACGGCCGGAACGGTGGGCCGTAATAATATGGGTACGGATAAAAATAATGGGGATACCCCCAGTACGCACCGGGCTCGCCTTCTGGATAGACGCGGGTGCGGGAGATGTACTTCACCTTGCCGTTCTCGAAAACAACTTTGAACAAGGTGGCGACGCCGCGGCCGCGGTGGCGGATGTTCCAGTCCCACACTTCCTGCTTCTTGTCCGCGAGGGTTTTCTCCGAGCGATGCGCGCCCAGCCGCCGCGCCACCTCGTCCTTCGTCATGCCGGGTTTGATCTGGGCGAGACTCTCGCGCCCAAGCGCATCCCAGCGCCGCAAGAGCCTGCCCTCGCCATCGATCTGCGCCATCAAGCAGGTGGTGCCGTCGGGCTGCGTCGCGTATTCGAGGGTGCGGGTGCCATCCTCGTTTTGCCAGCGCGCGGTCGGCTCGCCTTGTTCTTCAATGAGTTGCGCTTCATTTTCATAAGAAGGCAGCGGCGTCGCGCAGCCGCCCAACCCGAGCATCGCCGCCAGCGCCAGCCCGTAACACGCCAACCGGGTGCGCATGCCGGAGGAGAAAAAAACCGTTCGCTTCATGGCTTGCTCCAGAACGCTATGGCAGATATTGAGCCTGAAACTTTTCACACCGCGAAGCAATAGGGACATATATACCGTCCGTGATGGACAGCGTACCATCGCCGCTTCACCCGCGACAAGCAGGCCATGATGACTGGAGAATACGAAGTCCACTCCCCCGCCACCAAGCGTTCCGTGGCGGGGGAACTGCAACGGCTGGAGGCGGAATGCCAGTCCGCCGCCAGCACGCAATTCCGCGAAGCGGCCCGCTGGCGGCGGCATCATTACATCCTGGGCATCGTCACCGTAGCCTTGAGCACGCTGGCGGGGCTGGCGTTTTTCCGCGACCACCCGAGCTTCGGGGCCGGAGCATCCACCCTGGCGGCCCTGCTCGCCGTCGTGCTCACATTCATGAAGCCCATCGAACGCGCCAGCGGCCACCAGATCGCGGGTGAGCAATACCTTGCCCTGCAAAACGACATGTACGTTTTCCGCGAAGTTCGTCTTTTCCACGCCTGCGACGATCAGACGGCAATTCTGGCCGCGGACGAATTCACCAAGCGCCGCAGCGAGCTGGGCAAAGCCTACCTGAGCAGGCGGGCGCACGACATGGAAAACGTCTCCGGCGACAAAGTGGCGGATGGGCACTGCCTCGGCGCATGCACCGCGTTCTTCTCCGCGCTGCGCAATGCGGTGCACAAGCGCTTGCGTAAATAGGGGAGGATTTGCGCCCTGAAAACGAAAAAGAGCACCCGCCGAGCGGTTCGTTCAGCCTTGTGGTGACGAGCCGCCAAACGGCATACCCGAAGTGGGTGACGAAACGGTTTTCCCTTCCATATTCGTCTACGTTGACCAACCCATGACATGGCATTGTCAATTGCGCGGCCATCGCAGCTTCGATGCCATGACCGATGACGTTCGCGGCGCACTTGCCCTGCTTGCGCAAATGGGCCGCTTCCATCGCACCGGGAAACGGGTTATTCTCCCGCCCCTCATCGGCATGCGCCGTTGGGAAGCGCCCGTAGCTCAGCTGGATAGAGTACTGCCCTCCGAAGGCAGGGGTCGTGCGTTCGAATCGCGCCGGGCGCGCCATATTTCCGTTGTTCCCTTGTTCTGAGGGACGGAGCACATGTGCAGCATTTTTGCTGCACGCTCCCACATCATGCGGCCTTTCGCTGTTTTTGCCCGCGCCGCGGCGCACTCGGCCATGATCAAAGCATACATCAGTGAATCAGGATGATGTTACAGGCTCGCCTCCAGTACAACTTCCGGTCAGGTCATCCCGATCGTTCGTTTATATCCCCAAGCTTTCCCTTACGTCCGCTTCCCCGCCGTTTTCGCGGCGCGGGACTGGGCGACGATGGCGTTGGCCACGTCACGGCGCAGGGCTTCTACGTCGGGCGGGGCGGCGGCGGCGTAGCGCAGGAGTGGGATGCCCGCTTCTGCGAGGGCGCGCTGTTTTTGGGTGAAGGCGTTCTGGCGGTTTTCGTCGGGGCGCGCGCCGGGGTTGTCCAGTTCGATGGCGGCGGTGGGGGCGATGCCGGCATCGCTTTGCTTGCAGATGAGAAAATCGGCGGTGAAGGCGGCGAGCTCGCGTGCATCGGGCGAGAGGACGAGGATGCGTGCAAAGCCGACGTGGCAGAAAACGGCCATTTTCGGGAAGGCTGCCGCAAGCGCGGCGAGCAGGCGGGCTTCGGCGGCGTCGAGCAGGACGGGACGGGCGCGCACGGGGCCACGGTTTTCGTCCGGCAAGAAGGTGCCGGACCGATCTTTCAGGGTCGCCGCGAACCATGCGGCTTCCTGCTGCCGGCGGCGTTTCTGCAATTGCAGGTTCCTGAAAAGGATGATTGCCACCACCGCGACGACCACAATACACACGAAAATAGTCAGAGACATTTTTGTTTTTCCGTACAAACTGTCATTGCAAACGCGAATCTACGAGATAGTGGCGCAAAGGGTCAAAGACCGCCATGCTGTTTTCCCGAAATTTTTCGCCAAGCGCATCATCCACACCACGCAGGGCCAGCCGATAGGCGATGTCGTTCTTTTCGGGATAGCCGCCGTCCCATTCGCTGCCACGCCATTTCTTGCGCGCCTTTTCCTCGTCTCCGCCATGCTGCACGAATTCCCATGCCGATTTGGGGAAAAAACGCAGCGGTTCGCACAGCCCTTGCCGGTAGAGCGCCAGCAGCGCGGCGAGGTTTTGCCGCGCTTCGTCGGGCGGCACCGGATGCAGGGTGAATTCGCCGTCGCGCGCAAGGCCGAGGGTATGGCATTGCAGCCCAGCGGGCGGTGCGGCGCACAAGGTGAGGTGCTCAAGCCAGGCCGCGAGGTAGTCGCGCGGCCGCATGTCGTCGTAACGATGGCGGATGAGCCCGGGCGTGCGCACCTCCGCGAAGCTCGCTTGCAGCGTCCAGGTTTCGCCGGAGAGATCGAAGTCGCAGCGCACGACATGCGGCGGCAGACGGGCGGGGGCGCGTGCGGCGTTGACCCGGGCGGCGAAGGTACGCAAGGCGGTCAGTTCGCCGCGCAGGGCGCTTTCGCCGAGACGGCCCGCCGGATATTCGCTCCCGGCGCGGGCGAGCGCGAACAGCGTGTCATCGTCGAGGGCGGTTTCGGGTGCGGTTTCGGGCGCATTTTCGTCCGATTCGACAAGCAGCACGGGCAGCAGGCGCGCGGCCAGTGCACGGCGCTCGGCGTAGCCGGAGACGAACGGTTCGACGTCGGACAGCGTATCTTCGCCTTCATACAAATCCAGCCCAAGGCGTTCGTGCAACAGGTAGCGGCAGGGCTGGGCGAAGAAGCGTTGCAGGGCGGCGAGATCGACGCGCCGCCAATCTTCGTCGGGCGGCGGCAGCGGGGCGGTGAAAAACGGCGGCATGGCGGCATCGTCCGGCAGGTCGTTTTCATCGTCGTCCGCGGCAAGGCGCGGTGCGGCGGCGGGCGCGGCTTGCCGGCGGGCGCGCTCGTTGAGCGCGGCGGCGAATTCGGCGCGGAAGTTGACCAGCCGGGCGTCGTCCTTGTCCGGCGCAAAGTAAGCCGGCGAGAAGGCTTGTAGTGGATGGCGCACGATGAGGCGGGCGCGGGCGGCGGCAAGGGCGGCGGGGGTGCGCGACCCGGTGCAGGCGGGGGCGAGCGCATCGAGCAGTTCGTCGACCAGCACCGAGGGCGGCGCTTCGGCGTTGTCGCGGATGCTGCGGCCCACGTAGGACAGGTGCAGCACATCGCGCGCGGCGAGCACGGCGTCGAGGAACAGGTTGCGGTCGTCGGTGCGGCGCTGGCGGTCGCCTTTGCGCGGTTCGAGGGCCATGAGGTCGAATTCGTCGTCACGCGCCGCGCCGGGGAAAGCGCCGTGATCGAGTCCGATGATGCAGACGATGCGATACGGCAGGCCGCGCAATGAGGACAGGGGCGAGAAGGTCACCATGCCGCCGGGAACGCCGCCGCGCGCGCGCTCGTCGAGCCGCGTGACAAGGGCGGGATGGATGACATCGAGCGGCAGCGCGAGGGGCGTGCCTTCTTCGCCCAGCCCAGCGGCGATGTCCCCGGCCAGCGCGTTGATCGCGCCGCGCACGGCGCGCATGTCCTCGGCTTCGCCGGGGGCTTCGCCCACCAGTTCATCGAGCACGCGCAGCAGGAGCACGCGCCAGCCCTCGGCGGTGTGCGATGCGAGCAGCTCCTTGCGCAGTTCGCGCAGCGTGCGCGCGTAGCGCCAAAAGCTGCCAAGCACCAGTCCGTCGTTGCCACGCGGCGCGCGGGCGACGCCGATGCAGTCGGCGAACAGGCCGCGCGCGGCGGCATCGCCCGCCGCCCACGACAGAAACAGGCGTTCGAGGCCGCGCGCCACGGTATGCGCGCCGCCCGCGCCGGCTTCACGCGCCTGTTCGCTGTCCAGCCCCCAGCGCACACCGGCGGCATCCAGCCATGTGCGCACCTGTTCGAGCGCGGCGGCATCCAGCCCGAAATGCGCGGCCACCAGCGGATGTTGCAGGAGATCGAATACGCAGCTCGCGGGGGCGCTTCCTGCCGCCAGCGCGAGCAGCCAGTCGAGCGCCTGCGCGACCGGGTTTTCCGCATCGCCGCTCAGGCCGGTGACGCGCCACGGAATGCGGCGTTCGGGCGGGGCCGCGCCGAACACGGCTTCGATCAGCGGCGCACACGCGGCCAGATCAGGCGTGAGCACGGCAATGTCGCCGGGGCGCGGCGGGTGCGGCGCCGCGAACAGGGAGAGCAACCGGTCGTGCAGGGCTTCCAGTTCGCGCGTGCGCGAGTGGCAAACATGCACTTCGATGCTGCGATCGTCGGGGGCGAGCGGGGTGGGTGCATCGCCCGGCTCGCGCAGATCGAGCATGGCGCTTTGCAGCCGCGCCAGGAGATGCGTGCCGGGGTTGGGCGCGAAAGCCGCTTCGTCTTGCATGGGGGTGTCGCTCTCCAGCAAGGATTCGATACAGGCTTGCGTCTGCCTGCCCCACGCCGCGAGCAGGCCGTTGCCGGATTCGTGGTAGAGGTCGCGTTGCCGCCGCGCCAGCCAGGACAGGCGCGGCAGGTCGATGATGTCGTACCAGTATTCCCGGCACGGATTGAGCATGTACAGCCGCACATCGAGCACTCGCGCCAGCGTGTGCAGCACTTCGAGGTAGAGCGGCGGCAGCGCGGGCAAGGCGAAGATATGGACGGCGGCGGGCCAGCCCAGTGCGGCGAGTTCGGCATCGTCCATGTCGGCGGCGCGGCGCAGGAAGGCCATGAACGGCAAAGGCGGCGGCGCGCCGTTGCGGTGGATGCGTCGCCACAGCTCGGCTTGCCACGCGGCGTCGGCGCCGCTGCCGCCCGCCTCCCCCGCGCGCCAGCGTTCGAGCCAGTCCGGGCGATAGCAGAGGTAATGGTCGAACAGTCTTGCCAGGCGGGTTGCCAGCTCGAAGCGTGTGCGCGCCTCGGCACGGTCGAGGTAGTTGGCGAGCCGCGGATGGGCGCGCGTCCACGGCGCATCGAGCGCGGCCAGCAGCCGCCAGACCAGCGCGGTGGGGGCGTAGGGCGAGGCATCCGGCGTCGGCACGACCCGGCCGATGCTTCGCCACAGCCATTGCGCGAGGTAATCGAAGTCGAGCGCGGCGCACACGCCGGCGCGCCCGGCTTGCGCGAGTTCGATGGCGCGGCGCATGGCGCTGCTCGGCGTCACCACTTGTTCGCGCGCGAACGGGCCGCGTCTGGCCGCGCCCAGATGCGCGAGCAGGACGTCGAGCAGATTTTCGTGGCGATTGGAGAAAACGACCGAGAACATGGCGGCGGCGCTTCCCGTCTGGTTCACTGCCTGGCCACGATTTCGTCGATCAGCGCCACGGTGCGCGCGGTTGCGCCCCGGTTGGCGGCGGCGAAAGCGCGTCCTGCTTCGGACATGGCGGTACGGGCAGGCGCATCGGCCAGCAGGGCAAACGCGGCATGCATGGCGTCGGCAATGTCGTTGCAACGGCGCGCGGCCCCGGCGGCAACGGCATCTTCCGCGACGTAGCGGAAGTTGAGGGTGTGCGGGCCAAGCAGCACCGGCGTCCCCACGGCGCTTGCCTCAATGGGATTCTGGCCGCCGAACGGCAGCCAACTGCCACCGATGAGCGCGACATCGGCGGCGGCGTAGTAGGCGTACATTTCGCCCATCGAATCGCCCAGCCAGACACGAATCTCTGCGGGCAACGGCGCGGCCCCGGCCAGATCGCCGTCGGCGGAACGGCGCGCCACGGCAAGGCCGCCCGCGCTCACCAGCGCTTCGACTTCGTCGAAACGCTGCGGATGGCGCGGCGTCAGCACCAGCAGGGCGTTCAGGTGTTTTTTGCGCGCGGCGGCACGGATGAATTCATCGACGATGCCCGCTTCTTCGCCTTCGCGCGTGCTGGCCGCGAGGATTACCGGGCGTGGGCCGCAGCGGGCGCGAAAGCGCTCCGCCAGCGCGAGCGCGGCGGCGGGTGGTTCGCTGTCGAACTTGATGTTGCCGGTGATGGCCACGTGCCCCGCACCGAGCGCCGTCAGGCGATTGGCGTCGGCGGCGCTCTGCGCGCCGATGGCCGTGAGCGCGCCAAGCGTCATGCGGGTGAGCGCCGGAAAGCGCCCATAACCGCGCGCGGAACGCGCCGACAGGCGGGCGTTGGCAAGCAGCACCGGCACACCGCGCCAGCGGCAGGCGGCGAGCAGGCCGGGCCACAATTCGGTTTCCATGACGACGCCGAACGCGGGGCGGAAGTGGCGCAGGAAACGCGCAACGAAAAGGCAAAAGTCGTAGGGCAAATAGACCCGCAGCACCCGCGATTCTCCGCCGAACAGGGTTTTCGAGGTGGCGCGCCCGGTTGGGGTCATGTGGGTGAGCACGATGGTGCATACCGGCCCGCGCGCGAGCAGGGCGCGGATCAGCGGCTCGGCGGCGCGCGTCTCGCCCACCGACACCGCGTGCACCCAGACGAGCGGCCCCGGCGCGCGCACGCGGTAGCCGCCGAAACGCTCGCGCACATGGCGCAGGTACGCGGGCTGTTTGCGTGCACGCCACACGAGGCGCAGGAGCACGCACGGCAACGCCAGCAGCCAGAGCAGATTGTAGGGCAGCAGCAGCAGGCGTTGAAACAGGGGTTGCGGCATGAGCGATCGATAATGACGATGCGAACTGCGGAAGTATAGCGCGCACCCGGCGGCGTTCCGGGGGATGCACTCATGCGATAATCGCCGCCGTTCCGAACCATTTCGCTCACGCATGAAGATTCTCGTCACCGGCGCGGCCGGGTTTATCGGTATGCACACCTCTGAGCGGCTGCTGGCGCGCGGCGACGTGGTGTGGGGGCTGGACAATCTCAATGATTACTACGATCCGCGCCTGAAAAAAGCACGGCTGGCGCGGCTGGCGGCGCACCCGGCGTTCCACTTCGTGCAGCGGGATGTGGCCGACCGCGACGGCATGGCGCAGCTGTTCGCGCGGGAGAAATTCGCCCGCGTCATCCACCTCGCGGCGCAGGCAGGGGTGCGCTATTCGCTGCAAAACCCGCACGCCTACGTCGATAGCAATCTCGTCGGCTTCGTCAACCTCCTCGAAGGCTGCCGTCACAATGGCGTCGAGCATCTGGTCTACGCGTCCAGCTCCAGCGTGTACGGCGGCAACGAGAAGATGCCGTTTTCCGAGCACGACAGCGTCGATCATCCGGTGAGCCTTTATGCCGCCACCAAGAAAGCCAACGAGCTGATGGCCCACACCTACAGCCATCTCTACGGCTTGCCCACCACCGGGCTGCGCTTTTTCACGGTGTACGGGCCGTGGGGCAGGCCGGACATGGCGCTGTTCCTGTTCGTGAAAGCGATCCTCGCCGGGCGGCCCATCGATGTGTTCAATCAGGGCAGGATGCGGCGCGACTTCACTTACATCGATGACATCGTCGAGGGCGTGTTGCGCGTGCTCGGGCACACGGCGCAGGCCGATGCGGCGTTCGACCCGCAACATCCCGATCCGGGCCGCTCACGCGCGCCGTTTCGGGTGTTCAACATCGGCAATCACGATCCGGTGGAATTGATGGATTTCATCGCCGCCATTGAGCAGGCGCTCGGCCGCGAAGCGGTGAAGAATTTCCTGCCCATGCAGGATGGCGACGTGCCGGCCACTTTTGCCGACACGGCGGAGCTCGACGCCTGGACGGGTTTCAAACCGACTACATCCGTGCGCGACGGGGTAGGCAGGTTCGTGTCCTGGTATCGCGCCTACTACGGAGTGTGAACGTGCGGGTTCTCGGCCCCCGTGCCGCGCTGGCATGCTATCTGATGCTGCTCGCCGCCTATCTCGGCGGCGCGACGGTGCCATTGATGGACGACGGCGCGGCCAAGCATGCCGCCATTGCGCTGCGCATCTTCGAGTCCGGCGACTGGACGCATCTGATGAGCGCGGGCGAACCCGTGCTCGACAAACCGCATCTGTTTTACTGGCTGTCGGCGCTCTCGTTTTGGGTGTTCGACGTCGATGCCGTCTCTTACCGCCTGCCCTCGCTGCTGTTCTCGTTTCTGGCCGTGTATTCCACCATCCGGCTGGGCACGCTGTTGCACAATGAAACGAAGGGGCGGCTGGCGGGGGTGATTCTGGCGAGCGCCTTCGCGTTCCTGCTCGCCAACAACGATGTGCGCGCCGATGCGATGCTCACCGGCGCCATCGTATTTGCGGTCTGGCAGCTCCTGGTTTTCGTCACCGAAACGAACGAGCGCGCCCGCCCGCCGCATCTCATCATGGGCGGGCTTGGGCTGGTGCTCGGCTTTGCCGCCAAGGGCGCGCTCGGCTTCTTCGCGCCGCTTTTCATCATCTTCGTCTATCTCGTCTACCACCTCGACTGGAAGCGGTTGTTCGATCCGCTCTGGCTGCTGCTGCCGCCGGTGCTCATCGTGTTCATCTCGCCGCTGCTCTACGCTTTTTACGATCAGTTCGGCTTCGAGGGGGTGAAATTCATCCTGTGGACGCAAAGTATCGAGCGCTTGAGCGGCGGAACGGCGGGCGGCAACGATCCGCTGTTCTATTACCACACCTTCTTGTGGGTGTTTCTGCCCTGGTCGCTGCTCATGTTGTGGTCGCTCGCCCACAGCGTCAGGCGGCTCACGAGCGATCACTACTGGCCGCGCGCCAAGGGCGACGCGGTGACGGCGGGAACGATCGTGACCGCGTTCATCGCGCTGACCAAAACGAATCTGCATCTGCTGCATTACCTCGTCGTGCTGCTGCCCTTTTTCGCCATCCAGCTCGCGGGCTGGCTGCCGGCGCGGCTGCGGCACGCCTCGACCCGCAAGAAGCTGTGGCGCGTGCAGGCCGTGGTGTTCGCGGTGTTCGCGGTGGCGGCGTTTCTGGCGAACGGCTGGGCGTTTCCGATGTACGACTGGCGGATCGCGCTCGGCGCGCTGGTCATGCTCGTCCTGGGGTTCTGGGCCATCCCGTTTCGCTTCGGCGGCGCGCGGCTGGTCACGGCCTCGGTTGCCGTGTCGGCGGCGTTCTGGCTGCTACTCAATTTCAACTTCTATCCCAACCTGCTCGAATCGCAGGCGGGCACCACTTTGGGCCGCGCCGCGCGCATCGCCATCGACAGCAGGGAGCTCGTCCCCCGCATTTCGAGCGCCGATTTTTACTATGTCGAAGACGGCGGCCGGGCGCCAAGCTTCGATTTCGCCATGAAGCGCATCGTGCCGACGCTCTCGCTCGATGCGGTCGAGGCGCTCGTCCAGGCGGGCAAAGCGCCGGTGCTGTACTGCAAGGGCTTTCGTGATCGGGCCGTGGGGCTCGACAGCCCGAACGCCGATTGTCGGCAAGCGCTGGGCGAACGCGGGCTGCGGGTCGAAGTGCTGGATCGTGGGCAGGAGGATTACCGCGTCACGCGCCTGAGCTGGCGCTTCCTCGATCCGAACACGCGCAAGGATACGATCACCGGCGTTGCCGATTTGCTGCGGATAAAACCGGCCCCGCTGGAGCAGATTCAGTGACGCCCGCCGTGCGGCGCGTCTGCGGCGCGACGGCCATCGCTGCGCTGACGCTGTGGGCGGCGTGGCCGGGGTTGTTTCCGTCGCCCGCGCCGGGGTTTGCCGTACCGGTTTCGCATCCGGCGGGCATAGACGAAGCGCGTATTTTTTCCGCCCTGCCCAGCGAGACGCCGCCGCCGCAGGTACACGCCGCCTCACTGGCCGAGCTGCCTGACGGCGAACTGGCCGCGGTGTGGTTCGGCGGCACGCGCGAAGGCAGCTCCGATGTGCGCATCTTTGGCATGCGCGGGGAGCCGCAGGCCGATGGCGGCACGCACTGGGAGCTGCCCGAGGCCATCGTCACCCCGGAAAAGACCGGCGCGGGCTTGCGGCGCTGGGTGCGCAAACTGGGCAATCCCGTGATCCTCACCACCCCGCGCGGCGAACGCTGGCTGGTGTATGTCAGCGCCACCCTTGGCGGCTGGGCGACGAGCCGCCTCAACCTGCTGCGCCAGGGCGTGCACGCTCCCGAGCGGCTGGTCACTTCGCCTTTTTTCAATATGAGTACGCTGGTCAAGGGCGCGCCGATCTTTTTCGACAACGGCGACATCGGCGTCCCCATGTATCACGAACTGGCGGGCAAGTTCGGGGAACTGTTGGTGCTCGCCCCCAACGGCAAGGTGCGGCGCAAGGTGCGCCTCGCGCATGGCCGCCGCACTTTGCAGCCGGTGGTGCTGGTGGAAGATGCCGCGCATGCGGTCGCCCTGATGCGCGACGCCCGCCACGAGCCGCCCCGCGTCTGGCGCAGCGAAACGGCGGACGCGGGCCGCCACTGGCGCGCGCCGGAGACAACCGATCTGCCGAATCCCAATTCCGCCCTCGGCGCGCTGCGTCTCGACGATGGCCGCATGCTCGCGATCGCCAACGACACCGAGGGCGAACGCCTGCGCCTGTCGCTGCTGGTGAGCGAAGATCGTGGCCAGCACTGGCGCCTCATCCACCGCTTCGAGGATCGGCAGGAAAATCTCGCCGCGCCGCTGTCGGCCGCGGTGTTTCGCGCCCGCCTCGCGGCCGATCTCGCCACGGCCGGCCCGCGGCGCGCGCCGCTGGAGGCAACGGCGAACGATGTCATGCAAAACGCTTGTCGGCACGATCAGTGCAACTGGCGCTACGACTACCCTTATTTCGTGCGCGCCGCCGATGGCGATTTCCATCTGGTCTACACCTGGAACGGTACATTCATCCGCTATATCCGCTTCAATGCCGCATGGTTGCAGGCGCGGCTGGGAGCGGCGCGATGATCGCCCCTGCGCTCGATCTTTGTGCGTGGACGCTGCTGCTGTGGCTGGCGCTGAACCGCTTGTCCCGCGCACGGCGGGGCAATCCGCGCTCGCCCCCCGCGTTACGCGCCACAGTGTTGTGCGCCACGGTGTTGGCGCTGGCGTTGTGCGCGCCTGTCGTGCCCCTGCACGGCGGCATCAGCCTGCTCTGGGTGTTGCGCGGCCTGTTCGCGGACGTGTCGCCCTCCAGCGCGCTCCTCCTCGCAGGGCTGGCGGCGGACACGCTCAAGGGCACATCGCTATTCGAAGCGCGCGAACGCCGCTGGCTGCCGCTGGCGTGCGCGCTGCCCGCGCCGCTGTTCTACCCCTTCGCACTCGGCGTGGGGCCGCTCGACCCCTACGCATGGGGTTACGGCGAGGCGCTCGCATTGCCCCTCATCGTCGGCGCGCTGGCGCTCGCGGCATGGTGGGCAAACTGGCGCATCAGCGCCCTCGCGCTCGTCCTCGCCCTCGCGCTTTGGCGGCTGGAGGCACTGGAATCGACCAATTTGTGGGACCACCTGTTCGATCCGCTGCTGGTGTTCGGCGCAATGGCGATCCTGCTCGCCCGCGCCGTGCGGCGCTGGCGGTGCGCGCCGCCGCCCGCCTGAGATGCCTGGTTGCCGCCATGCCGCTTTCCCGCATCGACCCCGCGCATTATTCCGCCCTGTTCGCCGCCAAAGCCAAGCGCTTCCGGCGCATGTTCGCTGATCTCGAACTGCCCGAATTGCAGCTTTTCGCCTCGCCGCCGCTCGCCTACCGCCTGCGCGCCGAATTCCGCATGTGGCACAGCGGCGCAGGGGTCGATTACGCGATGTTCGCCGCTGACGATCCGCGCCGCGCCGTGCCCATCGCTGAGTTTCCGCCCGCCGTAGACGCCATCCGCGCCCTGATGTCCCGTCTGCGCGCGCGCCTGCTTGCCAGCGATGTGCTGCGCCAGCGCCTGTTCCAGACCGAATTCCTCGCCACCCTGAAAGGCGAGGCGCTCATCTGCCTCATCTATCACCGCCCGCTCGATGCCGCATGGGAGGAGACCGCGCGCGCCCTCGCCGCCGATCTCGGCGTGCAACTGATCGGTCGCAGCCGCAAGCAGAAAATCGTGATCGGGCGCGACTGGCTGGAAGAAGAAATCGTCCTCGATGGCCGCCGCCTCCGCTATCGTCAGATCGAGGGCGCGTTCAGCCAGCCCAACGGCGAGGTCAACCGCGCCATGCTCGGCTGGGCGCGGGCGCAGGCCGCCGGGCTGGGCGGCGATCTGCTCGAACTTTATTGCGGCAACAGCAACTTCACCGTGGCGCTGGCGCCCTGCTTCGACAAAGTGCTGGCCACGGAGCTCTCCAAACCATCGAGCGCGATGGCGCGCCACAATCTGACGGCGAACGGCGTCAACAACGTCGCGCTGGCGCGCATGGCCGCCAATGAAGTCGCCGCCGCGCTCACCCATGTGCGCGCCTTCCGCCGCCTGCGGGACATCGACCTCGACGCCTACCGTTTCTCGACGCTTTTCGTCGACCCGCCCCGTGCCGGTCTGGATGCGGCCACGCTCGATCTTGCACGCAACTTCGCCAATATCCTCTACATCTCCTGCAACCCCGCCACCCTGCACGCCAACGCCGCCGCGCTCGCCGCCACCCACCGCATCGCGGCCGCGGCCTGTTTCGATCAGTTTCCGTATACCGATCACCTCGAAGGCGGGCTGCTGCTACAGCCGCGTTGAGCGGCATTATTTTGCGGACACGGAAAACAACGCTTATGTACAATGAGTTCGCAATTCGAGCTCGCAGTCAACTGGAAATCCCGATGGACAATGCTGTTGGAGGCCGGGAGAGCGTTGTCATCGAGTGTCGCGCCAATCGAACCAATCGCGGCGGACGCGTTGGAGGGATGGCCGGAAACTGCGCCTCTGCGGCGCACTGAAAAGAACGCCGAACGCCTGTTTGCCGCACTCGGACGCGCCCGCGGCAAAAGCCCGCCTCCCGCCCCGGTGCCGGGCACGAACGTCTGGTCACGCCGCATCACTCAGCGTCCATCTGGCCGGAAACGAGCGCATCGGGTTCTTGCAGGAGCGTTATCGCTATTGAAAATACAGGAAGTTCCTTCGCGTCCAGGTTTGGCGTTTATTCTAGCGAGCTAGAGAAGATGCAACACCTCCAGAAAACAGGAGGAAGTGCATACCCACAGCAAATCATCCAAGGAGCCGTTCATGTCCACCCTGTTCGACCCGCTACGACTCGGCGATCTCATTTTGCCCAACCGCATTGTCATGGCTCCGCTCACCCGCTGCCGCGCCGGGGCGGGGCGGGTGCCAAACGTGCTGATGCGCGAATACTATGAGCAGCGCGCCAGCGCCGGGCTGATTCTCTCGGAAGCCGTCGCCGTCACGCCGATGGGCGTCGGTTATCCCGACACACCGGGGATCTGGAGCGCGGAGCAGGTGGAAGGCTGGCTGCCCATCACGCAAGCCGTGCACAAGGCGGGCGGGCTGATTTTCATGCAGCTTTGGCACGTCGGGCGCATCTCCGACCCGGTCTATCTCGACGGCGCATTGCCGGTTGCGCCGAGCGCCATCGCAGCCGAAGGGCATGTGAGCCTCGTGCGCCCGCTGAAGCCTTACGAAACGCCGCGCGCGCTGGAGACGAACGAGATTCCCGGCATCGTCGCCGCTTTCCGTCAAGGCGCGGCCAACGCCAAAACCGCCGGGTTCGACGGCGTGGAAATCCACGCCGCCAACGGCTATCTGATCGACCAGTTCTTGCAGGACGGCACGAACCAGCGCACCGACGCCTACGGCGGCCCGATCGAGCATCGCGCCCGCCTGCTGCTGGAAGTTACCGACGCGGCCATCGACGTGTGGGGGCCGGGGCGCGTCGGCGTGCATCTCGCGCCGCGCTGCGACTCGCACAGCATGAGCGATTCCAACCCCGCCGCCACCTTCGGCCATGTCGCACGCGAGCTCGGCAAGCGCCACATCGCTTTCATTTTCGCGCGTGAAGCGCAGGGGCCGGGACTGCTCGGTCCGCAATTGAAGGAACAATTCGGTGGCGTGTTCATCGCCAACCAGGGGCTGACGGGAGAGACGGCAACGCAACTGCTTTCCACCTACGCGGACGCCGCCGCGTTCGGGGCGCCGTTCATCGCCAATCCCGATCTGGTCGCGCGCCTGAAACAGAACGCGCCGTTCAACACACCACGTTCGGAGTCGTTCTATGGCGGCGGCAAGGACGGCTACACAGACTATCCGTTCCTAAATTGAAGAAAATCGTCGTCATCGCCGGCCCGCACGGAGCAGGAAAAACCACGTTCGCGCGTACATTCCTGCCCAACGAGGCCGCTTGTCCACGCTACATCAACGCCGACCTGATCGCCGTCGGGCTATCGCCGTTCGCGCCAGAAGCGGCCGCCTCCCGCGCCGGACGGCTGGCTTTGCAGGAAATCCACGACTGCGCGCGGCGCGGCGAATCCTTCGCGTTCGAGGCCACACTCTCCGGCTTGAGCTATCTGCACCTGATCGCACAATGGCAGCGGGAAGGCTATCGCGTGCACATGTTCTTTCTCGATCTGGCCAGCGCCGAAGCATCGCTGGCCCGGGTCAGGGAGCGCGTGCACCAGGGCGGGCTCGCCATCCCGGAAGAAACCGTGCGACGGCGCTTCGAGGCGGGCCGCCGCAACTTCGAGCAGCATTACCGCGATGCGGTCGATATATGGGTGAAGTTCGACAACCTCTCCGAGCCGCCGCGCTTTCTGGCGCTGGGCGAGAACCCGACCCGCGCCGTCATCGATGGCTGGTCGGCGGTGGCATGGCAGCATCGCCTGATGGCCAAATCCGCCTACGCCCCGGCCTGGCGCTCGCAGACCTGCACCGATCTTGGCGCGACTAACGACGAAACCGTACGCGGCGCCTACCCCGCTTTGCTGCGCGCGGCGGCCGAAGCGCGCCGCGCCGCCATCCAGACCGGCACGGCGCTCGTGATTGCGCGCAAGAACAAAAAGATCGTGCGCATCACCGCAGGCAGATTGCAAAAGCAGTTCGATGCCATGGCGTTAGCATGACAACTGCCGTTCCCGCAGCCGATATCATCGCTGCCATCGCCACCGCGCCGGGACGCGGCGGCATCGGCATCGTGCGCCTCTCCGGGTTGAACCTCGCGCCGCTGGCTGCCGCGCTCACCGGCAAAACACCTGCGCCGCGCCATGCCGGGCGGGCCGACTTCGAGGCCGCCGACGGCACGCTCATCGACCGCGGCCTGCTGCTTTACTTCCCCGCGCCCGCCTCCTTCACTGGCGAGGACGTGCTCGAACTGCACGGACACGGCGGCCCGGTCGTGCTGAATCTGCTGCTCGCGCGTTGCGTCGAACTCGGCGCGCGCCTCGCGCAGCCGGGTGAATTCACGCGCCGCGCCTTCCTGAACGGCAAGCTCGATCTCGCACAGGCCGAAGCCGTGGCCGACCTGATCGACGCCGCTACCGCCGCCGCCGCCCGCAGCGCGGTGCGCTCGCTACAGGGCGAGTTTTCGCACGCCGTGCATGCCTTGGTCGATGAGCTCACCGGCCTGCGCCTGCTGCTCGAAGCCACGCTCGATTTCCCTGAAGAAGAAATCGATTTCCTCGCACAGGCCGACGCCCTCGGACGCATCGCGCGGCTCGATGCGCGCCTGACCGAAGTGCGCGCCCGCGCGCGGCAAGGCAAACTGCTGCAAGCGGGGCTGGCGGTCGTCCTCGTCGGCCAGCCCAACGTCGGTAAATCGTCGCTCCTGAACCGGCTCGCGGGCGACGATCTCGCCATCGTCACGCCAGTTCCCGGCACCACGCGCGATGCGCTCAAATCCTCGATCCAGATCCGCGGCATCCCGCTGCACATCGTCGATACCGCCGGGCTGCGCGCCACCGAGGACGAAGTCGAAAAAATCGGCATCGAGCGCGCCTGGAAAGCCGTGCGGGAAGCCGACCTCGCCCTGTTGCTGCTCGATGCCCGCACGGGCCTGACAGCGGCGGACCGCGCCATTCTCGAGCGCTTGCCCACAAACCTGCCGCGCCTCATCGTACGCAACAAAATCGACCTCGCCGCCGAGCCGCCTTCCAGGCAGCGCGAAGGCGAAACCGTCACCCTCGCCCTGTCCGCCAAAACCGGGCAGGGCATGGACTTGCTGGAAGCCGCGCTCCTGGAGATCGCGGGCTGGCAGAACACCGAAGACACCTTCACCGCCCGCGCCCGCCACGTTCAGGCGCTGGAAGCCGGGGCCACGCACCTGAACGCCGCCCGCGCCGAACTCGAAGCCCCCCATCCCGCACTGGAGTTGTGCGCGGAAAACCTGCGCCTCACCCAAAATGCCCTGGCCGAAATCACCGGCGAATTCACGGCGGACGATCTGTTGGGAGCGATCTTCAGCCGCTTTTGCATCGGGAAGTGATGCGGGGGGCCATGGACGTCCATTGACGCCGACACTTACTCGACAAAAAATCGCTGCGTTTGGTACAGGGCAAGACAGCCAGCTGGAGCGAGTCTGCCAGGGACTGCGTAGCATTCGCCAACGCCACGGGAGGACATCTGCTGATCGGTATCGAGGACGATCGGAGTGCTCCTCCACCAAGCCAGCAAGTTCCTCCTGACCTGCCGGATACGCTACGACGCAAGCTCGCCGAGCGTACTGTCAATGTGACGGCTCTGCCCAATATCTTGACCGCAGCCAACGGCGGTCAATACATTGAATGACCGTCGCTTCGACCACCGATGGTCGCTATTTCCTGCGTGTGGCCGATCAAAGCAAGCCTGTAACAGGCGACGGGGTAATGCGCCTGGCGACAGAGCGCACGGCATTGCCATGGGAAACCCAGGCTGGCGACGTGGTTGGCTGATGGGTTGGCGAGACATCACGAACGCCACGAGCGAACGCATGATGATTGCTTCGGTTGTGCCAAGGGTAGGCTGCTCGGTCGCGGCATCTTGCAACTATTTATCGGCGCGTTTGACAACCGTAGTGTAAACTGAAAATTGAACTGTCAGCCTGAAACGGAGATGCCGGTGAGCAAGTGGATGTCGAACGCACCTGTCTACTACGCGCTGGCGCAGGCGCGTTTCAACCCCGTCAACATGATGTCGAAGTATGTCGACGAAATTCAAGATCGACTGCGTGGGGAGTATCCGCAGTTCGGCAAGCAACAGTTGACACAGTTGGTGATTCCGGGGCATGGGCAGGCGCAGGGCGCATCGCCTCAAGTCGAGCAAACCACTTCCTGGCTGCTGACCCGGAGCGACGGAACGGCGGGATTCATTCTCGCGCCATGGGGTATCACGTTTCACACGATCCACTACCAGACCCATGAACAATTCATACCAGAACTGCTGGCCGGGTTGAAAACGGTTCATGATGTCGTGAAGCTCGATCACGTCAGCAGACTGGGGCTGCGCTACTTGGATGCGGTCTTGCCGCGCAATGGCGAGACGGTTGAAGAGTACCTTGTCGGAGGCTTGCACGGCATCAAATTCGATGCAACGCGGCGATACACCATGACTGAGTCAATGTTCACAACTGAGGTCAAGCCTCTGTTGTCGACCGGCACGCTCGTGACGCGCGTATACCGGATGAACGCGCCCCTCGGGTACCCGGTGGACATCGCCCCCAACGGCTTGGCAGTGAACCCGGCGTTCGTGGTAAAAGAACCGCTTGAGCATGTTGTCATCGACACGGACCATTTCGTCGAGGGCCAGATGCCTCTCGATATGAACAGACTCGACGAACAGTTGTTGTCGCTACACGGAATCATCAAGTCCGTATTTGTCGCAACCACGACCGACTACGCAAGGAAAGCGTGGGGCTTGATAACAGGGGAGTAACACGTCATGGACGTCGCACATCGAGAGCAGGGTTTTTACGCTTGGCGTCCTGGGTTTCAGTTACCGAACGCTGGGGAGGATGCAGAACCGCGTCCGTTTATTTTCGGCACGGGCAGCGTACTCGATGTTTTCCGCCGTGAAGTCTTGCACATGGTGGAAGCGCGCACGTCCATCAAGGTTGTCATGGATGACAGCCAAGCGGCGCGCTTGGATCTTCGCCGTGCCCCTGAACACCTCGCCAACATCAAACAGGCGCTGAAACCGTCCATTTCCGACTTGGCTGCTGTGTTTGGCGTTTCCCGCCAAGCGGTCTACAAATGGATGAATGGCGAGGCCACCCCGGAACCGGGCAAGTCCGGACGAATCAGCAAACTCAGTGAAGTGGCCGACGCCTTTCGGGACGCCCAAATCAGGCATGCTCACGCGATAGTGAAGATGAAAGCCTTCAATAGCCAATCCCTGCTGGATCTGGTCGCGGCGGATCGACTCGAAAAATCGCATATCGACAATCTGATCGACGAATCCAGAAAGATGGATGCCGCTTACGACCGTTCCAGCATGGCAAAATCGAACGCGAAGCCCACGGACGATTGGCTCGCAACGGCGTCCATCCCCGGACACCCCGAGTGACAGGCTCGGGGGCGACGGATGCCGACGCGCGATATGGACTGGCGACAGGGGAATCTCCTGACATGCGAAGCCGCAGCAACGCTGGGCTTGATCGAGGCGTCTGAAGCCAACCGTTGCGCCATCGTCATCACCCATGATTGCGATCTGGTCCATGAGGACGAGCCGTTTGTTGAAGTCATCGTCGGCGAGGTGGTTGAAGAATCCGACCCGCGGGTTTCCCATTGCAGGAACCCGAGACGGCTCCACCTGACCTGGGAAGGTTTGGAC
This sequence comes from Azoarcus sp., assembly GCA_031268195.1. Classification (GTDB taxonomy): domain Bacteria; phylum Pseudomonadota; class Gammaproteobacteria; order Burkholderiales; family Rhodocyclaceae; genus WRNU01. The sequence continues at coordinate 36,415 of JAIRXQ010000059.1, read as the reverse complement.
GCCGCCGAGCCGATAACGCTTGAGCTTCGGCATGCCAATCGCCGTACTGTGCCGAAAGCCGATTTCATTGCAAAAGCACGCAGAGATAAAATACGCGCCCTGCCGGATAACGAAAAGCGCATGCTAAAACAATGGCTTGCCGCGCGGTATGGCCGGGCCGCTTTTCCCAATGAGTTCGAGAGGCGGCTACGCAATAAAATCTCCAGCAAAAAAACTGTCGAAAAGCAGATTGCCAAAATTCTGGAGCCCGAAGCAAAGCATCTGATCGGGTTGTTTTTCGACTTTGGCGATCAACGAAATGTTGAAGCAGCAGACGGCGAACCTTACGGCTTGAGTGTGTTTGTCGTGTACGACGCCGAAGAGGGCGCTAGGCAAGCGAGAGAGTCTGCCGAACGTGTCGCCGACGAACTGCGCTCCTTGTTCGAACAAGCTTACGGCCCACCTGACGGTGCCACAGAAATCGCTCTCGATACTTGTGAAGCGGTGGCGGATACCGAAATGACCCTCGCCGATGTGCGTCGCTTCGATCAATGGCGTCTGGAGTACATTAGCCTGCGAGACGGTGGGCAGAATGACTTTTTAGCGGCCGGAGAAGCGCCTGCGTAGAGAAATCCAGTCCCGGACTGCCAACCTTGATTTCCAAAGTCCAGGCACGCCTCGGCGAAGGACAAGGGCTTGGTGCGCACGGGTATAGCAACCGGCTATCGCAAAGCCGGTGAGCGGGTTGCGGCGGCAGCCGATCAGGCCGAGAGACGCGCAGACACGGTGGCCGTAGCGGCCTTTTGGCAACCCGGCGCGTACGGGGCAAGGCTGCGCGAAGCGCTTCGTGGCTCACGGTGGCGATACCGTTTTTGTCCGCCAGCAAGCGGAACTCGATCCAGGCGTTGCGTTCCGTTGGCCTCAGGCGGACGTCATGCAGCAGCGCATTGGGGACGAATACGCCGGCAGGTTGTGATTCGGGATGAGACATGATAAGACTCCAAAAGAATTAGTCTGAGACCGAAAAAGCCGTCATGTCACCTTGTATTCGGCAGCGGTGGCTTTCAGGCGGCTGATGAACTTGATTTTTGATGCAGCGTGTATGACGAGATTTTCTGTGTCGATGTCTGGATTGAACTGAATACGGTCTTTTTCCGGTTCGCGTGCGAAGACCGTTTCATCCGGCGATGCCTTCCAGAATCTTCCTGACCGGCGTGGGCAGCGCGGCGCCGGTAAGCTGTGCGAGCGGCAGCCATTGCCACGCCGGGGCGCCCTGCGCGCGGGGCGCTTGCGCCAGATCGATGCGCCACGGGGCGATGTCCAGCGTGAAATGAGTGAAGGTGTGGGTGAGCGGTGCGAGCGCCCGCGCCTCGATACAGGCGGCATCGAGGGCGAAATTGCGTGCGGCCCAGAGATCGGACGCCATCCCGGCGGGAACCTCGGGTAGCGTCAGCAGGCCGCCCCAAATGCCAGTGGGAGGGCGGCGTTCGAGCAGCACGCGGCCGTCGTGGATGACGACGGCCAGTGTCGCGGCGCGGCGCGGCGGGGTTTTCCGGGGGCGGGGCGTTGGCAGTTCCGCGACGCGGTTCGTCTGGCGGGCGGCGCATGCGCCGGCGAGCGGGCAGCGTTCACAGGCTGGGCGCGTGCGGGTGCAGACGATTGCGCCCAGATCCATTTGCGCCTGAAGGTAAATGCCGATGTCCTCGCCGTGCGACGGCAGCAGGGATTCGGCCAGCGCCCACAGGCGTTCTTCCACGGCGCGCTCGCCGGGAAAGCCCTCGATGCCGAAAGCGCGGCAAAGCACGCGCTTGACGTTGCCATCGAGGATGGCTCCGCGCTCATTGCTGGCGAATGCAGCGATGGCCGCCGCCGTGGAGCGCCCGACGCCGGGCAACCCGGCCAGCGCCGTCGCCGTGACGGGGAAGCGTCCACCGTGCTCCGTCATCACCGCGCACGCGGCGCGGTGCAGGTTGCGGGCGCGGGCGTAGTAGCCCAGCCCGCTCCACAGTGCCATCACGTCCTCCACCGGCGCGGCGGCCAGCGCCGCCACGTCGGGGAAGCGGGCGAGAAAGCGGGCATAGTAGGGAATGACCGTCGTCACCTGCGTCTGCTGCAACATGATCTCGGAGAGCCAGATCCGATACGGATCGCGGCTGCTCTGCCAAGGCAGGCCGTGGCGGCCGTGGGCGCGCTGCCAGACGGTGAGGAGGGTGGCGAAATCGGACATGCGACCTTGGGCGGCGGCGACGGGAAATGGATTTTAGCGAAGGCGCGCCGCTGGCGCGCGCCGCCGATCGATTCTGGTCATTACCAATTCCCTGAAAACGGATGTGAAGGCTATACTTCGCCGCGCAGCCCTTTGCTCTTTTTCTCTCACCTCCTTTTTCAAGCGATGCGATGTGATGAATACACCAGCCCATACGCCCGCTCTTGCTGCGCTTCCCGATAAAGACCTGATGGCGTTGATCACGCAAGGCAACGTCACCGGCTCCGCGACTGAACTCTATCGTCGCCACAATCGCGCCCTGTTCAACTTTGTCTCTTGGAGTTGCCAGGGCCGCAGCTTCGAAGCGGAAGAAATCTGCCAGAAAGTCTGGCTCAAAGTTGCCCACTGTTCCGAGTATCAGCCCGCCGCGTCTTTCAATACCTATCTCTATCAGATCGCGCGTGACCTTCTGGCCGATATGCATAGCGACGCCTACGATCCTTTGGCCGACGCCGGTCAGGAACCCAATCCGCCCGACGACGATTTGACGGCGGAAGTGGAAGCGGATTTACGAATAAACCTGCATCGCGTACGCCGGGCGTTTATGGAACTCCCGATTCTGCTGCGCGAAGCGGCCGCGTTGCGTTTCTTCTGCGATCTGTCGCTGGAAGAAATCGCCGCCGCCACCGGCGCGGGTTTCGATACGGCCAAGAGCCGGTTGCGCAGTGCATTCGCATATTTGCGCTGTAATTTGGGACGTGTGTAATGAAAACCGTCGAACGTTTTATCGCAGGGGTCGACAAGCTGAGCAGCTTGTTGAAAGTGATGCCACGGTTCGATGCGCCGAGCACGATGGATTCCTGGTTTGCGAGCGTCGTGCGGGTCACCCAGGATAACTGCGTATTTACGCCGGAAAAACTGCCGGTCATGGCGCCGCCCGCTCCGGAGCTGGCCTCGACCTTGCTGGTGGGGGATGAGCTCTACGAAGAAGACCTCGAGCCGCCCTCGCCCAACCTGTGGCTGCGGCCCGCCTTGATCTGTGCCGCCAGTTTCGTGGGTGCGCTGCTTCTGGGCGTGCTGGTGCAAAGCGTGCGAGGCAGCAGCAGTCCCGAGCCGGTCAGTCGTTTCAGCGCGGCGGCCACCGCGCCTGTGGCAAAGGTCGCCACGCCAATCGAAACCGAGCCCCTCGCGCCCCCGGAGGCGCCATCCGCCGCTGCTGCGCCGCCCACCACCGAAGCGCCGCCCGCCGCTGCTGCGCCGCCCGCCGCCGCTGCGCCCACCCGCGCCGCCGCCGTGCCTGCGCCGGCCACGGAGGGCGCTGCTGCTGCGCAGGCGAACATGGAAACGCAGAGCAGCGCCCCCTCCGAAGCGGCGTCCAGCGTCCGCCGGGAGAGAAACGCGGGGTCGGCAAAGCTGGCCTCCGAATACACTTACCCCATCGTTGCGCAGCAGTGGACGCGGGTCACTGCGGATTTGTCCGAGCTGAAACCGACGATCGCCGCCAAGAGCACCCAGACGCGTCATAACCGCTGGTTCCTGCTCACCGGCAGCACGCGTTCGCCGGAAATACGGGAGTTGGCGAGCCGCATGCGTGGTGTTTTGCCGGACGAAGCGGAATTGAGCGTGCTCTATCAGGTACCCGACATTCCGAAGGACTACGCGCGGCTGATTCCGCCGCAGTAACCGGCAATATCCGAAGTCGTTCGCGAAGGCGCGGCAAAGGCCGCGCCTTCTTTTTTGCCCGCGCTCAGTTGCCTACCGAGTTGCCCACCGCTCAGGCGAACAGCGCCCCCACGCTCGCCCCGCTGTGGATGCGCTCGATGGCCGCCGCGAACAGCGGCGCGACCGTGAGCACGGTGAGCTTGTCCAGCTTTTTCCCCGGCGGCACGTTCACGGTGTTGGTGACGATCACCGAGTCGATGGGCGCGGCGGCGAGCCGTTCGATGGCCGGGCCGCACAGTACGCCATGCACCGCGCCCGCATGTACGCTTTTCGCCCCGGCGGCACGCAGGAGTTCGATGGTCGAAACCAGCGTGCCGCCGGTGGAAATTTCGTCTTCGAAAATCACCGCGTCACGCCCGCTCACCTCACCCACCACCTGCCCCTGCTTCACCGTGGTGTCGCTGATGCGGCGCTTGTCGATGATCGCCATCGGAATGCCGAGCCGCTCGGAGAAACGCCCTACCCGTTTTGCACCGCCCGCGTCGGTGGCCACCGCCACCATGTTGGAGAGATCGTAGTGCTGGCGGAAATGCTCAGCGATGACCGGGATCGCGGTGAGGTGATCGACCGGCACGCTAAAGAAGCCGTGCACCTGATCGGCATGCAAATCCATGGTCAGCACGCGATGGGCCCCGGCCGTGACGAGCATGTCGGCCATCAGCCGCCCGGTGATCGAAATGCGCGGCTTGTCCTTTTTGTCCGAACGCGCGTAGGAGTAGTACGGAATCACCGCCGTGATGCGTTGCGCCGAGGCGCTGCGCAGCGCATCCAGCGTAATCAGCAATTCCATGATGTGATCGCTCACCGGCTCGATGAAGGACTGCACCACGAACACGTCGCGTTCGCGCACGTTTTCGAGCACCTGCACATGCAGATTATCGTTGGAGAAATGCGCGATTTCCAATTGCGACAGCGGTACGCCGAGGCGGGAACAGATCTCGCGCGCCAGCGCGCCGTTGGAGTTGCAGGCGAAAATCTTCAGGGCATGCTTGATCACGGTGACTCTCCGGGGAACGGTGCCGCTCAGGGGTAAAGCAGGTACGGGCGGCGGGCCTCGATCCACGCGGCTTCGTCCGCGCCCGCGAGGGCCTCCAGATCGGCGGCGCTGGCGTTGTCGTCGTCTACCCACTCGCGCAGACCCGGGCCGCCGTTGATGAGGTCGATGGCGAGCCGCTCGAATTCGTACTCGTAGGCGAATTCGCGCCACAGCGGATAAGCGGGTATGAGCCGCCGCAAGGCTTTGAATGCCAGCGCCATCAGCCGCCAGGGGCGGAAAGCGGCGTGCTCGTAGTGCCCGGGTTCGACATGGATTTGCACGCCGGCGCACAACTGCCCGACGTGCTTGTGGAACGTCGGCTCGAACCAGCATTCGCGCAAGCGGCTACCGGTGAGCCACTGGGGGGCGAAGGCGCGCATTTCGTCGATCAGCGCGCGCGGCGTGATCCCCGGCGCGCCGAACAGCTCCAGCGGCCGCGTGGTGCCGCGCCCTTCGGAGAGCGTCGTGCCTTCGAGCATCACCGTACCGGCGTAGGCGCGCGCCATGAACAGATTGGGCGCGTTGGGGCTGGGATTCACCCAGGCGCGCGCCGGCGGCCAGCCGTATCCGGGCGCGGCCTCGGGCTGCCAGCCGGTCATGGTGATGACCTGGTAGTCGAGCTCCAGCCCCAGATGCGCGATGAACCAATGCCCGAGTTCGCCCAGCGTCAGGCCGTGCCGCATCGGCAGCGGCCCCGCGCCGACGAAGCTCTCCCAGCCCGGCTGCAACAGCGTGCCCTCCACCGGACGTCCCACCGGATTCGGGCGGTCGAGCACCCACACCGCCTTGGCATGCCGCGCCGCCGCTTCCAGCACATAGCGTAGCGTGGTGATGAACGTGTAGATGCGGCAGCCCAAATCCTGCATGTCGACGAGCAGCACATCGAAGTGCGACATCATCTCGTCGCTCGGATGGCGCACGCGCCCGTACAGGCTGAAGGCCGGGATGCCGAATTGCGGATCGATGTAGTCGGGCGATTCGACCATATTGTCCTGCTTGTCGCCGCGCAGCCCGTGCTGCGGCCCGAACAGGGCAGAGAGCCTCACCCCCGGCAAGGCGGCCAGCGCATCGAGCGCGTGCGTCAGGTCATGCGTGACCGAAGCCGGATGCGCGAGCAGCGCCACCCGCTTGCCCGCCAGCGGCCGGACGAGCTCCGGCTCCGCGAGCAGGCGATCGAGCCCGGTCGAAAAATGGGCCGTGCTCATTGCGCCGCCACACGGGTATCGAGCTGGAGCACCCAGCCGTCGGCGTGGTGAAAATCGGGCTTGGCGGCGGGATGCCGCACCGCCCGGTATTCGAGCCGTCCGTCATGGTGTTCGATCACTGCCGATAACCCCACCCGCAGCACCGGCCCGGCGGGCAGCAACGCGGGCGGCACTTCCACCACCAGCGTGAGCCGATCCGCGGTGCGCGAAGTCTCGATGAGCGGCGTCGAGCCTTCTTCCAGCCGCCGATGGAGTTCGCGGTAACGGGAAAACGCCGCCACCACCCATTGCCCGTCCGGGGAGAAATTGAACTCCCGGTAGCTTTCCGCGCCAGGCGTGGCAAGAAACGCCTCGAAACAGGTGTGCTCCCACAACGGCAGTGGCGCGGGCTCAGAGGCGCTCGGCAGGCGCAAGGCATCGAGCCGCCCTTCCAGCGCGTATTCGAAGCGCACGTTGCCATCCGGCTGCGTGGAGAAGGTCACCAGCAGGTCGGAGAGCGTCGCCTTCTCGCCGTCCGCCGGCGTGAGCGCCGCCCCGAAAGGGTGAAAAGGGCGCAGCCCTACGGTGATGGTCGGAATTTTGGGGACGGCAGAAGCGTTTGAAGTCACGTTTGGCGACGCCCGCGCGGGCGAACCTCAAGACGACGAAGGGGCGATGTTACCGTTTGCTATCGAGGCTGTCGCGTGCGGAGTATCCGAAAGCATGCCGCCCCGATCAGAGCGCCGTTTTGCCGCCATCGTTCCGTTCCGGGAACAGACACGAGCACCCTCCGCCGCGCCGCGCATCACGCCGCTTTCCCAAGCAGTTCTTCCAGCAACGCATTCAGCTCATCGAAACTGGGTTCGCCCAGGTATTTTTTCTGGATGCGTCCCTGGCGGTCGATGAGAAACGTGGTCGGCGTCAAGCGCACACCGCCGAAGGCTTGCGCGGCTGCGCCCCGCGCATCGGGCGCGACGATGAACGGCAAGGCGTTTTTTTCGACGAAGGCGCGTACCTGTTCGGGCGGGTCGTAATCCATCGCCACGGCCAGCGTTTCCAGCCCGCGCGCCTTGAATTTTTCGTGCGTGGCGATGAGCTTGGGCAACTCCGCGATGCAGCTGGTGCAGGTGGTGGCCCAGAAATTGACCAGCACCACCTTGCCGCGCAGGGAAGCGGTGTCGAGGCGCTCGCCTTGCAACGTGGTGAGGGCGATATCGGGCGCGGGCGGCTTGTCGTTGTAGACGAAAACACCGACGGCGACGAAGAAAATGGCGGCAAGCGCGGAGAGAAGGCGGATTTTCATGGGTCGGCTCGGCTGGAGGGGGCCTGGCTGGATGGGACGCCTATTTTGCGAGTTTTACCCAAGGCTGTCATCAGGACGGATTATCTCCGCGCAAGACAAATCAAATAAATGATTTTTTTACCATATTGAAGTAACACTTTGCATTTTGTACCATGATGCGCTCTTCCCCTTCCTTTGGAGATTCCAGTGAATGAGCTTCTGAAGTTCGACACGATGATTACCCCGAAAATCATTTGCATCGCATACTACCTGCTTCTGCTGGGCGTGGTGATCGGCGGGATTGCCGCCATTTTTGGGGGGCAGTTTCTGATCGGGATAGGCACGATTGTGGGCGGCAGCCTGTTCGTGCGAGTCTATTGCGAACTCATCATCATCTTTTTCAAAATGAATGAGGCATTGCAGGAACTGCGCAAAAAATAAATATCCGCATTTTTACATAAACACCCCTGGAGCGCCCGGTATTCGCCGGGCGCTTTCTCTTTCTCTTTTTTGTGCCCCGGAAAACACTGTCGTGAAGTCCGGTACACTCGCGCCTTTCGCTTTTCCGCCCCCCTCCCCGATGTCCTCCCAACTCAACGCCCCGCAACGCGAAGCCGTCCGCTATCTCGACGGCCCTTGCCTGGTCCTGGCGGGGGCGGGCAGCGGCAAGACAGGGGTCATCACGCGCAAAATCGCCTACCTGATCGGCGAGTGCGGGCTCGCGCCCGCGAACGTGGCGGCGATCACCTTCACCAACAAAGCGGCGCGCGAGATGCAGGAACGTGTCGCCAGACTCATGGGTGGCCGCACTCCGGAAGGGCTGACGGTGTGCACCTTCCACGCCCTCGGTGTGCGCATCGTGCGGGCGCAGGCACGGCAGTGCGGGCTCAAGCCGCAATTCTCGATTCTCGATGCGGCGGACACGGCGCAGATCGTCTCCGACATTGCGCCCGATGCCGAAAAAGGGCTGGCGAAGCAGTTGCAATGGCGAATTTCGGCATGGAAAAACGCCATGATCCCGCCCACGGAGGCGGTGAAGCTTGCCGAGGACGAGATCGGCGCGGCGGCAGCGCGGCTTTATCCGGATTACGAACGCACCCTGCGCGCGTATCAGGCCGTGGATTTCGACGATCTCATCGCTTTGCCGGTGCGCTTGTTCGAGACGCACGCCGATGTGCGCGAGCGCTGGCAGAACCGCCTGCGCTACCTGCTGATCGACGAGTATCAGGATACCAACCGCGCCCAGTACCGCCTGTTGCGGCTGCTCACCGGCGTGCGCGGCGCCTTCACGGCGGTGGGCGACGACGATCAGGCGATCTACGCCTGGCGCGGCGCCGATGTGGAAAATCTGCGCCAGCTACAAGTGGATTTCCCGGCGCTGAAGCTCGTCAAGCTCGAACAGAACTACCGTTCCTCGCAGCGCATTCTGGAGGCGGCCAACAACGTGATCGCCCACAACGACAAGCTGTTCGAGAAACGCCTGTGGTCGGAACGCGGGCCGGGCGAGCCCGTGGCCGCCACCAGTTGTCGCAGCGCCGAGCACGAGGCCGAATGGGTGGCGACGAAGATTTCCGCGCACAAGTTCCAGCACCGCGGCCATTTCCGCGACTACGCCATCCTTTATCGCGGCAACCATCAGGCACGGCTGATCGAACAGCAGTTGCGCAACCAGCATATTCCTTACACTATTTCGGGCGGACAGAGCTTTTTCGATAGAAGTGAAATCCGCGACCTCGTGGCCTGGCTGCGCCTGCTGGCGAACGAGGACGACGATCTCGCCTTCATCCGCGCCATCACCACGCCCCGGCGCGGCATCGGGCCGGGCACCATCGAAGCGCTCGGCGGCTATGCCGGGCAGCGCCACGCGAGCCTGTTCGCAGCCGCGCACGAAGAAGGCTGCGGCCAGCATTTGCAGCCGCGCCAACTGGAAGCCGTGCGGCAATTCACCGCCTTCGTGCGCCGGATGCGGGCGAGCGCCCACGCCGGGCCCGCCTCGAAAACACTGGCCGAACTACTGACGGCGATCCATTACGAAGCGTGGCTGGCCTCGCACCACGACGCCCACGACGCGGAAACAAAGTGGCGCAATGTCTCCGATTTCGTCGACTGGCTCACTCGCCGTGGCGACGAGGACGGCAAGAATCTGATCGAACTCACCCAGACCATCGCGCTTGCCTCGATGCTCGACAAAGAAGACCCCGATTTCGACGGCGTGCGGCTTGCCACCCTGCACGCCGCCAAGGGACTGGAGTTTCCGCACGTTTTCCTGATCGGCGCCGAGGAAGGGCTGTTGCCGCACCAGTCGAGCATCGACGAGAACAAGGTGGACGAGGAACGGCGGCTGATGTACGTCGGCATCACCCGCGCGCAGCGTTCGCTGAACCTGACGTGGTGCGAGCGGCGCAAGGCGGGCGGCGAGATTCGCACCTGCGAGCCGTCGCGCTTCATCGCGGAAATGGGCGAGGAGGTGAAGATCAGCGGCCGCGAAGAACGCAACGCGCCGCTCTCCAAAGAGGAAGGGCGTGCGCGGTTGGCGGGGCTGATGGCGATGCTGGAGGCACGCAAATAAACGTTAAGATGCGTCCCGCCATGTTCATCCAACCCACCCCCACCCTGCGCCGCAGCGGCGAGGCGCTCGTCATCCTCGACCAGACCGGCCTGCCCTGGCGCGCGGAGCAGCGGCAACTGGCCACGCTCGATGATGTGGCCGAGGCCATCACCGCGATGCGCGTGCGCGGCGCGCCGTTGATCGGCTGCGCCGCTGCGTTCGGCGTGGCCGTCGCGCTCGCCAGCGGGCCCGCGGACGATGCCGCGCTCGACCATGCCCTCGCGGTGCTGCGCGCCACACGTCCGACCGCCGTCAACCTCGCGTGGGTGCTCGAACGCATGGCGCAGCGCCTGCAACCCTTGTCCGCGCACGCGCGCCGCGCGGCGGCATGGGCCGAGGCCGAAGCCATCCGCGCCGATGACGCCGCGCGCTGTGAGGCCATCGGCGCGCACGGGCTCTCACGCTTGCGCACCTTGCCCGCGCCCGCCGGACGGCCCTTGCGGGTCATGACCCACTGCAACGCGGGCTGGCTCGCCACGGCGGGCGCAGGCACTGCGCTCGCGCCGGTGTATGCGGCACACGCCGCCGGGCTCGCCATCGAGGTTTTCGTCTCCGAAACGCGCCCGCGCCTACAGGGGCTGCTCACCGCGTGGGAGCTCGCCGCCGCCGGCATTGCCCACGTCCTGTCCGCGGACAACGCCGCCGGGCACTTGCTCACGGCAAGCAAGATCGACGCGGTGATCGTCGGTGCGGACCGCATCGCCGCCAACGGCGACGTCGCCAACAAGATCGGAACGTATCTGAAAGCGCTCGCGGCGCGGGCGGCGGGCGTGCCGTTTTTCGTCGCCGCCCCCCTCTCGACGTTCGATGCCGCCACGCCGAACGGCGCGGCCATCCCCATCGAGGCGCGCGCCGACGACGAAGTGCTCACCATCACCGGGCTCGATGCAGACGGCGAACGACGCTCCGTGCGGCTGGCGGCAATGGGGACGCGCGCCGCGAATCCCGCTTTCGATGTGACGCCCGCCGCGCTCGTCACAGCTTTCGTCACCGAACGCGGCCTCGTCGAGCCCGCGCAGCTGAGCTATTTTTTGCGGAACGCCGCAACATGTTTCAATCCACGCCCGTAACCGGGCGACAAGACACGGAAGGGGTTACGCCCCTCCCGTGCCCGATTATCCCCCTGAAGGGGGGGGCCAACCGGAGTCAGTTTTTGATGAACGATGCCCCATCCGCTCCGCTTGCCACCGCGCTGCGTGCCGTCTACCGCGAAATGGCGGCGCGCGGCCTGAATGTCGGCGCCTCCGGCAACGTCAGTGTGCGTTGCGGCGACGGTTTCCTCATCACGCCAAGCGGCCTTCCCCCCGAGCGCTGCGCCGCCGCCGACATGGTGGCGCTGACGATGGCCGGTGAACGCGTGGCCGCGGATGCGGATGCGGATTCGCTCGCGCCCTCGTCCGAATGGCGCATCCACCGCGACATCTACGAGAACACCCCCGAAGCCGGCGCGGTCATCCACGCCCACTCGCCGTTTGCAACCGCGCTCGCCTGCCAGCGCCGCGACATTCCGCCCTTCCATTACATGATCGCCCGCTTCGGCGGCGATAGCGTGCGCTGCGCGGCCTACGCCACCTTCGGCACGGCCGCGCTGTCTACCAACGCGCTCGCGGCGCTCGTCAGGCGCAATGCCTGCCTGCTCGCCAACCACGGCATGATCGCCTGCGGGCGCGACCTCGAACACGCGCTGGCGCAGGCCATCGAACTCGAAACCTTGTGCGAACAATACTGGCGCACCTGCCAGATGGGCTCGCCGGTGCTGCTCTCCGCCGATGAGATGGGCGAGGTGCTTGAACGGTTTCGCACCTATGGACGGCCGAAAGAGGGCGCCTCCGCCGCAACATACTGTATATGGTAATAATTTTAGCCACGGAACACTGTATATAGTATTCCGGGCTTGACACCGCCCCACTGCCGCCCGTAGAGTCCCCTCCGCAGCGGTCAAGGGAATCCGGTTCGGTGAATGCAAACGCATCCGCCGTTGCAAGCCGGAACTGCCCCCGCAACTGTAGTCGGCAAGTCTCACGCCCCATCTAGCCACTGAAATCGGTTTTTTTGGGAAGGCGGGCGTCAGGCATCGAGCCGAGAGTCAGGAAACCTGCCGCCGCACTTCTTTTTTGTCTGACGGAGCGGGGTGTCTCCGGGGGTCAAGCCGGTGCCCGCGCCTCCTTCGGCATCCGTCTCGCCTGCCAGCCCTCCCCCCGCATCGTCACATCGCAACATCGCCACGGGGGAGCCGTACAATGCAGATCGGGTCAAATGTTTTGGGCGGCCAGCCAGTGCAGGCCGCCGCAAGCGCACATGAGTCCGTGTCCGGGGGAGCGCTGTCTTCCGGGCCGGAAGCGGCGGCCAGTCTCGAAGTCATTCGCCGCAACGGAACGGTGGCGCCGTTTCAGGCCGGAAAGATTGCGCTCGCGCTCTCCAAGGCGTTTCTGGCCGTGGAAGGCGAACAAGGCGCGGTGTCCGCCCGCCTCCGCGAGCTGATCGCCAGCCTCACCCGCAATGTCGTGGCGGCCCTGGCCCGCCGCTATCCGGCGGGCGGCTCGGTGCATATCGAAACGATTCAGGATCAGGTGGAACTGGCGCTGATGCGGGCCGGGGAGCACGACGTGGCGCGTGCTTACGTGCTCTACCGGGAACGGCGCGCCGAGGAACGCGCGGCGGCGGCGCGGGCGCGAACCGGCACGGACGCGGACGCGGCGGGCGGCATCTCCATCACCGTAGACGGGCAGCGGCGAGCACTGGATGCCGCCGCGCTCATGGCGCGGACGCGAGCCGCCTGCGATGGCCTGGGCGAGGACGTTTCGGCACAGGCGGTGTTCGATTTGGCGCTGAAGAATTTCTACGACGGCATGACGCTCGACGAGGCACATTCGGCGCTGGTGCTCGCCGCGCGCACGCTCATCGAGCAGGACCCCGCCTACGACAAGGTGACGGCGCGCCTGCAATTGTTCGACCTGCGCCGCGAGGCGCTGGAAGAAGATGTGCCGCCGGAGCAGGCGGCGGAACGCACCCGGGCATATTTCCCGGCCTTCGTTGCGCTCGGCATCGAAGCCGGCCTGCTCGATGCGCGCATGGGCGAATTCGATCTCGACCGGCTGGCGGCGGCTTTGCGCCCGGAGCGGGATTTCCAGTTCGGCTATCTGGGGCTGCGCACGCTCTACGACCGCTATTTCCTGCACATCGGAGAGCGGCGCATCGAATTGCCGCAGGTGTTCTTCATGCGCGTGGCGATGGGGCTGGCGCTCGGTGAAATCGCCCGCGAAGCGCGCGCCATCGAGTTCTACGAACTGCTCTCCAGCTTCGATTTCATGTGCTCGACGCCAACGCTGTTCAACGCGGGCACGCGCCATCCGCAGCTCTCCTCGTGCTACCTGAGCACGGTGGCCGACGATCTCGACGACATTTTCCAGGCGGTCAGGGAAAACGCCCTTTTGCAGAAATACGCAGGCGGCCTGGGCAACGACTGGACGCCGGTGCGCGCGCTCGGCAGCCGCATCCGGGGCACGAACGGCAAGAGTCAGGGCGTGATCCCCTTCCTCAAGGTGGTCAACGACACCGCCGTGGCGGTCAATCAGGGCGGCAAGCGCAAGGGCGCGGTGTGCGCCTATCTGGAGACGTGGCATCTGGACATCGAGGAATTCCTCGAACTGCGCAAGAACACCGGCGACGAGCGTCGCCGCTGCCACGACATGAACACCGCCCACTGGATTCCCGATCTGTTCATGGAGCGGGTGCTGGAAAACGGCGAATGGACGCTGCTTTCGCCCGTCGACGCCCCCGAACTGCACGAAAAATACGGGCGCGATTTCAAGGAAGCCTACCTCGCCCGCGAAGCACAGGTCGCACGCGGCGAAATCGCCCTGTTCCGCAAGGTGTCCGCCGTGCAGTTGTGGCGGCGGATGCTCACCATGCTGTTCGAGACGGGGCATCCGTGGATCACCTTCAAGGACGCCTGCAACCTGCGCTCGCCGCAGCGTCACGCGGGCGTGGTGCATGGCTCGAACCTGTGCACCGAGATCACGCTGAACACCTCCGCCACCGAAACCGGGGTGTGCAACCTCGGCTCGATCAATCTGCCCGCGCACCTGAAAGAGGGCGCGCTCGACACCACCAAGCTCGAACGCACCATCAACACCGCGATGCGGATGCTGGACAACGTCGTGGATCTGAATTTCTACGCCATCCCGAAAGCACGCAACGCCAACCTGCGCCACCGTCCCGTGGGGTTGGGCGTCATGGGCTTCTCGGATTGCCTGCATGCGATGCAGTTGGCGTATGCCTCGGACGAAGCGGTCGAATTCGCGGATCGTTCGATGGAGGCCGTGTGCTATCTGGCGTATTGGGCCTCCACGAATCTGGCCGAGGAGCGCGGCCGCTACTCCAGCTTCGCTGGCAGCCATTGGGATCAAGGCATCCTGCCGCTGGACACCATCGCCTTGCTGGAAGCGGATCGCGAGCGCCCCGTCGCACAGGATCGCAGCGCCACGCTGGACTGGAACGCTTTGCGAAACCGCATCCGCGCCGTGGGGATGCGCAATTCCAACTGCGTGGCCATCGCGCCGACCGCCACGATTTCCAACATCGTCGGCGTCTCGCAGGGGATCGACCCCGAATACCAGAACCTTTACGTCAAATCCAACCTCTCCGGCGAATTCACCGTGGTCAACGAACATCTGGCGCGCGAACTCAAGGCGTTGAAGCTGTGGGACACGGTGATGGCCTCCGACCTCAAATATTTCGACGGCTCACTCGCCCGCATCGACCGCGTGCCGGAAGCACTCAAAACGCGCTTCGCCACCGCCTTCGAAATCGATCCGAAGTGGCTGGTGGAAGCCGCCTCCCGCCGCCAGAAATGGATCGATCAGGCGCAATCGCTCAACCTCTACCTTGCCACGCCGTCGGGCAAGAAACTGGACGAGCTCTACAAACTGGCGTGGGAGAAGGGGCTCAAAACCACCTACTACCTGCGCACGCTGGGCGCATCGCAAGCCGAAAAGCTGTCGGGCGCGCCCGACAATGCCGCGGAAGCCGACGCCGAAACGCCGCGCTTCTGCGCCATCGACGATCCCGACTGCGAGGCTTGCCAATGAACGCCATGTTTGATGACTGGGGCGATACGCCCGTCGCTACCCCCAAAACCACCGGCGGAGGCGAGCTGCCGCCGCCCGCAGCGGCGCACCTCGACGGGGAGGCGGCGCCCCGTCCGTCCGAGCTGCGCCCGCCCAATCTCGCCCCGATACGCGCCGAGGACAAACGCATCGTCAACGGCCACACCGACATCAACCAGCTTGCGCCATTCAAGTATCCGTGGGCCTGGGAATTCTTCCTCAAGGCCAACCGCAACCACTGGACGCCCACCGAAATCAACATGGCGCAGGACGTGCAGGACTATCACCACCGCCTCAACCCGGCGGAGCGGCATATGTTCGAGAACGTGCTTGCCTACTTGACCACGTCCGACATCCTCGCCATGCGCAACATCGGCTTGGCCGTCATGGAAAAGATGACCGCGCCGGAGCTGCAAATCTATCAAGCCCGCCAAGTTTATGAAGAAGCCCTGCACACCTGGACGTACCAGCACTGCATCGAGACGCTGAATCTCGACCAGGAAGACATCTACAACCGCTACCGCGTCGTGCCCGCCATCTACGGCAAGATCGCGCTCGCCAACCGTCGTCTGGAAAAAGTGCTGTGCTCCGGGCTGGATCTCACCCACCGCGAAACGCTGCATGAATTCGCCCTGTCGTACTTCTTCTTCGCGGGCATCTTCGAGGGCTGCTGGTTCTACAACGGCTTTTCCCCCATTTTCGCCCTGCAACGGCGCGGCCTGATGAAAGGCACCGCCGAGCAGTTCCAGTACATCATGCGTGACGAAGTGCTGCACTGCGCCTTCGGCCTGCGCGTGGTGCGCGAACTGCTGCAAGAAGAAAAAATCGCGTTCGACCCCGCCGCCGTCGCGGAAATGTGGCAGGAAGCGGAAGCCGCGGAGGAAGCCTACGCCCGCTACATCCTGCGCGATTCGATTCTCGGCTATTCCGCCGATCTGCATATCGGCCAGTTCCGCTTCGTCGCCAACCGCCGCGCCCGCCAGATGAGTCTGGCGGAACCCTTCCCCGGCGCGAAAGCCGAACTGCCCTGGCTGGATGAGCAGGCCAATTTGCGCAAGGAGAAAAACTTTTTCGAGACGCGGGTCAACGAATACCAGACGGGCGGCACGCTGGCGTGGGAGTGAGGACATCGTTTCCGGCCGAAATCCGGCACGTCGACTTCTTTCATGGAAACCGGGAAACCGCCCCGATCAGCCGGTCATGACGGGGATAATGTGGCGTTGTCGATCACGAAGCGGTATTTCACGTCGCCCTTCAGCATCCGCTCGTAGGCATCGTTGACCTGATCGGCGCGGATCAGTTCGATGTCCGCGACGATGCCGCGTGCAGCGCAGAAATCCAGCATTTCCTGTGTTTCGGGGATGCCGCCGATCATCGAACCGGCAATCGAACGGCGCTTGGTAATCAGGTTGAACACGTTGGGCGCGGGATGCGGCGATGCGGGCGCGCCGACCAATGCCAATATGCCGTCCCGTTTCAACAGCGCGAGGAAAGCATCGAGGCCATGCGGCATGGCGACCGTGTTCAGAATCAGGTCGAAACGTTTGTGGTGCGCGGCCATGGCATCGGCGTCGCGCGAAACGACGACTTCATCCGCGCCCAGCACTTTCGCCGCTTCGCGCTTGGATTCGGACGTGGTGAACGCGACGACGTGCGCGCCCATCGCATGCGCCAGCTTGATGCCCATGTGCCCCAGGCCGCCGATGCCGACGACGCCGATTTTTTTGCCTGGGCCGGCATTCCAGTGGCGCAGCGGCGAATAAGTGGTAATGCCCGCGCACAGGAGCGGAGCGACGGCGGCGAGTTGTGCCTCCGGGTGGCGGATGGAGAGCACATAGCGTTCATGCGCGACGATCCGTTGCGAGTAGCCGCCCAACGTATGTCCGGGCGCATCCGGCGTCGGGCTGTTGTAAGTACCGATCATGTGGTCACAGTAGTTCTCCAGGCCGGCGCCGCAGTCTTCGCAATGCTGGCAGCTATCGACGATACAGCCGATGCCGACGAGATCGCCGATCCGGAAGCCCGATACATGCGCGCCCACCGCCGACACGCGCCCGACGATCTCGTGTCCCGGCACGCAGGGATACAGGGTGCCCGCCCATTCGGCGCGCACCGTATGCAAATCCGAATGGCAGACGCCGCAATAGGCGATGTCGATCTGCACATCGTGCGCGCCCGGCACGCGGCGGGTGATTTGCATCGCTTCAAGAGGTTTGTTGCCCGCATGGGCGCCATAGGCTCTGATGGTCATGGTGATGGTTCCTTCATGGCGGTAAAACATTCACATTCGGATCGCTGGACTGTGTTTCAGTTGCAGCGGGAATCAAATCGATGACTTGCACTTCGTTCCGGGTGCCGAGCCGCATCCACGGGCCGAATGTGCCGGCGCCCCGCGAAACCAGCAGCGTCATGTCGCCGATTTTGTAGCGCCCGCCGTACATGGGAAAGCGGTATTTCACCAGCACGTTGCCGGGGAAGAACTGCCCGCCATGCGTGTGACCGGCGAGCATGACATCGATGTTGCCTTGCGCCGCATAGCGCATTCCCACGGGACTGTGATGCACGAGGAGCGCTGGTTTTTCGCCGTCTCTGGCGATTCGCGGCAATTCTTCCTGCAAGGTCAAATCATTCACGGCATGGGCGTCCCAGGTTTCCCGGTCGGCGTTCATGTATTCCATGCCAATGAGTTGAATGCCGTGCGTCTCGACCATTTCGCTGCGCAGGATGCGGATGCCCGCATCGCCGATGAGCCGCAGCGCCCGGTCCGTATCCAGATAGTATTCGTGATTGCCGGTGGTGAAATACTGCTCGGCGCGAACCGTCTTGAACAGCGAGAACAATTCAGGTTTCAGGGCAATGTTGCTGTCGACGAGATCGCCGTTGTACAAGACCACATCGGCTTGCTGTTCATCCACGGCGGCCAGCATCTTCCCGAGCCAGGATTGCCCGCGCTGGGCGCCGAGATGGATGTCGGGAACATGAACGATCCTGACGGGCCGCGCGAGCCTTTTGACCGGCAACTCGTCGTGCGTGACCACGAAAGTCTGGGCGTTGCTGAACCCGAGGATCACCAGCGACGCGGAAACCGCGATGCCGCCGTAGCCCAGCGGGCGTCCGGGAATCCGCTTGACAAGAAGCGTCAGCGGATGCGTGACGATCAGGAAGAAAAACAGATAGACAAGGAAGACGAACAGCAACCCCAGCGTGTCGTATGCGACGGCGGCGGGGAGGCTGTCCCAAGTGTAGATGCCCTTGAAGATCAGCAGGATGTAACCGGCGACGACGCCAATGGACAAAACGTGCCACGGCCACACCCTGCGGAGCTCCAGCAACTTCTTCAGCCTGAACGGCACATACCAGACTGAAACAGCCATCAATATCAACACAACGGCCGTGAGCGTCATCGTTGTGCTTTCCTGTTCATGCCGCGTTCTTGCCCGAGGCAAAATCGATGACGAAACGGTAACGCACGTCCTTCTTCACCACGCGCTCATAGGCGGCATCGATCTGCTCGGGACGGATCAATTCAATATCGGGCCGGATGTTGCGGGCAAAGCAATGGTCGATGACTTCCTGAGTTTCGGCGATGCCGCCGATCATCGAGCCGGACAGGCTTTTGCGGCCAAGGGCCATCGCGCCGGGATTGATGCCGCGCGCCTCGCCCAGCCCCACATTGACGAAGGTGGAATCGAGCTTCAGCACGTTCATGAAGGGCTGCGCCTCGAAGGCGTAGGGTACGGTGGAGATCATCAGGTCGAAGGTGTTGGCAAGCCGCTTCATCGCCGCCGCGTCGCTCCAGAGCACCGCCTCGCGCGCGCCAAGCCGTGCGGCGTCCGCGATCTTGCCCGGCGTGGTGGTGAAGACGGTGACCTCAGCGCGTTGCGCCACGGCCAGCTTCACCGCCATGTGGCCCAGGCCGCCCAGCCCCACCACGGCGACGCGCCACCCTGGCCGAACCCGCCAGTGGCGGATGGGCGAGAAGGTGGTGATCCCGGCGCAGAGAATGGGGGCCGCCGAAACCAGATCCATACCCGGCGGAATGCGGATGGCAAAGCGTTCGGAGACGACGATCTTGTCCGAATAGCCGCCGAAAGTATGCCCGCCGGAAACCTTGTCCAGCGAGCCGTAGGTGAAGGTGGCGCCGTTCAGGCAGATCTGCTCGCGGTCGGACAGGCAGTTCTCGCACGTTCCGCAGGAATCCACCATGCAGCCGACGCCCGCGATTTCGCCGACCTTGAACTTCGTGACCTTGTTGCCCACGGCCAGCACGCGCCCGACGATTTCGTGACCCGGAACGACAGGGAGCGGTGGCGCGCGCCAATCGCCGTGAACCGTGTGAATGTCGGAATGGCAAATGCTCGCATAAAGTATGTCGATCAGGACATCTCGCGCGCCGAGCGCGCGGCGCTGGATTTGCAGCGGCACGATACGACCGCCGGTACTCTTGGCACCGTAGGCACGCACCGTGAACGGGCTTTGGCCCAGCGCCGGTTCCGAAGCACTGGCGGCTTGCGCCTGTGCGCCGCCGGATGACATGGCGCCCAACAACGGCATGGCGGCCACACCCGCCATTTTCAGGATTTTCCGGCGGCCTGGTTCGGCGGGCGCGTGTTCCGGATGACAGTCGCCAGGATGATGGTCGCTACATTGATGCTCCATTTTTGCCGCTCCTCTCTTTGTCATGCCAGCCAGCAGACCGTGTCATGCACGGCATTCCGGCAGCAATTCGTCACGAATAAACCCAATGACATGAAGTGGATGCACACATTGCAATCCGGAGTAAAATCCTTGAAGTCAACTCCATGTCAACGGGAGTTTCAAAAAATTTTTCGTGGAGACGGAAGGTGGCGATGACAATCTCGGAGGTTTGCGAGAAATCCGGTCTGACGGCCGATACCCTGCGCTACTACGAGCGCATCGGGCTGATTCCGGCGATCGGGCGCGGCGCGGGCGGCATCAGAAACTACACGGAGTTCGATTGTGGCTGGATCGACTTCGTCAAATGCATGCGCAACGCGGGCGTTCAGGTGGAGGCGCTCATGGAATACATCGCGCTTTTCCAAAAAGGCGAAGCAACCGCCGGCGCGCGCAAGCGGATTCTCATTGAACAGCGTGCCCAGATCGCGGCGCGGGTGGACGGGATGCAAAAAATGCTCGACCGGCTGGATCAAAAGATTGCGCAATACGAAAACCACGTCATGCCCGCGGAAAGGAAATTGCGGCGCGAAAGCCAAATTGTCCTGGCTGGATGAACCCGCCCATCCGCGCAAAGAGAAAAGCTTTTCCGGGACGCGGAGCAACGAACACCAGACGGGCGGCCCACTGGCGTGGGAGTGAAAGCGTAGCGGCATTCGCCTACAATGCTGCCACCTTTCCCGCCTCCGCCGAGGATCGCCATGTCCTTTCTGCAAACGCTCTTGCGCCGCCCCTTCCGGCCCTATTTCTTCGCGCTGTTCGCGCTCGTCGTGTTCGAGCTGTGTTTCGGCGCGCTCTACCTGCAAGGGACGCTGCGGCTCGATCCTTGCCCGCTGTGCATCCTGCAACGCTACGGGCTGCTGGCAATCGGCATCGTCGGACTCGCCGGGGCGCTGCACAACCGCGCCCCGCGCCTCTACGGCGCGCTGATCACGCTGGCCGCGCTCGCGGGCGGGGGGGTCGCGGTGTGGCAAAGCTGGTTGCAGGCGAATCCGGCGGGCATCGCCGCCTGCGGTCCCGGCATCGGACGGACGGTCAACGGGCTCGCGTTCGCGCACTGGTGGCCGCAACTGTTCGAGGCCACCGGCGAGTGCGGCGCGGTGGATTGGACGCTCCTGGGCCTCTCCATCGCCCACTGGGGGCTGGTCACGTTCTGCGGCATCATCGCCGTGACGCTGTGGCTGATGCTGCGCCGCGCACCGGGCGCGGCGAGGTAGCACGCAGGGCGCGGCGAGGTAGAACGCGGGGCGCGGCGAGGTAGAACGCGGGGCGTTCAGCCCACGACACGCACGATCGTGCCGCCGATTTCGTTGCGGCCGTCGGGAATCGAATGGCAGCGCGTCACGCGCAGCCGCGTCATCAGCGGCGGGCGCTCCATCGTATCGTTCGGGGAAGCGACCGCGACTTCGACCACCTCGCCCTCGGTGGGCACATAATTGGCGCGCAACGTCATCCCCGCAACGCTCAGTTCGATGCATTCCGCCGCGATGCTGCTGCCCTCGCGCAGGTGAATGAACGCGGTGCAATTGACGGGAATGCGGCGGTCGAGACGGCGATCCCTCGGCGCGGCGTGATCCATGATCGTTTCCCCCGGATGAAGTGATAGGGTTGTGCTGCGCCGATTTTAGCCCCCGCACGCTTTTAGACCATGACAGATGTCATGGTGGAGGGCAAAGACCGGACATCGCCCGCATCACGCTTTCGCCACAGGCCGTGCGCTATTTCGGACAACCACAACTGTTATCCTCCCCAAACCGTCATTGTCCGGACGGTTTCAGCTAAAATCGCCGGCTCCCCAAGCCTTCTCTCTCGTCATGCCCCAACTTCGCATCCTCACCGGCATCACCCCCTCCGGCACGCCGCACCTTGGCAACTACGCGGGTGCAATCCGCCCCGCGGTGAACGCCAGCAAACAACCCGATGTCGAGAGCTTTTATTTCCTCTCCGACTACCACGCGCTCATCAAGACCGGCTCGCCCGAACGGGTACAGCGCTCCACGCTGGAGATCGCCGCCACCTGGCTTGCCGCCGGGCTGCGCCCGGAAAAAGTGTGGTTCTACCGCCAGTCCGACATCCCCGAAATTCCCGAACTGACCTGGCTCTTGACCTGCGTCACCGGCAAGGGGCTGCTCAACCGCGCCCACGCTTACAAGGCCGCCGTCGACAAGAACACCGCCGAGGGCGAAAACGCCGACGCCGGGGTGACGATGGGCCTGTTCATGTATCCGCTGCTGATGGCCGCCGACATCCTGATGTTCAACGCGCACAAAGTGCCGGTCGGCCGCGACCAGATTCAGCACCTCGAAATGGCGCGCGACATCGCCGCCAGCTTCAATCATCGCTACGGCGAACACTTCGTGCTGCCCGAAGCGGCGGTCGACGATGCCGTCGCCACCCTGCCCGGACTCGACGGACGCAAGATGAGCAAAAGCTACGACAACACGATTCCGCTCTTCGCCCCCCCCGCCGAACTCAAAAGACGCATCCTCACGATCGTCACCGACTCCAAAGCCTCCGGCGAGCCAAAACAAACCGAAGGCTCCGCGCTGTTCCAGCTTTTTCAGGCGTTCGCCACCCCCGCCGAAACCGAGACGATGCGCGGGCGCTTCGCGCAAGGCATCGCGTGGGGCGACGCCAAAGAAGCGCTGTTCGACAAGCTGGAGACGGTCATCGCCCCGATGCGCGCCCGTTACGAAGAATTGATCGCCGAACCGCAACGCATCGAACAAGTGCTGAAAAGCGGCGCGGAACGGCTGCGCGCCAGATACGCGACGCCATTCGTCGCCCGACTGCGCGAGGCGGTCGGTTTGCGGCGGCTCGACCAGTTGCCCGCCGCGCCCGCGGATGCGCGCCCGCAAGCGCAGGCCAGGCCGCAAGTGAAGCAATACCGCGAAGCAGACGGCCAGTTCTACTTCAAACTCGTCGACGGCGAGGGCCGCACCCTCCTGCAAAGCCACGCCTTCGCCGCGCCGCGCGAAGCCGGGCAAGCGGTGGCCGCACTCAAAAACGGCGAACACTTCGCGCAGTGGGCCGATCTCGCCAACGGCGCGAGCGCATCCGATGTGACGCGGGTGCTGGCCGCACTGCGCGCCGAGTGAGCCGATGAAAGCCAGCCGATGAAAGCCGCCACGCAACTCGATGCCGATCTCGCCGCGCTCAACAGCTTTGGCCTGCCCGCGCGGGCGCGCTGGCTGGTGCGCCTGAGAACCGTCGACGATGCGCGCGACTGGGTCGCCACCCGCGGCGGCGAAGTGTTGAGCCTGATTCTCGGCGGCGGCAGCAACCTCGTGTTGCGCGGCGGCGAACTCGCCACCGTGCTCAAAGTGGAAATCAGCGGACGCCGCAAACTGGGCGTGGAAGACGGCGCAACCATCGTCGAAGCGGGCGCGGGCGAGCACTGGCACGACTTCGTGCGCTGGACGCTTACGCGTGGCTGGGCGGGGCTGGAGAACCTGTCGCTGATCCCCGGCACCGTCGGCGCGGCCCCGGTGCAGAACATTGGCGCATACGGGCTGGAAGTGGCCGAACGCCTCCACTCGCTCGATGCGCTCGATCTCCTGAGCGGCGAAGCACGCACGTTCGATGCCTCCGCCTGCCGCTTCGCCTACCGCGACAGCATCTTCAAGCGCGAACCCACCCGCTGGCTGGTGACAGCGGTGCGTTTTCGCCTGCCGCGCACATGGCGCCCCCTGACCCACTACGGCGACATCGCCCAGGAACTTGCCGCGCAAAACATCGAAAAACCGTCGCCGCTGCAAGTCTCGGAAGCCGTCGCCGCCATCCGCCGCCGCAAACTGCCCGATCCGGCCACCCTCGGCAGCGCCGGGAGCTTCTTCAAGAATCCCGTGGTCGACGCCGCCCGCTGCACCGCCTTGCTGGCAAAGAACCCGGCGCTACCCCACTACCCGCAACCCGACGGCCACGAAAAACTCGCGGCCGGCTGGCTGATCGAACAATGCGACTGGAAAGGTCGCCGCCTCGGCCCCGTCGGTTGCCACACCCAGCAAGCCCTGGTACTGGTCAACCACGGCAACGCGACCGGCGCGGACGTGCTGAAACTGGCCGGGCGCATCCAGGCCGACGTGCGAGCGCGCTTCGGCATCGAACTCGAACCCGAACCCGTGTTCGTCTGACGCCTCCCGACACGACATGGCAACCTACGCGATTGGCGATCTCCAGGGCTGCTACAGCGCCTTCCGGCGACTCCTCGATCTCATCGCCTTCGATCCCGTCGCGGATCGCCTGTGGCTGGTGGGCGATCTGGTCAATCGCGGCCCGCAATCGCTCGAAACCCTGCGCTTCGTCGCCCGCCTCGGCGCGGCCGCCACCGTGGTGCTCGGCAATCACGACCTTTTTTTGCTGATGACCCAGGCGGGCATCAAACGCCGCAGCGACGGCGACACGCTCGATCAAATCCTCACCGCGCCCGACCGCGACGAGCTGCTGCACTGGCTCGCACACCGCCCGCTGCTGCACGTCGAAGGCCAGTACGTGCTCGTGCACGCGGGCCTGCTGCCGCAATGGACGGTGCCGAAAGCGCAGGCGCTCGCCGCCGAAGTCGAAGACATGCTCACCGGCAAGGATGCCAAAAAATTCCTCATGCACCTCATGGGCAGCCGTCCCGATCACTGGGAACGCGGCCTACAGGGATGGGGCCGGTTACGCGTCATCGTCAACGCCTTCACCAGAATGCGCCTCCTCACATTGGACGGTCGCATGGCGATGCGCGCCAAAGGCCCACCCGACAAAGCCCCGGAAGGCACGCTGCCGTGGTTCGCGCTTCCGCAGCGCGCCAGCCGCACCCACACCATCGTCTGCGGCCACTGGTCGGCCCTCGGCTTTTACCGCGAACCCGGACTCATCGCCCTCGACTCCGGCTACGTCTGGGGCGGCTCGCTCACCGCCCTGCGGCTGGAAGACGGGCAGGTGTTTCAGGTGAAGGCGGAGGAATAGCGCCGGATTGCCGAAGCGCGCCCGACAAATCCTGAAGCGCACGGCAAAACGAACACCGGCGTGCTCCGCGCGCATCTGCCGCAAGATTTCGGGGTCCGCAGCCATGCGCCAAACGGCCTCGCCACTGGAACCATCCCGCGCAAGGCACGTTTGAGCCGCCCGGCGCCCGCCTGACGACCCTTCCGTCTTTGCCCGCGCCCTGCCGCGAGGATTAGAATCGCGGCTTTTCCGCTTCTTTCCGCCCCCTTCAGCCTTTTTCTGCCCCTTTTCCCGGAGCGCCGTCATGCCCGAATACCGTTCCCGCACCTCCACCACCGGCCGCAACATGGCGGGCGCACGCGCCTTGTGGCGCGCCACCGGCATGAAGGACGGGGATTTCGACAAACCGATCATCGCCGTCGCCAACAGCTTCACCCAGTTCGTGCCGGGACATGTGCACCTGAAAGAACTCGGACAACTGGTGGCGCGCGAGATCGAAGCCGCGGGCGGCGTCGCCAAAGAGTTCGGCACCATCGCCATCGACGATGGCATCGCGATGGGGCACGGCGGCATGCTGTACTCGCTGCCCTCGCGCGATCTCATCGCGGATTCGGTGGAATACATGGCCAACGCCCACACCGCCGACGCGCTGGTGTGCATCTCCAACTGCGACAAAGTAACGCCGGGCATGCTGATGGCGGCGCTGAGGCTCAACATTCCGGCGATCTTCGTCTCCGGCGGGCCGATGGAGGCGGGCAAAGTGAAATGGGGGGCGAAAGTGCTCTCGCTCGATCTCATCGACGCGATGGTGAAAGCGGCGGACAAAAACTGCTCGGACGCCGAAATCGACGCAGTCGAACGCGGCGCCTGTCCGACCTGCGGATCGTGTTCGGGCATGTTCACCGCCAACTCGATGAACTGTCTCACCGAAGCGCTCGGTCTGTCGCTGCCCGGCAACGGCACACTGGTGGCGACGCACGCCGACCGCGAAAACCTGTTCCGCGAGGCGGGCCGCCTCATCGTCGGCATGGCAAAGCGTTATTACGAACAGGATGACGCATCCGTGCTGCCGCGCGCCATCGCCACCGTAAAAGCGTTCGAGAACGCAATGAGCCTCGATATCGCCATGGGCGGCTCCACCAACACCGTGCTGCATCTTCTGGCCGCCGCGCGCGAGGCGGGCGTCGATTTCACCATGAAGGACATCGACCGCCTCTCGAAGCGCGTGCCCTGCCTGTGCAAGGTCGCGCCCGCCGTGGCCGACGTGCACGTCGAGGACGTGCATCGCGCTGGCGGCATCATGGGCATCCTCGGCGAACTCGACCGCGCCGGCCTGCTCCACACGGACGCCCTCACCGTACATGCCCGCACGCTGGGCGATGCGCTCGCGCGCCGGGACGTGATCCGCGCCCACGACAACGCCGTGTTCGACTTCTACCGCGCCGCGCCCGGTGGCGTGCCAACACAACAGGCGTTCAGCCAGGACAAGCGCTGGCCCGAACTCGACCTCGACCGCTCCAGAGGCGTCATTCGCGACCGCGCCAACGCCTTCAGCCAGGATGGCGGCCTGGCGACACTGTTCGGCAACATCGCGGAAAAAGGCTGCATCGTGAAGACCGCCGGGGTCGATGAATCGATCTGGAAGTTCTCCGGCACGGCCAGAGTGTTCGAGAGCCAGGAAGAAGCCTCCGACGGCATCCTGGGCGACAAAGTGCAGGCGGGCGACGTGGTGGTCATCCGCTACGAAGGCCCCAAGGGCGGCCCCGGCATGCAGGAGATGCTTTACCCGACGAGCTACCTCAAGTCGCGCGGCCTCGGCAAAAAATGCGCGCTCCTGACCGACGGTCGCTTCTCCGGCGGCACATCGGGCCTCTCGATCGGCCACGTTTCGCCCGAAGCGGCCTGCGGCGGTGCAATCGCCCTGGTCGAGGAGGGCGATGTCATCGAAATCGACATCCCCGCCCGCACCATCACGCTTGTCGTCAGCAGCGAAGAACTCGCGCGCCGCCGGGCGGCGATGGCGGCGCGCGGCGGCAAAGCGTGGCGGCCCGCCACGCGCCAGCGCCCGGTTTCCGCGGCATTGCAAGCCTACGCGGCACTCACCACCTCGGCCGACACGGGCGCGGTGCGCGACGTGACGCAGGTGATAAAGTAGCGGCCTTGCCTTTCCGCCTGCCGAGTCCTCCTTCTCTCGCCGCACCTCCACCCGCCACACATCGTCCGCCACCTCTCGCCCGCCACTCATGGAAGCCGAACTCAACCGTCTCGAAGCACAGCTCGAACAACTCATCAGCATGCACGCGACGCTGCGTGACGAAACCCGCGAGCTGCGCCAGCAAAAAGCCAGACTCGAAGCCGACAACCGCCTGCTCACCAGCAAAATCGAGCTTGCCGCCGAAAAGCTCGCAACCGTGCTCGAGCGGCTGCCGCAGTCATGAAGGAGGCCAGCATGAAAGAGGCCGAAATGCTCGACATCAGCCTTCTGGGCAAGGAATACCAAATCTCGTGCGCCGCGAACGAGCGGGAAAGCCTGCTCGAAGCCGTCTCCTACCTTGCGCAGCGGCTGGAAGAAATGGCGAAAAAAACCCGCGCGGGCGGCGAGACGCTGGCCATCATGACCGCGCTCAACATTGCGCACGATTTTCTCCAACTACTACACGGTCGCGGGTTTGATTTGCCCACGCTCAAGCGTAGAATCGCCCATATGCAAACACGCATCGAAGGCGTGCTGGCGCAGCAGGAAAAGCTCTTTTGAGTAGCCGTTTCCAATGCGCGGACGATGACGTCTGGTTTGTGAGGTCAATCCCCTGCTGTGTTCGTGGAAGCCGTAGTTTCCTTGAACCAATATCGAGAGACCGGTTGCTGACCATTGAAACTGCCAGTGTGCACGCCCCTCGTGGGCGAGCCTGAGGCAGAAGGAAAGTGACCCCCTGAACCAAAGGTTCAGGATATCCGGCGATACGGCACGTGCGGGGGGCCCATCCCAAAGCGCCGCACCTCGTTGCGGCGCTTTTTTGTCTGCCGGATTTCGATTTCCCGGTGCGGGGACATCAATGACATTCGATACATGGTTGCTGGCCTACCCCCTGCTGGGCGTCGTGGTCGGCTTTCTCGCCGGACTGCTCGGCATCGGCGGCGGCGGCATCATGGTGCCGATGCTCACCACCCTTTTTCTCGCGCAGGGTTTCCCGCACGAACACGTAGTGCACATGGCGCTCGGCACCTCGATGGCCACCATCATACTCACCTCGATCTCCAGCACGCGCGCCCACCACGCTCACGGCGCGGTGCATTGGGACATCGTGCGCCGCATCACCCCCGGCATCCTCATCGGCACCTTCGCAGGCAGCTTTATCGCCAAGCACATGAACACCGTGCCGCTGGCGGTGTTCTTCGCCTGCTTCATGACCTTCGTTGCCGCGCAGATGCTCTACAACGCCAAACCCAAACCCTCGCGCGAACTGCCCGGCCGCGTTGGCATGATCGGCGCGGGCCTGCTCATCGGCGGCCCCTCCGCGCTGGTCGCCATTGGCGGCGGCTCGCTCTCGGTGCCATTCATGATCTGGTGCAACATCAAGGCGCAACACGCCATCGGCACCTCGGCGGCTATCGGCTTTCCCATCGCCCTGGCGGGCACCATCGGCTATCTGGTCAACGGCTGGACGACACACGGCTCGCCGCCGCTCACGCTCGGCTACATCTACCTGCCCGCCCTGGTGCTGACCGGCGTGGTCAGCGTGTTCGTCGCCCCGCTCGGCGCGGCCTGCGCCCATCGCCTGCCCGTGCAGACGCTCAAGAAAGCCTTCGCGGGCATGTTGATCCTGCTCGTCCTCAAGATGCTGCACGGCGTATTCTT
The DNA here is from genome assembly GCA_031268195.1 of Azoarcus sp. GTDB lineage: Bacteria > Pseudomonadota > Gammaproteobacteria > Burkholderiales > Rhodocyclaceae > WRNU01. The sequence continues at coordinate 7,807 of JAIRXQ010000059.1, read as the reverse complement.
TGTCTGAGCCCTTGCCCCCACACGAAAAGCCCCGCCCCCATGATCGAAACCCGCATCCTCCCCGTCACCCCGTTCCAGCAAAACTGCACCCTGCTGTGGTGCGCCGCAACCCGGTGCGCGGTGGTGATCGACCCCGGCGGTGAAGTGCCGCGCATCCGGGCCGCCATCGAAGCACTGGGGCTGACCGTGGAGCGCATCCTCCTCACACACGGGCACATCGACCACGTCGGCGGCGCGCAGGCGTTGTCCGAGGCGCTCGGTGTGCCCATCGAAGGGCCGCAGCGTGAGGACGCCTTTCTGATCGAGGGCGATCACTTCGGGCGCCAGTGCAAAATGTTCGGCCTGCCGCCACACCCCGGCTTCACCCCGGCGCGCTGGCTGGAGGATGGCGACACCGTCGCCTTCGGCAACGAAACCTTGCAGGTCATCCACGCCCCCGGCCACACCCCCGGCCACGTCGTCTATTTCCACGCGAGCCAAAAACTCGCGCAGGTGGGCGACGTACTGTTTGCCGGTTCCGTCGGCCGCACCGATTTTCCGCGCGGCGATTTCGACGCCCTCGTCCATTCCATCCGCGCAAAGCTCTTTCCGCTGGGCGATGCGGTTGAATTCATCCCCGGTCACGGCCCCACCTCCACCTTCGGGGACGAACGCGCGGCCAACCCGTACGTGGGCGACAGGCGCATCTGACCCGCTCAGGCGTCCTTCTTCACCAGCGCATCGCGGATGTATCGATGCCCCCGATGACCGGCATGATGATGTCCTTGACCGGCGAATCGACGATCTTGCCGAACGCCGCGCCGATGATGACCCCCACGGCAAGGTCGATGACCATCTCAATCTGGTTGACAGACTGCGCGATCACGCCCAAGGGCGCTCGGCGATGCCATCGAGACGATGCGGGACGCAAAATAACGGATTTCGACCATTACGGGGCCGATCTGCGGCGAACGGCATCGAAAAGGATTTATCGATCTGGCGGTGGGTTGGGCACCACATGTTGTAAACGCGCACTATCGGCGGCATGCTTGTTGCCCTGGTGCAACAGGCGTCGCTTTAATACAGCGGGTTTTCGTTTTCGCACTTGCGCTAACCCTTGCAGCTTCAGCACAATCTCTGCCAACTTCTCGCCACTGAGAGGTCCAGTTGGGCTCTTGCCGCCGGTGGGAGCGCCGATTCAAACTTGAGGAGAATTACATGCAAAAGAAACTGATCGCGCTGGCGGTCGCCGGCCTGCTTTCTGCTCCGGCTTTCGCGCAGTCGAACGTCACCATTTACGGTACGGTCGACTATGGTTACACGCTCCAGAACCGCAACGTCGCTCACGGGGTCGATTCCCGCCAGGGCGTCGACTCCGGCATCTCCAAGGCCAGCCGCATCGGCTTCAAGGTGGTGGAAGATCTCGGCAATGGCCTCAAGGTTGTCGGCGTGCTGGAAAACGGCTTGGCCGGTGACACCACCGGCGTTGGCATCCTGAACGGCACCGCGCGTCAATCGTACGCCGCGCTGGCGGGCGGTTTCGGTACGGTCGCCTTTGGTCGCCATTACACGCCGCAGCATTTGTTCCAATCCGCGGTTGACCCGTTCGCTGCCAACGGCATCGGCTCCTCCGCCAATGTGCTGTCCAAGGACACCCGTCTGAGCAACCTCGTTGCCTACATCTCCCCGAGCTGGGGCGGTTTCTCGTTCATCGCGGCCTACACCAATTCGTATGAAGGTCAAGAAAACAATGAGAATAGGGGCAGTCACCGTGCTGGGTATACGATTGATCAGAATACGGGCACTATCGTCCCAACTCCAGCCGGTTATGATTATGACCTGACTGACACGCGTGTGATCGCGTTCGCACCGTCCTTCGCCACCGGCGGGCTCTTCGTGGCAGCCAACTACCATCAAGCCAAGTTCAACGAACCGGATGCGCCCGCCGAGCACTTGCGTGTGCTGGAAGGCTATGCGTCGTATGACTTCGGGCCGGTGAAAATCGGTGGCTTGTATGGGCAGCGTGTCACCAAAGACGTGGATACCAGAGCTGTTGGTGGGGTGAAAGACGACATCAAGGTTTCGCAATTGCTGATTGGCGCAACCTTCAAGATCAGCGCGAACGATGCGATTTTGGCATCCTTCAGTCGTCGCACTGTCAAGACCGGCGATTACGCTGATATCCCAGGTCTTCCGCTCGACAAGCTGAAGCTTGACCAATGGGCGCTCGGTTATGAGCACAGCCTTTCCAAGCGCACGACTCTGTACGCGCAATACGTTGGTCAACGCCAAAACAACGCACAGAAGATAGCAAATGAGCGCCTTGAAGCGCTTGATAACGCCGTGGGCTTGGGCGGTGTCGTTTCGGGCTTAGGCGGCGTCGTCGGCTACAACAGCCGCAGCGTTTCTTCCAGCCAAGACGGCATCGGCGGCACGGGCTATCGCCAAGGTCTCGCCGTTGGTGTTCGTCACGACTTCTGATCGCGGCTTCACAGCGATTCAGTCAGAAAAGGGCGCTTCGGCGCCCTTTTTTATGGGGCATCTTCCTTTCCATGCGCTTTATTTTGACAACCATAAATTAGCGCTTTACATTCTGGCCACGATCAAATCCTAGGTGTTCAGGCGTTTTTCGAAACCGGGCGCAAAGCAGGCATTCGTCCCGATCACGCCAAGCGGCTTGCCGCGCAACTTGCTTTTCTGGATGCCGCAAGCTCGCCGTCCGGAATGGAGTATCCGGGCTGGAAACGGCACCCCCTGTCGCACAATCTGGCAGGACATTTTGGGCAGTCACGGTCAACGGTAATTGGCGGCTGACGTTCGTGTTTGAAGGTGAAGACGCGAGACTTGTGGATGATCAGGACTACCACTGACAGAGGTAGAAAATCATGAGCAGAATGTACAACCGTTCTACCAAACCTATGTAAATCTGTATAAACCTGGTTAAATCTAACCCGTAACAGGTTTGCTGTTGGCTTCCTGCTTCATCGGGGCCGGTTTCGTTCCGGTCTTGCGACCGGAGCCAGCGCCTTCCCCTCCACAGGCAGACACCGTGGAACTCACGGCGTAATCCCTCAAATTGATCGCGGCGTTCACGTCGCGGTCATGTTCCGCGCCGCATTGCGGACACCTCCAGCTTCGCGCGGACAAGGGCAGTTCGTCCAGTTTGTGTCCGCAGCATGAACAGGTCTTTGAACTGGCGAAGAACCTGTCCGCCACCACCACCTGCCCGCCGCGCATCGCCGCCTTGTATTCCAGTTGCCGCCGGAACTCGAAGAAACCCATGTCGGCAATCGAGCGCGACAGATGGCGGTTCTTCATCATGCCCATGACGTTCAAATCCTCGATCCCGATGGTGTGAAACCGCCGGGCCAGATTCGTCGTGAGTTGGTGCAGGGCATCGCAGCGGATGTGTCCGATACGGGCGTGCAGGCGGGCGAGTTTCTTCTTTGCCTTGTCCCGGTTCTTCGAGCCTTTCACCTTGCGGGACAGGCTCCTCGATACGCGGCGCAAGCGGTGCAGCAAGGCCGTCTGCGCTTTCGGGCCGGAGACGGTTTCTCCCGTGGAAAGGGTCGCCAGCGCCGCAACACCCAGATCCACCCCTGCCGCGCCTTGGTTTTCGGCTTTGGGAAGGTATGAATCGTCCTGGGTGTCGACGGCGATGGCGACGTACCATCGGTCGGCCACACGGGAGACGGTGGCCGACATGATCTTGCCGGTAAAGCGCAAGGACTCCCGCATCCGCACCCAACCCAGATTGGGGATACGGATACGCGAATCTTCCACGTCAAACTGGTCGTTGCTGATCGTGAAACGATCATGGGCGCCTTGTCTGCGGAAGGTGGGATAGCGGGCGCGACCAGCGAAGAAGTTCCGAAAGGCCACGCCCAATTGCATGATCGCCAGTTGCGGAGCGCACTTCGTCACTTCCAGCATCCACGGGAATTCCTGCCGCTTGATGCTGTTCAACTTGCGCCGCAAGGCCATCTGGTTCGGCTTCGGAAGGCTGTTATCCGCCTTCCAGGCTTCATACTGACGTCCCCACTCGGCCAGCGCCCAGTTATACACGAACCGGGCGCAACCCGAGGCGCGGGCAAGGTAAGTCGCCTGTTTGTCGTTCGGTTCGAGCGCGATTTTATGGGCAATCAGCATGTGCGGATTTTACGGCAGCTTTCACATTCTCAAGCAGCCTCTGGTTCTTGCGCGAGTGTGAGCCGTAGAGCCGCGCCGAGAATACCGTGATGATCTCCAATACGTCCTTGGCGAGGTCTTCCTCGAAACTCGTGTCCTCGCCCTGGTTGAGAATCACCACCTCAACCTGTTTCGCCTCGCAGATGCCAAAGATGAGTTCCGCGCCAAAGCGGAGCAGCCGATCCTTGTGCGTGAGCACCAGCCGCCCGACGCCGTTATCCAGAATCGCGGACAGAAGGCGCTTCAAGCCTTTCTTGTGGTAGTTCATGCCGGAACCCAGATCGGCAATCACCTCATACGTCCAGCCTTGCCGGGCGCAGTAGAGTTCCAGCACCTGCTTTTGCCGCTCCAAATCGTCTTTCTGCTCGTGATTGGAAACGCGGGCATAGGCGATGGTCTTGCGGTTCAAATCCGGCTTTGCGCGAATCAGCGAAGGGCGCAGCTTCGCAAGATCATAGCGGCGATGTCCGCCTGTCGTATGCTCTGGAGAAATTTTGCCAAGCCGCTCCCAGCGCCGGAGAGTCGTGATGTCTACCCCTAACGCCTGAGCCGCCTCGCCTATGCTTGCCAATCTGTCCATTTACATAGATTAACACAGATTTACTTAGATTATCGAGAAACTGTTAAAACCCCGGCATCTCCTTACGCGACGACGTGCTGCCCGCCTTAGGGCTGACCGTCACCGAAGCCGCTCGTCAACTTGGCGTAAGCCGCGTCATGCTTTCCCGCGTCATCAACGGCAAGGCGGGCATCAGCGCCGACATGGCCTTGCGTCTCGAAGCATGGCTGAAAACGCCGACCGGCGGCGGCCCAAGCGCCGAAATGTTCCTGCGTATGCAGGCAAACTACGACCTGTGGCAAGCGGAACATTCTCCCCGTCGTCCACAAGGCATCATCCCCGCCCTGGCGGGCGCAGCGGCGTGAAAAGAGAACCGTGCATGCCCGAAAAACTGACTCCTTACGATCCCGCTGACGATCTGCCTTCCGAGCGGGCCATCGTTGATTTTTATTGGCTTTCACGCACTAAAATGTATACTTGGTTGTGAAACATTCTGAGTTCGGTCATGGAAGCGACGATGCGGGATTTGCGGTTACATACGGCGGAAGTGCTGGCGGCCGCCGACCGTGGCACGCCGGTAGTCATCACCTATCGTGGAAAAGCGCGGGCAGTGCTGTCGCGCTGGTCAGGAACCGACAAACACGAAACGACGGAACGCAACCCCGCATTCGGACTCTGGCGCGACCGTGAGGGCGACGTGGAAGAAGAAGTCCGCCGCATGCGGCAACCGAGACCGTTGCCGTGACGCTGGTCGACACCGATGTTCTGATCTGGAACCTGCGAGGCAACGAAAAGGCCGCGCGTGCGCTCGACGCCATGCCGGGCTTTTTCGTCTCGGCCATCACTTACATGGAACTCGTGCAAGGGGTGCGCGACAAGCGGGAACTGCGCGTGCTTCGTCAGGCATTGAGTCATTGGGGTACCCGCATCGTGCAAATCGACGAGGGAGTTTCGGCGCGTGCCTGTTTCCTGACCGAACAGCATCACCTGTCCCACTCCCTGCAACTGGCGGACGCGCTCATCGCCGCCACCGCCCTCGAACACGGCGTGGAAATCCTCACCGGCAACGCTAAACATTACCGCGCCATAGAAGGACTCGCGGTCCGGACATTTCGCCCATGAACACTGTGCTCGCCTCCTGCGCCGTCACCGAAGCCGTCTCCAGAGGCCGCCGCTTCAGCGAGCCGCCACCGGCGGGGCGCGGGGAGTTTCAGCGCGACCGTGACCGCATCGTTCATTCCACCGCGTTTCGCCGCCTCGAATACAAGACGCAGGTGTTCATCAACCACGAAGGCGACCTGTTCCGCACCCGGCTCACGCACAGCCTCGAAGTGGCGCAGCTGTCGCGCAGCATGGCGCGGGCGCTGGCGCTGAACGAAGATCTCGCGGAAGCGGTGGCACTGGCGCACGACCTTGGCCACACGCCCTTCGGCCATGCCGGGCAGGACACGCTCAACGAGTGCATGCGGCACGACGGCGGCTTCGAGCACAATCTGCAATCGCTGCGCATCGTCGAGCTGCTCGAAGAACGCTACGCCGCTTTCGATGGACTGAACCTCTGCTTCGAGACGCGCGAGGGCATCCTCAAACACTGCTCACTCGCCAACGCACGGCTGCTTGGCGAAGTGGGGCAGCGCTTCCTCGAGGGTACGCAACCCTCGCTCGAAGCGCAGCTGGTCAACCTCGCCGATGAGATCGCCTACAACAACCACGACGTCGACGATGGCCTGCGCGCCGGGCTGATTTCGCTGGAACAACTGGAGAGCGTGGCGATCTTCGCGCGCTGCCGCCGCGAGGTGGAGGCGAAATGGCCCGCCCTGCAAGGGCGGCGGTTGGTGCATGAAACCGTACGCCGCATGATCGACATCATGGCGGGCGAGCTCGTGGCGCAAACCCGCGCCAACCTTGCCGCCAGCGGCGTGAAAACCCTGGCCGACGTGCATCGCGCCCCGGTGCTGGCCGCCTACCCGGACGCCCTGCGCCCGCAACTGCGCGAGCTGAAAACTTTCCTCTACGACAATCTCTATCATCACGCACAGGTCATGCAGACCATCGATCAGGCACGCCGCATCGTCGCCGACTTGTTCGGGGCCTACCTGGCCGAGCCCGCCCAACTGCCGCCCGAATACCAGCGGCGCGCTCAGGACGGCAAAGCGCGCGCCATCGCCGACTACATCGCGGGCATGACCGACCGCTACGCGGTGAAGGAACACCAGAGGTTGTGTGCGGGCGGGGAGTTTCTGTGACGTCGGGAAAGGGGTCGTTTTTGGCGAAGTAGCGGCGATAGAATGAGCGCCGCACTGTGTCCTGTCATTTCCGCGCGAAGCCGCGCATCGGCCATGCGGCGGCAGCGGGCCGCTTCCGGAAGAATTCAATGAAATGGTTGATCGCTTTTTTCCTGCTGACGTTTTGCCCCGTTGCGTTCGGTCAAGAAATCATCGAGCAGCGCGTGCTGACGCAAGCCCTGTCCGCCCTGAAAACGCCCTATCAATGGGGGGGCACCAACCTGGCCAAGGGCGTCGATTGCAGCGGCTTTACCTCCGAAGTCTTTAAACGTGTCGGCGCGAATTTGCCCAGAACGGTCTCCGAACAAGTGCGCGCGGGCAAGCAGGTCAGCATGCGCGACATACATGTGGGCGATCTGGTGTTCTTCAAAGACAAGCCGGACGGCAAGATTACCCATGTCGGCATCTACGCGGGCTACGGCAAAATGGTGCATGCGCCGAGAAAAGGCACGACTGTGCGCATCGACATCATCTACGGCAAGATCTACGGCCCGCGCTTCGCGCAGGCGCGGCGCATCGTCGAGTCGCCGCCCATTTACTGAACGACCCGCGCACGCCGCGCCAAGCGCGCCGGTGCCCAGCGTGCCCAGCGTGCCACTACCAGCACGCATCGGGGGCGAATGGCAATCCGCCCGCAGGCGCGGGCGCGGCGTGGGGCATCATGTTTTGGGCGGACTGCTTTTTCCGCACCGGACGATAAAAAAACGCCCCCGGCGGGCGATGCCTGCCGGGGGCGGTTGGCGCGCGAAAGGTTCTTCGCGCGCCGGGGCCTGGTGATCAGCGCGTGACGATCAGA
>JAIRXQ010000058.1 GCA_031268195.1 Azoarcus sp. | reverse complement strand
CAGCAAGCGCAAGCCAAAAACCAAGCTCCCAAAAGGCTATATAGACGCCCAGACGGCCCGCTCACATGTGTCAACGGCGCGGGTTATCCAGGCCAAACGGGTAACACCTTGAAAGGCCTGGTCCTTGGAGGCAACCGGGCACATTCTGGGTGGAGAAACGGTCAGGCGGGGCGGGCTACGACAAGACGAACTCCAACAAGGATGACGCAAAGGCGTCTCTATGGGAGTATTCGGATGCCGATTTTTGGGGGAGCCTGGGCCGATTGGCCGGGTACGCTGTGCGACGCCGCCGCCGGGAGGGTTCGTGTCCTGAAGGGCGCAGGCGCCATCCACGAAAGCCGACAAGAATCCGATATCGAGGATCGATCAAAGCAGAGGCCACCTCTGGACATTCCGTATGCCTACCATCATCACCCACGCCGTGCCCGCCCTCGCCGCCCGCTTCGCCTTGAAGCGGGCCTTTCCCATCCGCCTGTTCCTGCTGACCGCATTCTGCGCAATCCTGCCCGATTTCGATACGATCGGCTTTCGCTTCGGCGTGCAGTACGGCGATTGGCTCGGCCATCGGGGATTTTCGCATTCGCTCTTTTTCGCGGCGTTTTGCGCCGGGCTGGCCGCGCTGGCCGCGCCCGTGCTGCGGTGCCGCCGCTGGCTGGCCGCCGTGCTCGTCTTTGTTGCCATCGCGAGCCATATCCTGCTCGATGCGCTCACGAGCGGCGGCCTCGGCGTGGCGGCGTTCTGGCCGTTTTCGGATGAGCGGTTCTTCTTCCCCTGGCGGCCCATCCGCGTCTCCCCTTTCAGCCCGCGCGCGTTTCTCTCCACGCGTGGCGTGGCGGTGCTCGTCTCGGAATTGTTGTGGGTCTGGCTGCCGTGCTTCGCGCTGGCGCTCGTTTGCCGAAAGATCCGCGCCCGCCGGGCGGGGTGACGTCCGGGGCGCCGGGCAGACGGCATCGGATCGCGATGACCGCTTTCAGGCAAGGATCGCCGATCGCCCGCCGCAAGGCGTGCGCCGCCGTCGCGCGCGAACTCACATTGACGAAACGATGACGACCGAGTTTTAACGACGTGCGCCGCCGCGCGCGCCCGAACTCACGCCACGGTTGCCGCCAGCGCGTTCTTCAATGTGTTGCCGCCGATGATGCGCAGCAGTTTGTCGGCGTACATCGGGTCGGTGGCGTAACCGGCCTCCTGCAAGCCTTGTGCGAAGGAGGCGGCGTCGCTCGTGCCGAGGAGCGCCGAGTAGCGGGGGCTGGCCTTGAGGAGATGGGCGTAGTCCGCGAAGGCTTCGGCGTAGGAGGCGTAGGAGCGGAAGGTGGCTTTTTGCCGCTGCCAGCCGGTGCCGTCGTATTCAGTGACGGTGTGATGCGCGGTGGTGGCGCCCGCCCAACGCCCGCCCCCCTTGATGTTGAACAGGTTGTGGCTCGGCGTGCCGTCGGCGTTCTTCGGCTGCCGGGCGCCCCAGCCGGTTTCGAGCGCGGCCTGCGCCACCATGAAGTGCGCGGGGATGCCCGTGGCCTGGCTCGCGGCATGGGCGTGCGGCCAGACGTTGTTGACGAATTCGCGCACGTGCTGCGGGACTTTGCTGCCCGCTTTGCGCGCCGCTTCGACGGTGGAGGCGATTTTTTCCGACAGCGCGGCGGATTCGGCGGTCGTGGGGTTCGTCGTGACATTTGCGGCGCTCGTGTCGGCGATGCCTGGGCGCAAGGCGCGTTGCGCGCCAGCGTGCCGTGCCGTGCGTTCGCGCACGATGATGGCCGTCGCATCGGTTGAGCCGGTTGAGCCGGTTGAGCCGGTTGCGCCGGTTGCGCCGGTTGCGCCGGAAGCGGCCGCATCGCTCGTGCCGCCGCCCAATTGACGGTAGATCGCCGTCGCCAGACCTGTGCCGCCGCGCGAGTGCGCCAGGTTGCTCGCCAGTTGCTGATCGTAGAGATCACGCGCCAGCCGTGTCTGCTCGCTCTCGAACGGATCGCCGCCCATCGAGGCGTTACGCATTGCTTTCAGCATCATGTGCAGGAACAGGGATTCGATCTGCCTGGAGGTGGCGCGCAGGGATTCGTCGCTGTTGCCGCTGTTGTGCGCCATGCGTTTGAGCGCATCGAGCGAGCGGGGATCGAGCGTGTTGAGTTGAATGCCGCTGTCTGCCATGACGAATCTCCCCGTCCCTCGATGCCGATTCAGATGATTTCAAGTTCTGCGCGCAGCGCGCCGGATGCCTTCATTGCTTGCAGGATGCTGGCGAGATCGAGCGGTTTCGCGCCGAGCGCGTTGAGCGCCTTGACGACATCGGCGAGCTTTGCGCCATTTCTGAGTTCCATGAACGCGCCGCCTTGCTGGTCGATGTTGACGAGGCCGGACTGGGTGACGGCGGTGTTGCCGAAGGAGCCGGGCGGCGGCTGGCTGACGTTGGTCTGGTTGCTGATCGTCACGGTCAGGTTGCCGTGCGCGATGGCGCAATCCTGCAAAACCACGCTGCGGTTCATGACCACCGAGCCGGTGCGCGCATTGACGATGACTTTCGCCGCTTGCGGCGCAACGCTCACTTCGAGGTTTTCGATTTTGCCGAGGAAGGCGACGCGCGCCGAGAGATCGACCGGGGCGCGCACTTCGATGCTGCGCCCGTCCAGCGCGCGCGCGGATTCCGCTTCGGCCTGGTTGATGGCATCGGCCACGCGGCGCGCGGTGGCGAAATCAGTGTCTTTGAGTTCGACGACGACGACGCCGCCCTCGCCCACCGTGGCGGGCACGGCGCGTTCCACCGTCGCCCCGGCGGGGATGCGCCCCGCCAGCAGGTGATTGATCGTCTGCTGTGCGCCGCCCGCCGCCTGCGCGCCCGCCCCCGTCACGGCGAGATTGCCTTGCGCGATGGCGTAGATCTGTCCGTCCGCCCCTTTGAGCGGCGTCATCACCAGTGTGCCGCCCTTCAGGCTTTTGGCGTTGCCGATGGAGGATACGGTGATGTCGATGCGCTGTCCGGGGCGCGCGTAGGCGGGCAAATCCGCCGTCACCATCACCGCCGCGACGTTTTTCAGTTGCAGGTTGGTGCCCGGCGGCAGAGTGATGCCGAGGTTGCCGAGCATGTTGACGATGCTCTGCACGGTAAAGGGCGTCTGCGTGGTCTGGTCGCCGGAGCCGTCCAGCCCGACGACCAGACCGTAGCCCGCGAGCTGGTTGTCGCGCACCCCGGCGACGGTGGCGATGTCCTTGATGCGTTCGGCGGCGGCAGGCGCGCTGAGCAGCGCGGCGAGCACCAGCAGCACGCAGCATATTCCGCGCAGGGGCAAATCATGGTTCGTCCCCGCGACACACACACAAGGCCGGTTTTTCAGCTTCCTGAACATGGCAGCCTCCCCCTAGAACGGATTGATGGCCACGAAGAAACGATGCAGCCAGCCCATGGCGTTCGATTCGTCGAGGAAGCCGCTGCCGCGATATTCGATGCGCGCATCGGCGACTTGCGTGGACTGTGTCGTGTTCGAGGCGCTGATGTTCATTGCATTGATCACGCCGGAGAAACGGATGAATTCGTTCCCCTGGTTGATGGTCAGCATCTTCTCGCCGGACACCAGCAGGTTGCCGTTGGGCAGCACGTCGATGACGGTGACGGTGATGGTGCCGTTGAAAGCGTTGTTGGCGGCGGCGGCGCCTTTGCCCTCGAAGGCGGATTTCGTGTCCGCCTCGGCGCTCAGCCCCGTGAGGCTGGACAGCGGCAGTTTGCTGGACGCCGACAGCCCGCCGCCGAGGGAGGAGGCGCGTGTGGCGCTGGAGTTGGCGTTTTTCTGCGCGGTGGTTTTTTCGACGAGGTTGATGGTGATAGTGTCCCCGATGCGCCCGGCGCGCCGATCCTCGAACAGCGCGCGCCCCGCGCCCACACGGTAGATGGCCCCGCTGGCGGCGAGGGCGCGCGGCGCATCGGCCGGGCGCGCGGTCATGGGCTGATGCACGGTGGCGGGCGGCGTCGGCTGGATCGAGGCGCAACCGGGCACGGCGAGCGCGACGCAGGCCACGGCGAGGCAGGTGCAGATGCGGGCGCGAACGAAGGTTGGCGTTTTCATGATCGACCTCACAGTTGCGTGAGCCGACCGAGCATCGAGTCGGACGTGCTGATGACGCGCGAATTCATTTCGTAGGCGCGCTGGGTGACGATCATGCTCACCAGTTCCTCGGCCACATTCACGTTGGAGGCTTCGACGTAACGATGGTTGAGTACGCCGGAGCCGTTCGCGCCCGGTGTGTTGGGGGTTGCGACGCCCGACGAGGCGGTTTCCAGAAAGAGGTTTTCCCCCACCGCCTGCAAGCCGCCGTTGTTGATGAAGGTGGCGATCTGGATGGTGCCGATCTGCACCGGGGTGACGTTGTTCGGTTGCAGGACGGTGACGACGCCGTCCTTGGCGATGGTAATGGTGAGGGCGTCGGCCGGGATGTTGATGTTATCCGCGAGCGGATAGCCGCTGGCCGTCACCATGTTGCCCTGGTTGTCGCGCTGGAAAGCGCCGTCGCGCGTGTAGGCGGTCGTGCCGTCGGGCAGCGCGATCTGAAAAAAGCCGTCGCCCTGAATCATCACGTCGAGATCGCCCCCGGTCTGCTGCGGGCTGCCCTGCGTAAACACGCGCTCGGTCGCCACCGGGCGCACGCCGGAGCCGATTTGCAGGCCACTGGAGATTTGCGTCTGCTGCGTCGATTGCGCGCCGGGCTGCCGGATGGACTGATAGAGCAAGTCCTCGAACACGGCGCGCTGGTGCTTGAAGCCGTTGGTCGAGACGTTGGCAAGGTTGTTGGCGATCACATCCAGCGAGGTTTGCTGGGCGTCCAGCCCGGTGCGGGCAATCCACAGTGATCGAATCATGATGTCTGTCTCTTTGTCGCGGTTTGATTGCTTTGTCGTCAGCGCGGCGCAATCACCTGCGTCGCGGCGCGGTCGTTTTCCTGTGCGCTCGTGATGACGCGCATTTGCATCTCGAACTGGCGGGCGAGCGAGATCATCGTCACCATCTGCTCGGCCACGTTGACGTTGCTCGTCTCCAGATAGCCGCCCGCCACTTTCACGGCCTCGTCCATCGGCGCGGGCAGGCCGCTTTCGAGGCGAAAGAAGCCGTCATCGCCGCGCACGAGCTCGTTCTCCGGCGGATCGACCAGCTTCAGGCGCGCCACTTCGTTGGTGATGCCGTCCTGTATTGCGGAGATCGTGCCATCCAGGCCGATCACGATTTCGCTGTCGGGCGGCATCGTGATCGGGCCGCCGTCGGAGAGCACCGGCAATCCGGCCTGGGTTTGCAGGATGCCGTTCTCCGAGACGGTGAGCGCGCCGTCACGCGTGTAAGCCTCGCCCGATGCGGTTTGCACCGCGAGCCAGCCCTTGCCTTTCACCGCCACATCGTAGGGGCTGCCGGAATACTTGAGCGCGCCCGGCGTGAAGTCCGTCGCCACCGACGCATCGACCACGAAAGCGCGCGTGTGCCAGGCCGTCGTCTGCACTTCCACCGCGCGCATCTTGTGCATCTCGGTGCGAAAGCCGGTGGAGTCGGCGTTGGCAAGGTTGTGGGCGACGGCGGCCTGCTGGCCGAGGGTGCTTTTCGCTCCGGTCATCGCCGTGTAGAGGGCGCGATCCATAGTGGCTATCCGTCAGTCGCGTTCAGCGCAGATTCACCAGTGTCGACAGGATTTGATCCTGCGTCTTGATCGTCTGTGCGTTCGCCTGATAGTTGCGCTGCTGGATGATCATCTGCACCAGTTCCTGCGTGAGATCGACGTTGGATTCTTCCACCTGTCCGCCGGAGATGAGTCCGTTCAGGCCGGAGGTCGGGCGGCCGATGATCGGGGGGCCGGAGTCCGGCGCTTCGATCCACAGGTTATCGCCCACCGAGGTCAAGCCTTGATTGCTGCGGAAGGTGGCGAGCACCACTTGGCCGAGGTTCTTCGCCTGTCCGTTGGTGTAGCGGCCCTGGATCGTGCCGTCCTGCGCGACCACGAGGGAGGAGATTTGCCCGGAGGTGTAGCCGTCCTGCGCGGTGTCCGTCACCGAGAACGGCGAACCATATTGGTTGAGTTCTCCGAGGTCGATGGCGATTTCCATCGGACTGGCGGCGCCACTCGTCACGGGGAAATACACCCCCGAGAAAGTCGGCGTGCCAATGGGCGACAGGAGCCTGCCATAGGCATCGAAGGTGATCGTGCCCGGCCCGGTCGGTGTGACGCCGTCTGCCAGCGTGCTTTGCTGACCATCCACCATCGCGTAGACCTCCCATGTGCCGTTGCCGGTCGCGGGGGGGATCGGGCCGGTCTTGACGCAGTACGCCTCCAGCTCATGTTTCATGCCCAATGAGTCGTACACCGGGATGGTGGTCATGTAGTGGTAAGAATTGACGTTGGCGGGATCAAACGGCACCTGCAACGGAACCGTCTGCTCGACATCGACATAGTTCGGGTTGATGCGCGCATCGAGGTTGCCCGACTTGATGCTGAACAGCGTGCTCGCCCGCGGATCGATGTCGCCCTGCGACACGAACAGCGGCTCGATGATGCCGCCCGATTGCGGGATGAAGCCGTTGATGTCGGCGCGGATGCCCATCAGCTTTTCACCCAGAGGCGTGATGACGTAACCATTATTATCGATGTCGAACTGCCCGTTGCGGCTGTAGGCGGTGGAGCCGTCGTTGCGTTGGATCACGTAGAAGCCGTTGCCGATGATCGCCATGTCCAGCGGATTGTTGGTGGTCGTCGGCAGGCCGTCGGAAAAGCTCTGATAAACGGCGGTGATCTTTGCGCCGACGCCGATCTGAATGTTGGAACTCACGCCCGTGAGCGCCGAGGAATAGACGTCCGCGAAAATCGCATTGCTCGCCTTGTAACCGACCGTACTGGCGTTGGCGATATTGTTCGAGATGACGTCAAGCGCGCGGGAAGATACGTTCAGCCCGCTCAATCCCTGTTGGAATGCCATGATTCTTCTCCTGCCTCCGGTAAAAGTCCGGGGTCAAAGTGCTGGGGTAAAAGTCTGGGTCAAAGCCCTGGGTCAAAGTTCTGGATCAAAGTATTTGTTTGATATCGTCCAATTTGAAAATGCCGAGCGCGCCCACCTGTAAATCCGCGCCGCTCGCGCCGCGAATCACACTCGTCACCGGGCCGAATTCCAGCGGACGCACGAAAACCGGCGCGCCGTCGAAACTGGCCGAGACGCTCACCTGGTACATCCCGGCCGCGGCGATCGTGCCCTCGGTGGTGGTGCCGTCCCACACGTAGTTGTGGCTGCCGGCGTCCATGTTGGTGAATTCGATGCTGTTGACCAGCGAGCCGTTGGCGTCATACACGTTCAGCACCACACTGTCGGCAGGCAAGCCAAGCTCGAAACCGCCGATGGCCCCGGCATCGGTCAGCCCAAGCCCCTTGCCTTCCACCAGCACGCCATGCCCGAGCAGGGCCGCGCTGTCGGAGATTTCCTGCGTGCCGACGAGCGATTGCACGAGCTTGTTCAGGCGCTCGATGCCGTCGACCGTGCTCATCTGTGCCAGCTGACTGGTCAGTTCGGCATTCTCCAACGGGTTCATCGGGTCCTGGTTCTTCAACTGCGTGGTCAAAAGC
The DNA here is from genome assembly GCA_031268195.1 of Azoarcus sp. Taxonomy (GTDB): domain Bacteria; phylum Pseudomonadota; class Gammaproteobacteria; order Burkholderiales; family Rhodocyclaceae; genus WRNU01. The sequence continues at coordinate 25,871 of JAIRXQ010000058.1, read as the reverse complement.
GTGAGGAAGCGGTTCTGCTCGCTTTCCTGCGCCTTGCCGGCGGCCTCACTGCGGGCCAGGCCGGACAAAACACTGGCGGCGGCGCCACTGACCGTGGTGTCATAACTGCTCATTTTTTAACCTCCTGCTGGGCATTTCCTGCCGGTCAATCTTTATTGACCGATCTGCAATGTCCTTTGCAGCAAGGTTCGTGCCGTGTTCATGACCTCGACGTTGTTCTGGTACGAACGCGAGGCGGAGATCATATTGACCATCTCCTCGACCACATTGACGTTGGGCATCTCAACGTAGCCATCCGGGCGGGCCGCGGGGTTGTTCGGCTCGTAGACCAATCGCATCGGCGCGGCGCTCTCCACGATTTGCGACACCTGCACGCCGATGGAAGCACGACCGGCATCCGGCAATTGCCGGGCGGCAAAAACGACCTGCTTGGCGCGGTAAGGCTGGCCGTCTTCAGCAATGACGCTATCGGCATTGGCGAGATTGGAGGCGGTGGTATTGAGCCGCATCGACTGCGCGGTAAGCGCCGAGCCGGCAATCGCAAATACGTTGAACATGTTGCCGCCCATGACTGCCTCCTTTAATGACCGGATGGCGCAGGACGGGCGCCGGATTATTGTCCGGTAATGGCTGTTTGCATCGAGCGCAACAGGCCGTTGATGAATGTGATACTGGCCTCGTAATGAATCGAGTTTTCCGCAAAGGCGGCGCGTTCGGCGTCCATATCAACGGTATTGCCGTCGACGGCGGATTGCCATTCCGTGCGAAAACGCACGAATTTTTCCAGCGGCGCTTTCTTTTTGTCTTCGATATGACGCGGATTCGTTCGCGCCAGCGGCAACGGCCTGTCGCCGCGCCTGCGGCCTACCGCCGCATCCAGCGCTTCGTGAAAAACGAGGTCGCGCGCCTTGTAATGCGGCGTATCGGCATTGCCGATGTTCGACGCCAGCAATTGCTGCCGGTAGGCTTGCAAATTCAGCGCGCTTTGGTGAACGTTCAGTTCTCTGTCGAGCAGATTCTTCATACCCTCACCCATGTCCTCGCGCATTGCGTTGCACTAATCATGCCAAGCGGCGCGACGCGCAATTTGTCACGGTGAGTGTAATGGTAATCTCTTTTTTTCTATGTCCGTACTCAAATAAAGCGCCAAAAGAGGAATCAATTCACCGGAATAGTTATTCCGCAATGCGGCAGAAATTTCCTGCCGCCTGCGTCGCGACCGTCAATTTTTTCCGACCGGGAAAATAAATGTGACTTACTGGCGGGTTTTTCCGTGATGTATTTGTCGCTTTGTGTATTGTATCCGCCAAATCGAATTCGCCAGATAACGATCGGCAATAAAATCACCCCATGCGCCGTTCGCTTTGCACCCCTCTCGCCGTCCTCCTCCTTGCCGCCGCCGCTGCCGCGCAGCAACCCGCCGCCCCCGTGGAGGCGGCGGCGCGCGCCCTCATCGCGGCGCAAACGCAAGGGTTGCCGGGCGAAATCACCATCGAAATCAGCCCGCTCGACGCCGCCAACCATCTGCCGCCCTGCCTCGCGCCCGTGGCATTCCTGCCCAGCGCCGCGCGCGCCTGGGGCGCGTTCAGTGTTGGTGTGCGCTGCGATGCGCCGGTCGTGTGGACGGTCTATCTGAAAGCGCAGGTCAAGGTCGCCGCCGATTATCTCGTCACCGCCCGCGCCGTCCCCGCCGGGCAAATCGTCGGCCCGGACGATATCGAGCTGCGCCACGGCAACATCGCGGCGCTGGCCGACGACGTGCTCACCGATGCCAGCCAGGCGCTCGGCCGCCCCGCGCGCTTCTCGCTCGCCGCAGACCGGCCCGTGCAGCGCCGCATGCTGCGCATCCCCGCCGCCGTCAAACAGGGCAACGACATCACCGTGGTCAGCGGCGGCCCCGGCTTCACGGTGTCCAACACCGGTCGCGCCCTGAACTCCGCCGCGCCCGGCGAAACCGTCCGGGTGCGCCTGCCCAACAGCCGCGTGGTCAGCGGCACGGCGCGCGCCGACGGCGCGGTGGACATCGACGAGTGATCTCGCCGGGGTTGCGCGCCGGGGCTTGACGGCGGTATTTTTACAAAATGCTCTAAAGTTTCACGACCCGTTGCCGTTGCTGGTAACAAGCACCACATTTCACCCTTGGAGCCTTCGCCATGAAAATCGAGAGCTTGGGCAAGCCCATCGGCCCGGCCCCCGCCACTGAGCCGCACCTGCGCCCTGGCGCCGCCCCTGTCGCGAGCGCGGGCGAAAGCGTCAAACTGTCACCGCTGGCTTCGAGCCTGCAAAAGGCGGAAGCCGCGCTCGCGGACACCCCGGCGGTCGAACGCAAACGTATCGAAGAAATAAAACAGGCCATCCGCGATGGCCGCTTCCAGATCGACCCCAATCGCATCGCGGATGGACTGCTTGCAGAAGTACGCCAGATGCTTGACTCGCAAGCCGGGCGGGTTTGAGCGATAGAGTGAAGTGCGACCGGCCACGGCGGGGATTGCGCGGCAAGAGCGCAATCCCCGTTTTTTGCAATCTCCGCTTTTTGTAATCTCCATTTTTCGTCGCCCCCGTTTTTCGTCACCCCTGTTTTTTGTCACCCAGTCTCGCTCATTGGCACGGGTCATGCTTGAAAACAGTCGCGTAGTGCAACTCCCTTCCCCGACGTTTTCACCCCGCGTGCCATCATGCAAACCCCCGTTCCCAACGAAATCCAGCGTATCGCCCTCCTGATCGAAGCCGAAGCGAGTCAGCTCAAAGAATTCCTCGCGCTCCTCGACTGGGAGGAAACCCTGCTCGTCGCCGGCGAAACCGACGCCCTGCCCGCCGTGACACAAGAAAAAAGCGAGCGTCACCGCCAGTTGCAGCGCCTGCACGACGACCGCGCCATACTGCTCGCCCGGCGCGGCCTGAAAAACGACACCCAGGCCCTGCACACCCTCTACGCTCACCTGCCGCGCGTGCTGGCGCGCTGGGAAGAAGTGCGCTCGCTGGCCAGCCGCGCCCGCGAACGCAACGCCACCAACGGCCGCCTGATCGCCGGGCACATGAGCCACACCCAGGCCGCCCTCTCCGTGCTGCTCTCCGCCGCCAACCATCCCCAGCTCTACGACGCCGGCGGACACTCCCGGCCCGGCGGCGGCGGCAGGATATTGGGCCGCGCGTAGCATTGGGCCGCACGTAGCACTGAGTCGCGCATGACATTGGGTCGCGCGTAGAGACGGCGCGAGGCGCCGGGCGTGGCATCATCTCTCCTTCGCAGCACACAACCATAATGGAAGGAGACGCTCATCATGTCGCACCCCGATCCACACATTTTTGCCGCCGTTGCCGATACCCTGCGCGCACGCCACACCACCCGGCGGTTTTTGCCGACGCCGGTGACACGCGAAACCGTCGCCGAATTGCTGAAACTGGCTTCCGCCGCGCCTTCGGGCACCAACGCGCAGCCGCAAAAAGTCTATGCGCTGGCGGGCGAAGCGCTGAAAAAGTTCTGCGCCATCGTGCACGGGAGCTTCGAGACCCTTGGTGGCGAGCCGCATGAATACGAGTATTACCCGGCGCAATGGGCCGAACCCTGGCTTTCGCGCCGTCGCAAGCTCGGCTTCGATCTTTACGGCGCAGTCGGCATCGCCAGGGGCGACAAGGCGCGCATGCAGGCGCAGACCGGGCGCAACTATCTGTTCTTCGATGCCCCCGTGGGCCTGATCTTCACGCAGAGCCGCCATCTCGCGCAGGGCATGTTCCTCGACCAGGGCATTTTCATCGCCAACCTCGTCGTCGCCGCGCAAGCCAAAGGGCTGGCGACTTGCGTGCAGACGGCGTGGGCGGAGCTGCCCGCCAGCGTCCATCGCGCGCTCGGCATCGGTGCGGACGAAATCGTCGTCGCGGGCATGGCGCTCGGCCACGCCGACCCCGCCGCGCCGGAAAACGCCCTGCGCACGGAACGCGAGCCGGTTGAAGGCTTCACGGATTTCCGGGGGTTCTGAGCGCCGTGCGGCGGTGCTGAGCGCCAGGCAACAGTTCTGAGCGCCGCGCGGCGGTGCTCTGCTATCCTTGCCGCTTCCAAAAAGCACGAGCAGAAGATGGCAGGCAAGCGCTACGACGAATCATCCTTTCGCATCCTCAAGGGGCTGGAGCCGGTGCGCGAGCGGCCCGGCATGTACACGCGCACCGACAGCCCCGCCCACCTCATTCAGGAAGTCATCGACAACGCCGCGGACGAGGCGCTGGCCGGTTTCGCCAAGCAAATCCACGTCACGCTGTTTCAGGACGGTTCGGTGAGCGTGGCCGACGACGGGCGCGGCATTCCCGTCGGCCTGCACCCGGAAGAAGGCGTGCCCGTCGTGGTGCTGGCCTTCACTCGCCTGCATGCGGGCGGCAAGTTCGACAAAACCTCGCTGGAATCGGCCTACGCTTTCTCCGGCGGGCTGCACGGCGTCGGCGTCTCGGTGACGAACGCGCTCTCCACCCGGCTGGAGGTGGAAATCCGCCGCGACGGGAAGCTGTGGAAGATCGACTTTGCCGACGGCGGCGAGCAGATCGGCGCGCTGCGCGTCGTGGGCGAAGCGGGCCGGCGCACCGGCACGCGGGTGCGCGCCTGGCCAGACGCCAAATATTTCGCCTCGCCGCGCGTGCCGATGGCCGAACTCGAACGCCTGCTGCGCTCGAAAGCCGTGCTGCTGCCGGGCGTGGCGGTCAAGCTCGACGTGGAGCAGCCCGACGGCACGATGCAAAGCAAAACATGGAGCTACCCCGGCGGCCTTTCCGCCTATCTGGCGGAGCTCGCGGGCGGGCTGGCGCCGGTGGCGCCGATGTTTACCGGCGAAAAATACGCCGCCGCCGACGATCCCACATTCGCGCCCGGCGAAGGCGCAGCGTGGGCCCTGGCGTGGTTCGAGCAGTCCGTGCCGGGCGAGTCCTACGTCAACCTCATCCCGACCGTCTCCGGCGGCACACACGAATCCGGCCTGCGCGCCGGCGTGTTCGAGGCGCTGAAATCCTTCATCGAGCATCACGCGCTGCTGCCGCGCGGCGTCAAGCTGCAACAAGACGACGTGAACGCGCGCATGAGCTTCGTGCTCTCCACACGGCTGCTCGACCCGCAATTCCAGGGGCAGGTGAAGGAAAAGCTCAACTCGCGCGAAGCCGTGCGCCTCGTCTCCACGCAGGTACGCGACCCGCTCGAAATCTGGCTCAACAACCACGTCGACGCGGGCAAAACCATCGCGGAGCTGGCGATCAAGCAGGCTATGGCGCGCCAGCGTAGCGCACAGAAAGTGGAGAAGAAAAAATCCTCCGGCGTCGCCGTACTGCCCGGCAAGCTCTCCGACTGCGAATCCGACGACATCGCGGAAAACGAACTCTTTCTCGTCGAAGGCGACTCCGCCGGCGGCTCCGCAAAAATGGCGCGCGACAAGGAGACGCAAGCCATCCTGCCGCTACGCGGCAAAGTACAGAATGCGTGGGAAATCGAGGCGGACCGCCTCCTTGCCAACGCCGAAATCCACGACATCGCCGTCGCGCTCGGCATCGACGCCCACGGCCCCGAGGACACCCCCGAGCTCTCCGGCCTGCGTTACGGCAAGGTCGTCATCATGTCGGATGCCGACGTCGACGGCTCGCACATCCAGACCTTGCTGCTCACCCTGTTTTTCCGCCACTTCCCGCGCCTGATCGACAGCGGCCACATCTACGTCGCCCAACCGCCGCTTTATCGCGTCGATGTCCCCGCCCAAGGCAAAAAACGCCCGCCCCGCCGCCTCTACGCCCTCGACGAAGCCGAACTCGCCTCCATCCGCGAGCGCCTGGCGAAAGAAGGCGTCAAACCCGACACCATCGAAGTCGGCCGCTTCAAGGGCCTGGGCGAAATGAACCCTGAACAACTCCGCGAAACCACGATGGACCCCGCCACCCGCCGCGTGCTCCCCGTGCACGTACGCGACGGCGCCGCCGATGAGACGCGCGACATCTTCACCCTGCTCATGGGCAAAGGCGAAGCCGCCGGACGGCGGGCGTGGATGGAAGCAAAGGGGGACACGGTGGAGGCGGATGTTTGAGGGGATGCTTGAGGAATGTTTGGGCGCAGCAAGACCGGCCCCACGGAAAAAAGCATGGATGGGTTTCGCCGCGCGGGGTGTTGCGCATGAAATCAATGGCTTCGAACAAGACCGGCCCGGCGGGCAGGCGTCGTTCGGCGCTTCTCTGGCGGCCCGTCGCCGGGACTTCAGCCGTTCGTCGAAAAATCTCTGGGAGATTTCCAAAAATCTCTGGGCGGTTTTTGAAAATCACTGGGAGATTTTTGGAAATCGCCCGCATCTCGCCGCCGGGGTTTCAACGGTTTCCTTTAAATGACAGCATCAAGTCTGCCGTGGAGGATTCCGTCTCATGCTGATGGCACATAACATCGCGCTCGATCCGAACGGCAAGCAAGCGGCCTGCATGGCGCGCGCTTGTGGGACAGCGCGGTTTGCCGACAAAAGACCAAATTCCCGTGGATGCTGGAAATGGCGAAGTGCGCGCCGCACCCTCTCCCCGGATCGAACGCATCCCTCACCACGTCCGCCAGCAAATTCGAGCACGACCGTCATCAGGACGATGTGCCGAAATAACCGGGCAGGAACTTTTCCACGCTCATCCCGGCAGGATGTCCAGCGCTACTCTTTCTGTGTTCCGGAAGCGCTTTCGGTTTTTTGTTGCGTGGTTTGCTTGGGAGCCTCGAAGACAGTCATATTTTTATACGTTGTAAAGAGCCTGCCGCCGCTTCCGGGCTGGAACGCGAGTTTGGGCGCGTAAGCGCCATGTATCGTCTTGCCATCAAAAAAGCTGCGTTGTCCAGCAAGGCTGCCTGTGGCGACATTCCAGATCCGGAGAAAGCCTTTGTAATCGTAAGCGGCCAGCCAACCATCGTCCGACAGGGCCAGCTTGCCCACCGGGCCGGGCGTGGTGACTTCCAGTTCGAGCTTGAACGGCTCGATACGATAAACGCGCACAGTGTGACCAACGCCGACGGCAAAGAATTTGCTATCGCTGGAAAGCGCCACTGTCTCGCCATATTCAAAATACCCCCAAAAAATCCAGCCCAGATGCTCGCTGCAATGGCCGATTTCTTTTCTTTCTGGCCAGCTCCAGAGCGTGCATCTGTAATTCGCCGCTGAAATACCAATCGCGTGGCGATTATCCGGCGTAACGATGATCGTCCTGCCAATGCGGAGTGCTTCTTTCCAGAATTTCATTGTGTCATTGAGCGGATCGAAGATCACGGTTTTCTCGTTCGGATACGTGATGATCCGGTTGTCGGGCGTCAATGTGGGGACAATCAGACTGTAAGGATCAAAGGCCGGGGTCTTGACTGGGTAGCGTTTCCCGGTATGCCAGTCGATCAATTCGTTGTTATAGGCAATGTAATTCTTATTGACGGAAGCGGTGGCTTCGTTGGTAATTTCGTTTACGGTCGAGACGAAGATCTCCCGCGGCGGATGGATTGTCCGGACGTGTACGCGAACATCGTTTTCTTTAAAGGGCATCGCACTGAAATACCAGGTATTCGCATCGATGTAGCCCAGATCGTATATGGATGCTCTCGTTCCGCTAGAACCGGCATCGTCTACCGTTGTGGAAGGCTCATCCTCACGAATATAGTGCCTCTCCAACGGCGCATAATCGCTTGTGCGATACACTCCCACACTGCGCCCGCTCCCGGCGATAAACGTATTGCCGTCTTCCGAAAGCGCGAGAAAACCAACGATGCCACTAAATAAGCCCGTCGAATGAACTGTTGTCAGTTCGGGGATCGGCCCACTTTCGGCCTCGACATTGGGCGGCGCGCTCAGGCAGCCCGCCAACAGCGCGGACAGCAGGCACAGGAATGGCGTCAAAAAACGGTACATTATTCTTTCTCCAAATGTTCGTTCATCTCGCGGCGGCAACATAGCCGAAATAACCGGGCAGGAACTTTTCCACGCTCATCCCGGCAGGATGTCCAGTTCTACTCTTTCTGTGTTTTGGAAGTGCTTTTGGTTTTTTGTTGCGCCGACTGCTTTGGAATCTCGAAGACAGTCATACTGTTATACGTCGTAAAGAGCCTGCCGCCGCTTCCGGGTTGGAACATGAGTTTGAACGAGTAGATGTCGTGTGAGGAGATGTTGCGCTGCTGACCGGCAAGCTTACCCGTCGCGACATTCCAGACCCGGAGAAAGCCTTCGCGGTCATAAGTGGCCAGCCAGCCATCGTCCGACAGGGCCAGCTTGCCCACCGGGCCGGGCGTGGTGACTTCCAGTTCGAGCTTGAACGGCTCGATACGATAAACGCGCACAGTGTGGTCAAAGCCGACGGCAAAGAATTTGCCATCGCTGGAAAGCGCCAATCTCTCGCGATATTCAGAATATCTCCCAAAAGTCCAGCCCAGACGCTCGCTGCAATGTCCGATTTTTTTTCTTTCCGGCCAACTCCAGAGCGTGCATTTGTAATTCGCCGTTGAAATACCGATTGCGTGGCGATTATCCGGCATCACGATGGTCCCGTCCAAGGGAATTGCTTCTTTCCAGAATTCCATCGTGTCGTTGAGCGGATCGAAGATCACGGTTTTCCCGTTCGGATACGTGATGATCCGGTTGTCGGGCGTCAATGTGGGGACAATCCAACTGTAAGGATCAAAGGCCGGAGTCTTGACTGGGTAGCGTTTCCCGGTATGCCAGTCGATCAATTCGTTGTTATAGGCAATGTAATTCTTATTGACGGAAGCGGTGGCTTCGTTGGTAATTTCGTTTACAGTCGATACGAAGGTCTCCCGCGGCGGATGAATCGTCCGCACATATACGCGAATGATGGTCGGGCCGCCGCCATTTTCTCTGTTGGTGAAATACCAGGTATTTGCGTCGATATAGCCCAGATCGCATATGTTCGCTCTCTTATTGCAAGAATAAGCGCCATCTGGTGTTGTGAGAGCCTCCCCCTCGCAGTCATAGTGCCTCTCCAGCGGCGCATAGTCGCTTGTGCGGTACAGTCCCACGCCACTGTATTCATTCCCGGCTATAAATGTGCTGCCGTCTTCCGAAAGCGCGAGAAAACCAATGCCGCCACTAAATAAGCTCGTCGAATGAACTTTTGTCAGTTCAGGTATCGGCCCGCTTTCAGCCTCGACATTGGGCGGCGCGCTCAGGCAGCCCGCCAACAGCGCGGACAGCAGGCACAGGAATGGCGTCAAGGAACGGTACATTATTCTTTCTCCGGAGGTTCGTTCATCTCGCGGCGGCAACATAGCCGAAATAAGCAGCCTGGAATTTCTCCACGGTCACATTGCCGGGGTTGTAGGCATCTATCGTCCCGATTCTGCCCCAGGTGTAAACCTTGAAATTCAGCTTCCCTTTTTCCAGTTCGGCCCTTTTCGATGCCGTGGGATCGTTGTTGAAGGCACACGCCGGACTATCGGGCAGGCAGGACACACGCTCCATGATCTGGTATTGGAAAGGTATCTCCATTTTCGGGACGGTCATGATGGGGCGTCCGCGCGAATCCAGGGTTGTCATGCCGGGGGTGCTGATCCGGATGACCGAGCCGTCATTGCCGTTGCTGCCGCCGCCTTTTCCCGCGCCGTCGCCCAGCACGACCCAATGGGTCGGCATGCGGAACACCACGCCTCTTGTCATGATATTGGCGTTGATGAGCAGGCACACATAGCTCAGGGGAAGCGAATTGATGCCCAGCAGATGGCGGAGAGGATCCCTGTGGCCGCCAATGCGGGCTTCGTTGCGCACGTTGCGGAACCAGCCGGTTTTCCTGAACCAGCCCGCCAGCGCGTCGGGGTGGGTCATTCCGCCGAAATCCGAGGTGACACGGGTCATGGAACTGACCGGGCCGGTACTGTCCCGCAGGCTCGCCAGCGTCACCCAATCTGCCGGAGTGATGGTTCTTTCTCTAGAAAGCCAGCTTTTCTCGACCTTGAGGCGCTCGGCGTCGAGGCATGCCTGTTTCGGCTTGACGATCAGGCTGCCGAGACTGCCTGTGCCGGTGAGCGCCAGATCGAACGCATAGCGGGCGAAATCGTCGGGTTTCTCGCGGGCGACGCAGTACATGAACGCGGCCGGGCCGCACAGGGAAGAATCGCCCTGGTTAATTTTCAAGGGGCCATTTTCCACGTCGTTGATAATGCACCTGACTTCCACGGCTTTGATAAATTGCTCCCTGGCGTCCTTGATGGCTGCGGGGGCCTTAGCATCCCCGTCTATGCACTTGAACGCCAGTTTCTTGCCGAGATCCATAATCTGGTTTTTTCTGTTCTGCATGCCATTTCCCCTTTGTCGCGCGCCGCTCTCGCCGCCGTGCGGAAAGCGTCGAGCCGGATGATTGAATTTCCGCCCGGACTCTACCCATTGCCCCTGGCATCGTCAATGCATTGACGCTTCATACATTGCGCGGCGGGCAACAGGAATTCGTACATGTCAGGTTGAGCGGCGTCATCGTGACCGGCGTGACGCCCAACGGCAATGCCGCTTCCATGCCGCCGTCGTTGCGCCGACGGCGCGTTTTCTGCAACAGGCATATTGACAGCCCGCGCAGCCTTGCTTATCGTCATGCCTCCGTAATTTGACAGGACATGCGACATGGCTGTGAAACTGAAGAAAATCGCCCGCCAGAACCCGCAAAACCGCGAGGAAACGCGCTACTACCTGGTACAGGAGAACGCGGGCATGATCGACTTGAAGGATTTGGCGGCCGCCATCGAAAAGCAGACCGCCATGACGCGCGCGGATGTCACCGCCGTGCTCGTCAGCCTTGCCGACGTGCTGCCCGGTTATTTGAAGGAAGGGAAAAGCGTCCGGTTCGGAGACCTGGGGAGCTTCCGCATCTCCGTCTCCAGCGAGGGCATGGCCTCCGAGGCAGCGTTGAGCGCCCGGCATGTAAAGGGCGCAAAAATCGTCTTTACGCCCGCCGTGGAACTCAAGGCGAGCATCGCAAAGTTGTCCTACAGTATTGCCACGTAAAGGCATGATCCGGGAGCGCCCCCTCCCCCCTCTGGCCTGCGACCACCTTCTCCCCGTCGGGGAGAAGGGAAAGGCGGAGCCTCTGGACGAGAATCGTTGCAAAAAACAGCCTTTCCCTCTCCCGCTTGCGGGGGAGGGGGTTCCGTCAGGAGTGGGAGAGGGGATTCGTTCCATCCGGCGCGAAGCGACGCTCATGGAGTACAAAGATTTTTGCGCTCATTTCGCGATTTCGGCGAGCTGTTCATGTAGCCAACCAAGATAAGTTCATTCCTGAGGACACATTTCAGACAGGAATCTCATCTTTTTGGCAGCTAAATCCACGTTAAGATAACACTCGTATTTATTCTTATATTTCGAGCACTCCAACCCATTAAATCTTTTTACAGCCCCTCCTAAGCAGCTTTGGGAATCGTTGTTTTTTGACTCTATGCTCATTTTGTTATATATGACTTTGGCGGTATCACCAATAAGATGAAAAGTCATCCCTCCGTCACCAACGAACATTTCCCTCATGGCAAGATGTGGCCTTTTAGGGCTACTGCCAGCGTATTCGCATATTTCGCCACTTTCGCCTTCAAGCACTCCTTCCTTCAGGTTTATTCTGATGATGCACTCAAAAAAATCTGTGCCCTTTACACATAAGAAACCAGGAAATCGTTTAACATCCCCCTTACATGTTCCGGCGTTTCCCGTGGCTTCCTCTTTCATGTAGCCATATGTGGTTTTAGCTACATCTCCGAATAGCCGAAAAATGATCTGATGATCATGGGCAACGGCAGCATGTCCTTTAAGTTGCTCTCCGTAAAATGGTACGCCTTCGGCCATGGCAGGATTGGCAAGCAGAAGGAGAGGTAAGATAACGATCAAAGTTGGTTTCATGGCAAAATTCCTGTAGTCATTTGATGGGATCAATGACGGGGCTGTTTTTTGGGGGCAAGCCGAATAGTTTCATGGGCGTCTTTGTGTGTAAACGAAAAAATGTCAGCGTGTACGATAGCGGCATTTATACGATTGCCCTGGTTTCGCCGCGCGGGGTATTGCGCATGATCCATGCATTTGCCCCGCCAGGGGCGGGAAAGGGCGCGGCGGTGGTCGTGCGAATGGCACCGGGTCAAGGAGAACCGTGGCCGCGCCGCCATTCATCATTCATTTCACTCATCCCCCCCCAAGCCGTCCCCCTAGGCCGCTGAAGCGCTCACTCCTGACCGCGCATCCCGCCGCAAACACCGCACCGTTGCCCACGATGGTGACGCGCTGCGCGGCGCGGGTGAGCGCCGTGTAGAGTAGCTCGCGGCTCAACACGCGCACCGTTCTGGCAGGCAGCAGGAGCAATACTTCCGCGAATTCCGAGCCCTGGCTTTTATGGACGGTCAGCGCGAAGGCGGTGTCGTGTTCGGGGAGGCGTTGCGGAGAAAGGGCGCGGTGCGCGCCGTCGGCGGTAGGGAACCAGACGCGCAGCGTGCCGTCGGGATCGGGCAGGCAGATGCCGATGTCGCCGTTGAACAGTTTGGTCACCGGGTCGTTTTTCAGCACGATCAGCGGGCGGCCCGGCCAGAAGGGGCCCGCCGGGGCGGCGAGGCCGAGCGCGGCGCGGGCGTGCTGGGTCAGGCGGGCGTTGATGGCGGCCAGGCCGCGCGGGCCGTCGTGGACGGCGACCAGTACGCGGAAACGCTCGAAGGCTTGCAAGACGCGGGCGGCGCGCGCTTCGGGCGGTTCGTTTTTCCGCATCTCTTGCAGCGCGGCAAAACAAGCGCCGTACCCGGCCGCCATAGCTGCGAGCGCGGCGGGGGGCAGTGCGGCGTCCTGCTCGTCTTCGATCCACGTCACGGCGGGATCGGTACGGGCGCGCAGCCGGGCCAGCGCCGCCGCGCCCTCGCCCGCGCCGATGTCGCGTGCGAGACGGCCGATGCCGGAATCGGCGCGGAAGCGGTGGCTTTCGGTGAGCCAGACGACGCAATCGGGCAGCGTGGCAGGTTCGCTCGAACCGTGCATCAGCGCCTCGACGGGTGCGCCGGTGAGCGCCGCGAGGCGCGTCGCCCGTGCCGCGGCGAGACGCCAGCCGGCAGACAAATCCGCGAACACCGCGCCCGCCTCCACGGCGGAGAGTTGATCTTTGTCGCCCAGCAGCACCAGACGGGCGCGCGTGGGCAAGGCATCGAGGAGCGCGGCGGCCAGCGCGAGATCGAGCATCGAGGCTTCGTCGATCACGAGCAGATCGAGGGCGAGCGGATGGGCGGCGTCGTGCCGGAAGCGGCCCGGCGTCGAGGTGGGGCCCAGCAGGCGATGCACGGTGTACGCTTCGGCGGGCAACCTCAAACGCACCGCCTCGGGCAGATCGCGGGCGCGCGCGGCCAGTGCTTCGCGCAGGCGCGCCGCCGCCTTGCCGGTGGGCGCGGCGAGCGCAATGCGGGTGCCGGGTTCGAGCGCCAGCAGGCAGGCGATGAGCGCGGCGACGGTCGTGGTCTTGCCCGTGCCGGGGCCACCGCTGACGATCGTTAGCCGCTGCGTGAGCGCCAGCGCTGCCGCCACTTTTTGCCAGTCGGGCGGGCCGCCGGGACGCGGCGGGAAACACACATCGAGCGCGGCGCGGATGAGATCGTCGTCGGGATCGTCGTCGACATCGGTGGCAAAATCGGCGGCCAGCGCCCGCAGCGCGCGGGCCAGCCGTGTTTCGAGATCGAAGTAGACGCGCAGGTAAAGCCGTTCGCCGTCGAGCACCAGCGGCCATGCGCGCGCGGGCAGCAGCTTCGAGTCCGCCGCGATGGCCATGCCGCTGCCCAGCAGGACGCGGCGCAGCTCTGCCACGTCCGCGCTGCCGAGACGCGCCAGCGGCAGGCAAACGTGACCGTCGCAAGCGGCGAGCGCCAGTTTCTGCACGGCCTGTACGAGCACTCGCACGTCGGCGCTCTCGCTGCCCTGCGCGCGCGCCCAGCGCCCGATCTGCCGCGCCAGTCCGTCGGCCAGCGCGTCGCGGGCGCGCCGCGCCGCGGGCGGGGCGTTCAATGTTTCCAGCGTTCCCAACGTTTCCCACGTTTCGCTTTGCGGTGCGGCGTTCATCGCGCCCCTCCCACCAGCAGCGCTTCGAGCGCGGCGATGTCCTCGAAGCTCGGGCGATGGCGGAACACCCCGGCAGGCGCGCCGTCGCGGTTCCGCCAGCCGGGGCGCACGCCGCGCACGAACAGGTAGAGCACGCCGCCGAAATGACGTGCGAAGTCGTAGCCGGGCAGCGTTTGCCCAAGGTGGCGGTGCAGGGCGACGGTATAGAGCAGGTATTGCAGGTGATAGCCGTGTTCGCGCATCGCCGCCGCGAGTCCGTCCGGGCCGTAATCGGCGCAGGACTCGCCGAGGTGATTGGATTTCCAGTCCAGCACCCAGAAGCGCCCGGCGTGCTCGAATACGAGATCGATGTAGCCCTTGAGGTAGCCGGAGAGCTCGCGCGCCGCCAGCTTCGGCATGGCGTAGCCGCGCGCGGCGAGCCAGTCGTTGGGCGCGCCGGCGGCAAGCCGGGGCACGGGCAGGTAAAAGCCGAGCTCCGAGATGCGCCGCGTCATGGGCACGGTTTGCAGTCGCAGCGAGGGATCATCGGCCAGCAGCGGGGTGGCGAGCACATCGTCGAGCAGCCGCGCCAGCATGCGCGCACGCAGCGCGGCGTCGCCCCCCGGCAGCGGATGCGCGGCAAGCGCGCGGGCGATGGCCGGGGGGCGTGCCTCGGGGCGGGTGAAGTCGATGGACTCGAACACGGCATGGATGCAATCGCCCGCCGCCGCGCCGCGCGGAAAGCGCAGGATGTCGTCCTCCGGCAGCGGTTCGGCGGCGCTTCTCCCCCCGCCCTCCTCGTCCCCCTCATCCTCCTCACCTTCCTCGCCTCCCGGCGCGCGTCCAGGTTCGATGCGCGCATCGTGGTCGCGGGCGGCGTCCTCGTGGGTCGCGCCGCAAACCAGTCCGCTGAAGCTGCCCATCCACCACGCGGACGGCACGCGCGGTGCGGCGGGCGCAACGTAGTGCGGTGGCACCGGGCCTGCGGCCAGGGCTTCGTCCACGGCCGCGGGCAGATCGTCGCAAGAGATTGCGCCGCCGCTGTTCGCAGCCAGATCGCGCCAGCGCGCATCGATGTCATCCGGCGTCAAATCGGCTCCCGCCCACGCATCGGCGGCAATGCTTTTGCCCGCCGCCAGCCAGTTGAGCAGGGAATGCACGCTTTCCTTGCAGTTCGCGCTCCGGGCGAATGCTTTCTCATAGCTGCCGACGACCAGATAGCAGCGCCGCTTGGCCCGTGTGAGCGCCACGTAGATCGCGCGCAGGGCTTCGGCGTCACGCTCGCGGGCGAGGCTGTGCTCGATCCCGGCCGCCTCGTCTTCCGGCGGTTTGCGCCGCCAGTCCGCGACCTGCCGCCCTTGCGCGTCGTGCCACAGGCGCAGCGGCCCGCTGCGCGCCCCCCGCGACGCACGGCCATCGAACAGGAACGGGCAGAAAACGATTTCATATTCCAGGCCCTTCGCGCCGTGGACGGTGACGATGCGCACGAGGTCGCGGTCGGACTCCAGCCGCAGCAAGGCATCGTCGCCGCCACTTTTTCTCCCGGTGCGGCAACGGGCAAGAAAGCGCAGCAGCACGGCAGGCGCGGCACCTCCGGCCTCGCGCTGCAAGAGTTCGGCAAGATGAAACAGGTTGGTGAGGCGGCGCTCGCCGTCCGGGCGCGCGAGCAGCCTTGCGGGGACGTTCTCCTCGGCCATCCAGCGCCACAGCATCGCCGCGAAGCCTTGTTTTAGCCACAATTCGTGCCAGCGCGCGAAACGCTCGAACTCGCGCACGAGTCCGTCGTCGTCGCGCATCAGCCATTCCAGCCAGGCTGCCGTGCGCCCCATCAGCGCGGTGGCGAGCGCCGTTTTGACCAGCCGCTCGCGCGCCGGCTCGGCCACGGCGCGCAGCACGCTTTCCAGATCGGCGGCTTCGAGCGCGTCGTAGACGCTCGCCTGCGACATCTCGATGCTCGCCACGCCCAGCGAGGCCAGCGCCGCTTTCATGAGCGCGCCCTCCCGATGCGTGCGCACCAGCACGGCGATCTCGCGGCTCGCCACGCCCGCCGCAATCAGGCGGACGATTTCAGCGGCGCTCGCCGCCGCCGCGCGCTGCCTGGCAAGCAGCCTGGGCAGACGTTCGCCGCCGCCTTTGCCATCGTCCTCCCCCGCCGGAAGCCGCCACAGGCGCAGGGCGGCCCCCTCCGCCATCCTCTCCGCCATCCCCTCCACCATCCCGGAGGCGGAGGCGGACTCCACCGCCCGCACGGGCTGGAAGGTGATGCCTTCTTCCATGAACGCGGCATCATTTGCGCCGAACAGCTGGTTACAGGCCGCCACCAGCGCCGGCGTGGAGCGGCGGTTGGCATCCAGCGTGTAGCGGGCGCCGGCCTGCCCGCGCGCCGCGAGATAGGTGTGCAAATCCGCGCCCCGAAAGCTGTAGATTGCCTGCTTGGGATCGCCCACGAGACAGAGATCGCCGCATCGCCCGCCGCTGGCGTAAAGGCGCGCGATGATCGCCCATTGCAGCGGATCGGTGTCCTGAAATTCGTCGATCAGCGCCGCCGGATAGCGTTCGTGCAGCAGCGCCGCCAGTCCGGGACGCGACGCCAGCGCGGCGTGGGCGTTCCACAGCACATCGTTGAACGAAATGCGGCGTTCCTCCCGCTTGCGCTGCCGCGAGCCGGGCACGGCGGCGGCGATGAAGCGGTGCAGCAGCGCCAGCCTTGCCCCCGCGAGCGCGTCATCGGACCGCGCGCGCGCATCGAGCAGGATTTGCGCCGCAGCGAAGAAGGGATGCGCGGGCGGGGTATGGCCTTTGTTCGTTTTCCCCGCCAGATTTTCCGCGGTAAAAAGAACGAGCCTGCTCTCTTTGCTTCCCGGCAAGACCGCGCGCGCACTCCCCGCCCGCAGCCAATCGGCCCATTGACCGTGCGCGACGGTGATCAAAGCCGGTTTGTAGCTGTTGCCGTTGAGCGTGCCGAGCGCCCCTCTGATCGTATCGAGCAGCGCGGCGCCATCGCCCCACGCCGCGCGCGCCGCTTCGTAGGCGGTCACGAGCGCCGCATCGAGCGCGACAATGTCGCCGCCCGCGCCATCCGCGTCCCACATTTCCCGCGCCAGCGGACGCGCCAGCGCCTCCGCGAGCCAGCCCGCCCATTTTTCGGGACTGTCGCCGCTCGCCAGCAGGCAATCGGCCAGCGCCGCATCGACGCCTGCAACCTCGCGTCGCCAAAAGTCGCGCGCCGTCTCCAGCAGCGTATCGCCATCGTCCGCGCCCACTTCGGTCTCGAAAGGCAAAGCGGCCGCAAACGGCGCATCGGCCAGCGCCCGCGTGCAAAAGCCATGAATGGTGAAGATGGCCGCCTCGTCGAACGCGACGAGCGCCCCGCGCAGACGGGCGCGGATGTCGTCCTCGCTCACCCCGGCGGCGTGCGCGGCGGCAAGCAGACGGGGAACGAAAGGATCGCCGTCGCAGCCCGCGTCCGGGCCGCCGTGTTCGGCCTCACCGTATCCAGCCTCACCTTCGCAGGCGTGCAGGGTGGCGGCCAGCCGGGCACGAATGCGGGCGACCAGTTCAGCGGTCGCGGCGCGGGTGAAGGTCATCACCAGCACCTCGCTCACGGCGCGGTTCTTCTCCAGCAGCTGCCGCAGGTAGAGGGCGCAGAGGTTCCACGTCTTGCCGGTGCCGGCGGATGCCTCGATCAGCGCAATGCCGTCGAGCGGACAAGTGAAAACGTCGAGTCCGGCCGCCGCCGCCATGACCTTCGCCGTTTCAGGGCGCGGCAAAGCTCGCCATCGCCTCGCCCATTCTGACCGGGCAGCCCGTTCGCCATTCCGGGGCAAAGCGCGCCCCCGGCCCCCCGAACAGCGCCACCACGGTGGAGCCGAGCATAAAGTGCCCCATCTGCGCGCCCTGCGCCAGCGCAAGGCCCTCGCCCTCGGCGTAATTCCAGATGCACGCGCGACGATGGCGCGGCGGCGTCACCGTGCCGTGCCAGACGGTCGCGATGCTGCCGACGATGACCGCGCCGACGAGCACCAGCGCGAACGGCCCGCGCTCGCCCTCGAACAGGCACACGACACGCTCGTTGCGGGCGAACAGGCCCGGAATGCGCCGCGCCATCACGGGATTGACGGAAAAAAGGCGCCCCGGCACGTGGATCATGCGCACGAGCCGCCCGGAACACGGCATGTGGATGCGGTGATAGTCGCGCGGACTGAGGTAAATCGTGGCGAACGCGCCATCCGTGAAGCGCGCCGCGAGTTCGGCGTCGCCGCCGAGCAGTGCGGCGGCGGAGTAACGATGCCCCTTGGCCTGAAAAATCTGTTCGCCCGCGATGGCGCCGCATTCGCTCACCGCGCCATCGACCGGGCAGACGAGATCGGCGGCGGCCAGCGGACGGGCATCCTCGCGCAAAGCGCGGGTGAAAAAATCGTTGAAGCTCGCGTAGGCGTTCAGATCCGGTTCGGCCGCTTCGCTCATGTCCACCCGATAACGGCGCGCGAAAGCGGCAATCGCCATGCGCGACGCCGCACCGCCGCGCCAGGACGCGAACACCCCCGCAAGGCGGGTCGAAACCTGCTTGGGCAACAGGTATTGCATGAGCACGGCAAGAGATTCAGACACGGCAACCCCCGTGGGCAACGATTGCCGATTATGCCCCAGTCCGGCGCACCGTATGATTGTGATCAGCCTCCGATCCCGTTTAGTATCGCGCTCCGTTTATCGTGATTTCCTGTGGCCATGCGCGCGCTTCCTCACCCCCCATTTTTTGCCGTCGCACTCACCGCGCTTTTGCTGACCGTCCCCGCGGCCGTGCATGCGGCGGATTGGCTGCTGGCCGCGCCCGAACCACGCGTCGCGCCAGGACAGGCTTTCGAGGTCGTCGTCGTCGGCGAACCCGGCGCGGACGGCTGGCCGGCGAGCCTGCCCGCGCTGCTCATCCTGCCCAACAACGGCCCGCGCCTGCAAATCACCCTGACCGCCACCGACGAGCTCGCCCCGTCGCGCCAGCGTTACATCGGACAATGGCCCGACGAGATCACCGGCCTCGCCACGCTGGCGCTCGCGGACGTGCCCACCGCCCGCCTGTTGGTCGAAGCCACGGCGCTCTCGCCCCCCCCCGTCTCACTCCCCCTCTCCCCGCCGCCCGGCGACGCCGCGCCCGCGGACATCGCGGCGGCGCCCGAGGGCATCGCGGCGGTGCCGCCCGCCGCCGACATTCCGACCACGTCGCTCGATGCCGATCTCGTCCCCGCCGTGGTGACCGCGGACGCCCCGGCAGAACCGACGGCGCTGGGTTTCAATGAGCCGATCTACATCGTCTACGGCGGCACGCATCCGAAATCGGTGCGCTATCAGCTCAGCTTCCGCTACCGCGTCTTCGACCGCCAGGGCCTCGTCAGCAACATCCCGGTCATCGGCGGCCTGTACTTCGCCTATACCCAAATGGCGATGTGGGATGTCGAATCCGAATCCAAACCGTTCCGCGACACCAATCTTCGCCCATCGATCTACCTGCAATGGAAAGCCACCGACCCGCTTTTTGGCGATTCGCTGACGCTGGCGGGCGGCTATGAACACGAATCCAACGGCCGCGACGGTCCCGATTCACGCAGTATCGACACCTGGTTCGCCCGCGCCGACCTGCGCTACTACCTGCCCGACAAACGCACCTACATCGGCATCGAGCCGAAGCTGTGGTCGTACATCGACAAAGAGGACAATCCCGACATCCAGAAATACCGCGGCCACGGTCAACTGGGCCTGCGCATCGGCCGCGACTCCGCCCTGATGCTCACCACCATCCTGCGCCGCGGCACGGCAGGCAAAGGCAGCACCCAGTTCGACCTCTCCTACCCGATCCGCAGAAGCATTTTTTCGGGCGTCGGCACCTTCCTGCACGTGCAATATTTCAACGGCTACGGACAAACCATGCTCGAATACAACCAGTCCCGGCATCCGCAAATACGGGTGGGGTTGTCGCTCGTGCGGTGAGGAACATCATGAGCCCCCCCGACATCCTTCTCGTCTTCACCACCCTGCCCGAGGCCGCCCGTGCCCACGCGTTGGCGGAGGCGCTCGTCGACAAGCGGCTGGCGGCGTGTGTGAACATCCTCGCGCCGTGCGCGTCGGTGTATCGCTGGCAGGGCGCAGTGGAACGGGCGCAGGAGACGCCGCTCGTCATCAAAACCACGCTGGCGCGCTACCCTGCGCTGGAAGCGTTCGTGCGGGAGGCGCACCCTTATGAACTTCCCGAACTGATCGCGGTTCCTGTCACGCGCGGGCTGGCGGGCTATCTCGATTGGGTGGCGGCTTCGACCATCCCCCTGCCTACGCCCCCCCGCCAGAAGCGTCCTGACTGATGCCGATCGCCACTTTCTTCCGCCTGCCGTTCGCTTTCCTCACCCTGCTCGTACTGTTCGCGCTGCTGTGCGCACGGCCCGCGCACGGGGAAGAACCGCTCGAAGCGGAAAAAGCCTTCGCCATGAGCGCGCGGGCCGCCGGCCCCGCCACCGTCGAGGTGACATTCGAGATCGCGCCCGGCTACTACCTGTACGGCGAGCGTTTCAAGTTCGCGGCCACGCCGCCGGAAGTGACGCTGGGCGAGGCCGAGCGCGCGCCCGGCGAGCGGCACCAGGACCCGTTTTTCGGTGAAGTCGAAACCTACCGCGACCGCCTGCGCATGCGCCTGCCAGTGTCCGCGCCGGCGGCGGTCAAACGCTTCACGCTCACCGTGACCAGCCAGGGCTGCTGGGACGGCGGCGTGTGTTACCCGCCGACGACGCAGCACGCGGACGTCGACCTGACGACGAGCACGAACAGCGGCGGCGCGGATTGGCTCGCGCAGGCGCTCGAACCGCGGCAGGGCGCATCGGATGCGGCCCTCTCCAGGCCGCCCGCGCCAGCCGCTGGCGAGGCCCCTCCCGCTTCGGGCGACGACAGCGGCCGGCTGGCGCAGCTGCTCGCGGAAGCCAATGCGCCGCTGGTGCTGATGAGTTTTTTCGGGCTTGGACTGCTGCTGGCGTTTACGCCGTGCACCTTTCCGATGATCCCGATCCTGTCGGGTATCGTCCTCGGCACCGGGCCGCGGGCGTCGCGCGGGCGGGCGCTGGCGCTATCGCTCGCCTACGTGCTCGGCATGGCAATCACCTACGCGGCGGCGGGCGTCGCGGCCGGGCTGACCGGCACCCTGCTCGCCGCCGTGCTGCAAAACGCCTGGATACTGGCGGCGCTGGCGCTCGTTTTCGTGGCGCTGGCGCTGTCGATGTTCGGACTGTACGAACTGCGCCTGCCCGCCGCGCTGGAAACCCGGCTGACCGCCGCCGCCAACCGGGAGAAAGGCGGACACCTCGGCGGCGTGGCGGCAATGGGGGCGCTCTCGGCGCTGATCCTCGGGCCGTGCGTCACCGCGCCGCTGGCGGGGGCGCTGCTCTACATCGCCAGGACCGGCGACGCCATCCTGGGCGGCTGCGCCCTGTTTGTGCTGGCGCTCGGCATGGGCATGCCGCTCGTCGTCCTGGCGCTGGCGGCGCGCTCCGTGCTGCCCAAGTCGGGGCCGTGGATGGAATGGGTGCGCAAGGCGGCGGGCGTGCTGCTGCTGTTGGCGGCGGCATGGGTGATCTCGCCCGTGTTGCCGAATCTGTCCGGCGAGGCGAGCGGGGTGGGCGAGGTAGGCGAGGTGAGCAAAGTGGGCGCGGCAGGCAAGGCGGGCGCGGCGGCGCATCCGCCCTTCGAGCGCATCGGCTCGGAGGCTGAACTCGACGCGAAGCTGGCCGCGAACGGCGGCCGTGCGGTGATGCTCGATTTCTATGCCGACTGGTGCGCGAGCTGCAAGGTCATGGAGCGCGACACCTTCAGCAACCCGGCGGTGGCCGCGCACATGGGGCGCATGCTGCTGTTGCAGGCCGATGTGACCGCCTACAACGACGAGCACCGGGCGCTGTTGCGGCGCTTCGATCTCGTCGGGCCGCCGGGGATCGTGTTTTTCGACGCCGCCGGCAGGCAGATCCAGGGACTGCGCGTGGCGGGCTTCATGCCGCCCAGGGACTTCGCCGCACTGCTCGAGCGCGCGCGTTAGGCGCTTTCGGCCTACAATCCATGTTTTCCAACATTCCACTTCGATTGACCCCTATGTTTTCTGGCATCGTGGCCGCGGTAGGCCGTATCGAACATACCGAACCGCTGGGCGACGGGCTGCGCCTTACCGTGGATGTGGGCGGGCTGGATCTCTCCGATGTCGTCATCGGCGACAGCATCGCCAACAGCGGCGTGTGCCTGACGCTGATCGAACGCGACGGCAACAAGGCAAAGTTCGACGTGTCGCGCGAAACCCTCGACTGCTCGGTGGGGCTGGAGCACATCGGCGGCGAACTCAATCTCGAAAAGGCGCTGTCGCTTTCCGGGCGCCTCGGCGGACACCTCGTCACCGGGCACGTGGACGGCGTCGGCGAGGTCGTACGCTTCGCGCCGCTGGCCGAGAGCCATGAACTCGTCGTGCGCGCCCCGGACGCCATCGCGGGCTACATCGCACGCAAAGGTTCGGTGACGGTCAACGGCGTCAGCCTGACGGTCAACGCCGTCGGCGGGCGCGATTTTTCGGTCAATCTGATTCCGCACACCATCGACATCACCAACCTCAAGCACCTGAAGGCAGGCAGCAAGGTCAATCTCGAAATCGACCTCATCGCCCGCTACGTCGAACGCATGATGGCGTGGCGCAGCGGCGACGACGCCGGTAGCGCGCCCGCCGCCTGATCGGCCGCCGCACGCTTTTCCTCCATGCCCTTTTCCTCCGTGCCGAGAGAACCCGAATGAGCGCACAAATCCAACCCTTCCCGCTATCCCCGGCGAGCAGCGCCACACGCAACGGCCCGCTTGCGCCGACCGCCGAAATCATCGCCGAGATCAAGGCCGGACACATCGTCATCCTCGTCGACGAGGAAGACCGCGAGAATGAAGGCGATCTGCTGATGGCCGCCGAATTCGTCACCCCGGAAGCAATCAATTTCATGGTCACGCACGGGCGCGGCCTCGTCTGCCTGGCGCTCACCGCCGAGCGCTGCAAGCAACTGGGGCTGGAGCAAATGGTGAGCGACAACCGCGCCCCGCTCGGCACGGCCTTCACCGCCTCCATCGAGGCCGCCACGGGCGTCACCACCGGCATCTCCGCGCACGACCGCGCCCGCACCATCCAGGTGGCCGTGGCACGGCACGCCCACCCGGAAGACATCGTGATGCCCGGCCACATTTTTCCGCTCACCGCCAAGACCGGCGGCGTATTGATCCGCGCCGGGCACACCGAGGCCGGGTGCGACCTCACCCAACTTGCCGGGCTGGAACCCGCGGCGGTGATCTGCGAAGTGCTCAAGGAAGACGGCACGATGGCGCGCCTGCCGGATCTGATCGAATTCGCCCAGAAGCACGGGCTCAAGATCGGCTCCATCCGTGATCTGATCGAATACCGCGCCGCCACCGAGCGGCTGGTGGAAAAAATCGCCGACCGGGAAATCTCCACCCCCTACGGAAAACTGCGGCTGGCCGCCTTCCGCGACACGACCACCGGCGATGTGCATTTCGCCGCCTATCACGGCAACATCCGCCCCGAACGCGAAACCTTCGTACGCGTGCATGAAGCGATTTCCTTCGTCGATTTCCTCGATGCCGCGCACTGCGGACACACCATCCCGATTCATCAGGCATTCGCGGGGCTGGCCGAATCCGAAGCGGGCGTGGTGGTGCTGCTCTATCGCCCGCAAACCGGGCAGGAACTGCTCGACCGGCTCACCGGCGAAGGTACGCCACCCGTGCGTTGGGACGCGCGACTGTCGGGCGTCGGCGCACAAATCCTGCGCAGCCTGAACGTCGGCAAGATGCGCGTGCTCGCCAGCCCGCGCAAAATTCCCAACATGGGCGGCTTCGGACTGGAAATCACCGGCTTTCTCGCGCAACTCGACGAAGCGCGCGGCGTGGAAATCCTGCCCGACCCCAGCGACGAATAAAAAAGGAGGCGACCGCACAGCATGGCCCGCTTCAAAGACATCCCCGAATACGAGATCGAGCTCGCCGGCAAAGGGCTGCGCATCGGCGTGGTCATGAGCCGCTTCAATCCCGATGTGGGCGAAGGGCTGCTCGCGGCCTGCATCGCGGAGCTGCGCGCGCTCGGCATCTCGCCCGATCTGATCCGCATCGCCACCGTGCCCGGCGCGCTCGAAATTCCGCTGGTGCTGCAACGGCTGGCGCGCAGCGGCAAATTCGACGCGCTGGTGGCGCTCGGCGCGGTGATTCGCGGCGAGACGTATCACTTCGAACTGGTTTCCAACGAAATGGCCGCCGGCATCAGCGCGGTCACACTCGATCACGGCCTGCCTGTCGCCAACGGCGTGCTCACCACCGAGAATGACGAACAGGCACTGGCGCGCATGGCCGAAAAAGGCCGCGACTGCGCCCGCGCCGCCGTGGAAATGGCCAATCTGCAAAAGGCATTGCCATGAGCCGGGGTGAAATCGCCGCCCGCCGCCATGCGCGCGAGCTGGCGCTACAGGCGCTCTACCAATGGCTGCTGCACGCGACGAATACGGCAGATGCGACGGACGCGGCGGGTGGTGCAGCGGAGGCGAGGCGCCCCACGGCACCCGCCTCGCTGGTCGAGCAGCCGCCACAAGTGCAATTGCACGCCATCGAGGAACTCGCCGCCCCCCCGGTGGACGATGGCGCAACGGACAATGGCGCAACGAGTCATGGCGCGACTACAGGCGAAACAGGAAAAAAACGCCCCCGCCGCCTTGCGGTGGATGCCGAATTCTTCGCTGCCCTGCTGCAAGGCACGGTCGCGGAAGCCGCCGAATTGCGCACCCTGTTCGCGCCGCTGCTCTCGCGTGCCGTGGAAGAACTCTCGCCGGTCGAGCACGCGGTGTTGCTGCTCGGCGCATACGAACTGCGCCACGGCATCGAGACGCCTTACCGGGTCATCATCAACGAAGGCATCGAACTAGCAAAGAAATACGGCAGCACGGACGGCCACAAATTCGTCAACGGCGTGCTCGACCGACTGGCGGCCAACCTGCGCGCCGGAGAAGTCGCGGCCACGCGGACCGGAAAATAAAACCAAAACGACAATAAAAAACGGCGCGGGAGAAACCGCGTCGTTTTTTATTGTTCAGAAATACCGTTCAGCGTTTCTTGGCGGCATCGACCTTGGACTTCAAGGTTTGGCCAGCGGAGAACTTCGGCACCTTGGATGCAGGAATCTTGATCGGGGCACCCGTCTGCGGGTTGCGTCCCGTGCGAGCCGCACGTTTGGAGACTTCAAACGAACCGAAACCGGTAAAAGCGATCTTCTCGCCCTTGACCAGTTGCTCGGAAATGATCTCAAGCACTCCACCCAGTGCACGCTCGGCCTGAGCACGCGGAACATCAAGACGGTCGGCCAGAGCTTCGACGAATTCACCTTTGTTCATACTTTTCCTCGATAGACAGGTTGGTTGTTGTTGCGTGGAACCAAGCGGCGCTGCACCAGCAGGGCTGGATTCTAGCACCGTCATTTGCCTGTAGACGCCAATCCTTGCGAAAAAAAATGCAAAAGAAAACCGCGAACACCAGGAAAACAATAGCAATTACATCCGTGCGACTTTCGTTTCAAAACACATTTTATGCGAAAGCATTTAGCCGCAATACCGTTTCATTGCCGTTCGATCAAGGGTGCAAAATCGCTGAAAACCGCACCCTGCATGCTTTTCCGGTATTCCGGCCACGGCGCGGGGCCAGGGCGAACGCACTTATTTAACATATTTGTGAGATACCGATTACCCGCATACGCTCATTGTCGTCCCATCCTGCCATTTTTCGCCGCCGTCGGATGCTGGCCTTGGGCCATCTCAT
>JAIRXQ010000039.1 GCA_031268195.1 Azoarcus sp. | reverse complement strand
TCGATGGCGGCCTGGGTAACGACCTGTACCTGATTCATCGCGACGATCAGGACACGATCATCGACTACGACTACAACAGCGGCAACGTGGATACGGTGCGCTTCATCGACATCGCTGTGGGCGAAGTCCAGGCACTGCGCAAGAGCGGCAACGACCTCATCATCTCCTACGGTGAATCGGGTGCGCTTACGCTGAAGAACCATTTCTCTGGTTCCAGCAGTCAGATCGAACAGCTCGAATTCTCGAACGAGACCTTGAGCCTGACCGATCTGTTCGCCCGCCATCCGCTGCATCTGTCGGAGGCGGCCGACACCGTCACGCTCACCACGGCCTCCGAAGTCGTGTATGGCGATGCTGGCAACGACACCGTCCGCGCCGGCGACGGAGACGACACCGTCTACGGCGGCGAAGGCAACGACACGCTCTACGGCGAGAACGGCAACGATACCCTGTACGGCGACGCTGGCAACGACACGCTCTACGGTGAGGACGGCGACGATATCTTGTCCGGGGGCGAAGGCAACGACACCCTCTCCGGCGGCAACGGCGCCGACACGCTCGATGGCGGCGCTGGTGCGGACACGCTCGACGGGGGCTATGGCAACGACCTGTACCTGATTCATCGCGACGACCAGGACACGATCATCGACTACGATCCCAACAGCGGCAACGTGGATACGGTGCGCTTCATCGACATCGCTTCAGACGAAGTCCAGGCACTGCGCAAGAGCGGCGACGACCTCATCATCTCCTACGGTGAATCGGGTGCGCTTACGCTGAAGAACCATTTCTCTGGTTCCAGCCGTCAGATCGAACAGCTCGAATTCTCGGACGAGACCTCGAGCCTGACCGATCTGTTCGCCCGCCATCCGCTGCATCTGTCGGAGGCGGCCGACACCGTCACGCTCACCACGGCCGCCGAAGTCGTGTATGGCGATGCGGGCAACGACACCGTCCGCGCCGGCGACGGAGACGACGAAGTCTACGGGGGCGAAGGCAACGACACGCTCTACGGGGGCAATGGCGACGACGTGCTCGTGGGCGATGCCGGCAACGACGTGCTCTACGGTGAGGACGGCGACGATACCTTGTCCGGGGGCACAGGCAACGACACCCTGACCGGCGGCACGGGTAACGACATCCTCATTGGCGGCGCAGGCAACGACACCCTGACCGGCGGCAATGGCGACGACACCTATCTGTTCGCGCGCGGCGATGGGCAGGATACCGTTGTCGACAGTGGCGGGAACGATACCGTACGCTTTGGGGAGGGGATCGATTTCGATCAACTCTGGTTCTCGAAGTCGGGTAGTCATCTGGTGGTGAGCCTGATTGGCACGGAAGACAAAGTGACGATCAACAGCTGGTATTCAGGCACGAGCAACCGGGTCGAACATTTCGAGGCGGGCGAGGCGAAGCTGGATGCCTCGGCGGTGCAGACGCTCGTCGATGCGATGGCCGGATATACCCCGCCGCCCGGAGGCACGAGCGACCTGGGCGACGCCTACGCGAGTGTGCTGGAGACGATCGGTCACGAGTGGGACGTGGCGGCTTGAG
This sequence comes from Azoarcus sp., assembly GCA_031268195.1. Classification (GTDB taxonomy): domain Bacteria; phylum Pseudomonadota; class Gammaproteobacteria; order Burkholderiales; family Rhodocyclaceae; genus WRNU01. Next base: position 42,885 of record JAIRXQ010000039.1, on the reverse strand, counting down.
CCACCATCGGGCATGAACCTCGAGGCAGTCGTTCCAGAGGCGCGTGCGGCGTTGGGCGCGCAGAGACCGATGTTTCTGCGCGCAGCGCTTTTCAGCGCTGTGATTGGCGCTTTGATGCTCGCGCCCTCTTTTTACATGCTCGAAGTCTATGATCGGGTGATCACGAGCCGAAGCGTGAGGACGCTCATCATGCTGACGCTGTTGCTGGCATTGGCGTACGGGGTGCTCCATCTGTTGCAGTGGGCCAGACAGGGCGTGTTGCGGCAAGCGGCGGAAGGATTCGACCGGGAACTCGGTGCGCGTATCCATGCGGTCGTGTTCCGGGCCGGGTTGCTCGGGACGCGTGCGCTGGCCCAGCGTGGTCTGCACGATTTTGCTACGGTGCGCGAGTTCGTTGGCGGAACCATGATGGCGGGGTTGATGGACATCCCGATGGCGCTCTTGCTGGTCGGGGTGATTTTCTGTATCGACCCGGTCCTGGGTTGGTTTGCGCTGGCGAGCGCCGTCGTTCAGGGACTGCTCGCCTTTTTCAACAAGCAGGCGACGGGTGCGCCGATGGCGAAAGCCAACGCCCTGCACGCGCAGGCGCGCAACTTTGTTGCCGCTTCGCTGGGTCGCGCCGATGTTGCGCGGGCGATGGGAATGACCGAGGGTCTTCGCCAACGCTGGTTGAAGACCCAGGAGGAGCTGTTGCGCCTTCAGGCGCGCGCCTCAGATCGCGCCGGGGTGTTTACGACACTCTCGAAACATGTGCAGCTCCTGTCCGGTTCGCTGATGCTGGGGCTGGGCGCATGGCTTTTGCTCGATGGAAATTTTAGCGGTAGCAGCGGGGGGATTTTGATGGCATCGATCCTGGCGGGCCGGGCATTGGGGCCGCTCGTACAGGTCATCGTTGGCTGGCGGCAGGTGGTCGATGCGCGCGAATCTTTTGCACGCCTGGAAGAGTTGCTAAGCAGGATTCCGGCCTTCAAGCCGGGGCTGCCGTTGCCCGTACCGCATGGGCGACTCACGGTGGAAAATGTAACGGCGCGCGCGCCGGGGATGAGCGCACAGGCAAAGCCGGTACTACGCAATATCGCTTTCGAGTTGCCGCCCGGAAAGGTACTTGCAGTCGTTGGCCCCTCGGCTTCGGGCAAATCTACGCTCGCGCATCTGCTGGTGGGGGCGTGGCCGTGTCATGCCGGTGCGGTGCGTCTGGATGGCGCCGACGTGTTTGTGTGGAACAAGCAGGAGTTGGGGCCGCACATCGGTTTTCTGGCACAGGATGTGGCGCTCTTTCCCGGCACGATCGCGCAGAACATCGCCCGTCTCGGTGAGATCGATTCCGAAAAAATCAAGGTCGCTGCTCAGATTGCTGGTGTGCACGCTGAAATTCAAGCGCTGCCCGATGGCTACGAGACGTCCATTGGCGAGGACGGATGGATTTTGTCGGGCGGCTTGTGCCAGCGCATCGGGTTGGCCCGGGCGCTATACGGCGCTCCCAAGTTGGTGGTGCTCGATGAACCCGACGCCAACCTCGACGAAGCGGGCGATATGGCCCTGATTCAGGCGTTGCATACGCTGCGTGCGCAGGGTACGACAGTCATCGTGGTGACCCACCGCATGAACCTCCTGATGATGGCCGACGCGATGTTATTGCTGGTCGATGGCGAGGTGCGCTCGTTCGGTTCTCCGGCTGAAGTGCTCAACGCCGGGCGAACACCGCCGGGCGGCGCGGTGCGACCTATGCGCGCGCCTGTGGCGGCGATTCACGCGACCCGACCGACGGCGCGGGCTTGAGCGAATTTGCGGCGAAATTTCATGAAGCAACGGTTTTTTTCCCAACGGGTTTTTTCCCAACGGTTTTTTTCCCTATTCGTCGCGTTCTTCAACAGCACCGAACTGCGCTGTGTACTTTGGTCGTTTCGGCGCGAATTCGTTTTTGCGATGGGCGTCACCGCGCTCGTCAATGTGCTGATGCTCGCTCCCACGATCTACATGTTGCAGGTCTTCGACCGGGTGATGGTGAGTTACAGCGCTTACACTCTTTACGCGGTGACATTGGTGCTGTTCTTTTTTCTTGCCATGATGAGTTTCTCCGAATGGGTGCGTTCGCGCCTGCTGGTGCGACTTGGGGTGCGGTTGGATATGGCGCTCAATCCGCGCGTATTTGGCGCGGCTTTCGAGAGGCGCGAGCAAGGAGAAGACAGTGCGCACCTTTTTGACGATCTTGCCCGTGTACGTCAGTTTTTGACCGGGGCGGGTTTGTTTGCGATGCTCGATGTACCTTGGACGCCAATCTATATCGCGGTGCTCTTTCTCCTGCACCCGTCTTTGGGGGGGCTGGCTATCGTCTTTTGCCTGGCTTTGGGCGTGGTGGCGTGGCTCTCGGGGCAGGTGATGAAAGAGCCGTTGGAAACGGTTGGCAGGGCGAAACGGGATGAGGGTTCTCAGCTCGAAACGAGACTCGAACACGGCGCGTCGCTCGAAGCAATGGGCATGATGGGAGGCGTTCATCGCCGCTGGTTGAGCCGTCATGTCGTGTCCATCCTGCAAGGCCGCCGCGCGCTGGACGCGCAGATGCGTGTGCAGGCATTCACCGGATTTGTAAGGTTGATGCAGCAATCGCTCACACTGGCGGCGGGGGCGTTACTCGCGATCGACGGCGAAATTTCAGCCGGGGCGATGGTGGCGGCCGGTGCGCTGATGAGCCGGGCGACTTATCCGCTCGATGCCATGATCCGAACCTGGAAGGATGTCGTCGCAGCCCGGAAAGCTTTCCTTTCGTTGGAGCGCGTTTTCACCGAATACCCCGTTTGCGCGGGAGCCACGGTGAAGTCGGACGCACCGGGTGCGGCGGTGCGGTTCGTTCATGTCTCCGCCTCTGCTTCCGGCTCTGCCGCTCGTTCAAGGCCCATTTTGAATGATGTGTCATTTACTCTTTCTGCCGGAACGAGTCTGGGCATCAAAGGGGCTTCCGGCTCGGGCAAATCCACGTTGGCGCGGGCGCTTCTTGGGATCTGGCCCCACACGCAGGGCGATGTCCTCATAGACGGAGTGCCCATTCGGCAGAGCGACCGGGCGGCGCTGGGTTACCTGCCGCAGGACGTGGAACTCTTTGAAGGCACTGTTGCCGAGAACGTCGCCCGCTTCGGCAAGATCGACCCTGAGCGAGTGATCGAAGCCTGCCAGATGGCGGGTGTCCACAGCATGATTTTGCATTTCCCCGAAGGCTATGACACCCAGATTGGGGTGGGCGGCGCATTCCTCTCGGGTGGGCAGCGGCAGCGCATCGGTTTGGCGCGTGCGCTCTACGGCAATCCGCGTCTGGTCGTCCTCGACGAACCGAACGCCAATCTCGACGAGGCGGGTGACCGTGCCCTGGCACAGGCGGTCAAGGCGATGAAAGATCGTGGAACGACGCTCGTGTTGATCAGTCACCGGCCACAGATCATGGCAGCGATGGACTTGGTCCTCGTCATGGAAGAAGGCCGCGTGCGCAGCTTGACCACGGCGAAGGGGCCTGGGCGGGAAACCGCGAAGACTACTGCCGATGAACGAACGGCATACGGCGGCATGGGCGGGATGACGGCCTCCCGGATTCCCGCGAATTGATTGCGATCAGATGATGAATCGTACAAATACAAAGAGCGCCGATGAGATCGAAAGACTCACCGATCAGGATGCACCCCATTTGACGAAGGGCGTTTTGGGCTCGCTCGTGCGCGTCCTCTCGCCCAAGCCCGTGACGATCGCGCGAGCCGACGAGGCCCCGGAACTGCCCGTCGACACCCACTCTCCCATGCGCTTCGGTTTGCGGGTGCTGGCCATCGGTCTCGGCGGCTTCCTGCTATGGGCATCGCTTGCGCCAATCGACGAAGGCGTGCCGACCACGGGCCTGGTGTCGATCGACACCAAGCGCAAGGCGGTGCAGCATCTGTCAGGCGGCATCATCAAGGCCGTCTATGTGAAGGAAGGTCAGTTCGTCAGGGAGGGCGACCCCGTGCTCGAACTCGACGAAGCCGCGACGCAGGCGAACTTCGAGGCGGCCAGAATGCGCTACTACACCCTGCGGGCGACCGAGGCGCGGCTGATAGCGGAACAGGCCGGAACGGAGAAGATTACGTTTCATTCCGACCTTCTCAAAGCCAAGGATGACGCTCATGTCGCCACCTTGATCGCTAATCAGGAGGGGTTGTTCCTCTCACGCCGGCTGGCCTTGCGCGCCGAACTCGATGCGATGGAGGAATCCATCGCGGGACAAAAAGCGGCGATCGCGGGCAACGAAGGGATGCTGAAAGCGCGCCGCTCGCAATTTGAATTGCTCGCCGAGGAAATCAAGGGCATGACCGATCTCGTACACGAGGGCTACGTGCCGAGAAACACTTTGCTTGCCTTGCAGCGTTCGAGCGATGAGACGATGGGCGCGATCTCCGACGTACAGGGCAATATCGAGCGCTCCCGCCATGCGCTGTTGGAGATGCGGATGCGCATCGCGCAACGGCGGCATGAATCCCGCAAGGAAGTCGACAATGAACTGGCTCAAGTGCGTGGTGAGGTCGAAGGTGAGGCCGAGCGCTTCATCGCGCTTCGCAACGACCTGGCGCGCACGATCATTCGCTCACCCGCCACGGGGCAGGTCGTGGGCCTCGCGGCGCAAACAGTGGGCGGCGTCATCGCGCCAGGACAAAAAGTGATGGACATCGTGCCCAGCGACGAGCGACTGATGCTGGAGACGCATGTGCCGCCTAATCTCATCGACCGTGTCAGTCCCGGCCTTCAGGCCGACGTGCGCTTTTCTGCTTTCGCCCATACCCCCGCGCTCGTCGTGTCGGGGAAAGTCGCCTCCATCTCGAATGACCTGCTCACCGATGAGAAGACGGGTATGAGCTACCATCTTGCGCGCGTTTCCGTGACCGAGGATGGCATGAAAACCCTGGGTTCTCGCCGCCTGCAACCGGGCATGCCGGTGGAGGTCGTCATCGTGACCGGCGAGCGCTCGCTCCTGACCTATCTGCTGAATCCCTTGCTGAAGCGCATTGCCTTCTCGATGAAAGAAGAATGAAACATGCGCTATATCCCATCACCTCGCCTGGCCGCTGCCGGAACGTGGCCTTATCCTCTCCTAATCCTGAAACGCCTGGGTGACAGCTTCGACGATTTCTGCCCACACACCGGGCTGCCGCAACACAGGCATTTCCTTGGAAAGCACATTGCTGAGTTCGCCACGGTTCTGCTCAAGCGAGCGCAGGACCCTGTCCGCCTGTTGATCCGGCATCTCGACCACTTCCTTGAGTGCGGCGCGTGCCCGTGCATGGCTGCGCAGGTAACGGGACTCTTCGCGCATCTGTTCGGTCAGGGTCCGCCCGATGACGTTGGACAGGAACACCACGTGAGGCCCCAAATCGGGATAACGCCACAGCGGCCTAGCCTGTTCGGCACCGTGGAAGGTGAAGTTTGACACCACGCCATCCTGGTAGGTGGTCTGCACTGGCTCGAACACGATCTGCTCCCACACGGCCTGTATCAGGGGTTTGGATACCTCATCCAGCACCCGGTCATAGCCGCGCCGCTCCCCGGTGTCGTCCGTGATGACAGCGGATACGGGCAGAATTACAGGCTCCGGGATCACGCCATCACGACGCAAGACGTCGTTGACCAGGAATCGATGCACACGGCCATTACCGTCGGCCAGCGGGTGGATGTAAACAAAGCCGAAAGCCGCCACTGCGCTACGCATCGTGGGCGACTGGCCTTGCGTTCTTTCCAGGAATGTCTGCAACCCGTCCAGCATCGCGGCGATCTCGTCAGCCGGTGGCGCCACGTAGTGCACGACCTCCTGGTAGTGCACCGTCTCGCCGACGAACACGGGAGACTGGCGCATCCCGAAATGGGTAACCGTTGTCCGATCGCCGAGGATTTCCCGCTGCAACTCGGCCAGCGCGGCATCGCTGAACGGTAAATCTCCCTGACCGGTGCGCCGCGCCATCACATCCGCAAAACGCTGCACCCGCCCTGCCCGGTCAGCTTCGCCTTCGATGGCAAAACTGGCCTTGCTCTCCCGTAGCGTCATCCAGACTGCCGCCCGCATCAGCAGGTCTTCACCAAACTCGGCCGTCAGTTCCCCAAATAGGCGAGGCACATCCAGGCCGACTGCCTGGGTTACCGCTTTGGTCTTGATCACCACGGGGCAGAAGTAGCGCGTACCAGGCAGGTTGTCATTTATCCGCCAGCGCCGCACCTTGACGATCTTGTCGCTCGATGCTGCGACCAGCCTGGCATCGTCAATGGCATCAACGTAATTGCCACCCAGGCGCTCCGGTACCTCCAGCATCTGCCCCGTCAGCCATTCATACAGAAATGCCGCCCGGCGAGCATATTGCCCGGTAGGTTCAGCCATTATCCAGGCTTGGACGAAGTCTGGACCGCTACGCGCAAACAGACGGGTCAGGAATTCCAGATGGGGAATCTCATGCCGAAGATGAAACTGTAGATGTGCGGCCGGCTCGGCAACCGGCCGCATGGCCTCCGTATAGGTTTCGAAACGAAATCCATCACTGACCTGCGTAGCGCGCCGCCCCCCAATCTGACTGATCACAGGCAGTCTCCCCAGCGGCATCACGTCATAGGCACGCGCCAGCCAGGCAGCACCAAGCGGGTCTGTAGGCAGATCAGTCATGAGGCATCTCCTGGCAAATGGCTTTCTCCTGCTTAAAAACGGGCTTTCTCCTGCTTAAAAACGATGATGTGAGCCAGAAACCGGCACACCATCGGTTACAGCCGCATCGGATCGATTAAATGAAACAATATTTTTTAAAAATCGATTATTAACCAACTTGGCATGTTCTCCAAGCTTCGTTGGAAAAAGCATCACGACTCGGGAATCATTCGCGCGCCGGCTTCGTTCAAATCTCTATCGAGAACACCTGTTCGGTATGGATGTGTCGCGGCAAGGGGGGGCGTGCAATTGCCCCGCGATTGTCCCGACACGCCCCCGCTGTCTGCAATATCTATGCCATAATCCGGCATCTCCACCAACCCATCGGGACGAAACACATGGACGACAACAAGGCCAAGGCGCTTGCCGCCGCGCTTCAGCAAATCGAAAAGCAGTTCGGCAAAGGCTCGATCATGCGGCTCGGCGACGACAGCGTGGAGCGGGACATCCAGACCGTCTCGACCGGCTCGCTCGGGCTGGACATCGCGCTTGGGCTGGGCGGCCTGCCACGCGGACGCGTGGTGGAAATCTACGGGCCGGAGTCGTCCGGCAAAACCACGCTCACCCTTCAGGTGATCGCGCAAATGCAACAGATCGGCGGCGTGGCGGCTTTCATCGACGCCGAGCACGCGCTCGATGTGGGTTATGCCGAAAAACTCGGCATCAACGTGGGCGATCTGCTCGTCTCGCAGCCGGACACCGGCGAACAGGCGCTGGAGATCGCGGACATGCTGGTGCGCTCGGGCGGCATCGATGTCGTGGTGATCGATTCGGTGGCGGCACTCACGCCCAAGGCGGAAATCGAAGGCGAAATGGGCGACCAGCTGCCCGGCCTGCAAGCGCGCCTGATGAGCCAGGCCCTGCGCAAACTCACCGCCAACATCAAACGCACCAACACGCTGGTCATCTTCATCAACCAGATCCGCATGAAGATCGGCGTCATGTTCGGCAACCCGGAAACCACCACCGGCGGCAACGCGCTCAAGTTCTATTCTTCGGTGCGCATGGACATCCGCCGCACCGGGGCGATCAAGAAGAACGACGAAGTCGTCGGCTCGGAAACCCGGGTCAAGGTGGTCAAGAACAAAGTCGCTCCCCCGTTCAAGGAAGCGCATTTCGACATCCTCTATGGCGAAGGCATTTCGCGCGAGGGCGAAATCATCGATTTGGGCGTCGCGCGCGACATCGTCAACAAATCCGGCGCCTGGTACGCCTACAAGGGCGACAAGATCGGACAGGGCAAGGACAACACACGCGAATTCCTGCGCAACAACCCGGCGCTGGCGCGCGAGATCGAAAACCGCGTCCGCCTCGCCGCCGGCCTGCCGGAGCTGCCCGCCCCGGTCCCTGCCAAGCCCACCCCGGTTCCTGCCAAGCCCGCCAAGGGCGACGCCACCTGAACACGGCCGCCCGCCCGTGCTGCCGCCATGATCAAGCCGAGTTTGCGCGAACGCGCCCTGCGCCACCTCGCCCGCCGCGACCACAGTCAGGCCGAGTTGACGCGCAAGCTCGCCCCGCACGGCACGCCGGAGGAAATCGCGGCGCTGCTCGAACACATGGGCGAGCTGTCGCTCCAGTCCGACGCGCGCATGGCGGCAAGCTGGATACGCGCTCACGCCGAACGCTTCGGGCACACGCGGCTCAAAAATGAACTGGCGCGGCGCGGCGTGGCGCGCGAAATCATCGAGGAGGCGCTGGCCGGGGAAGAAGTCATGAACGAGTTGGCGCGCGCACGTGCAGTATGGCGGGCAAAATTCCCCGCCGCGCCCGCTGACGCCCGCGAATGGGCGCGACACGCACGTTTTCTCAGCACGCGCGGGTTCGATGCCGCGACGATTCACGCCGTGCTGCGCAACGAACCGGAGCCAGAGGATACCGGCCTGGAACCAGGAGTCGAAGCTCGATGAGCCTGCTGCAAGCAAACGCCCTGCGCAAGCGCTACAAAACCCGCACCGTCGTGCACGATGTTTCGTTCGAGGTCGCCGCGGGCGAAGTCGTGGGATTGCTCGGCCCCAACGGTGCGGGCAAAACCACCTGCTTCTACATGATCGTCGGGCTGGTACGCAGCGACGGCGGAGAAATTTCGCTCGACGGCAACCGCCTCACCCATTTGCCGATCCACGCCCGCGCCAGGCTCGGACTTTCCTATCTGCCGCAGGAAATGAGCGTCTTTCGCAAGCTCACCGTGGCCGAGAACATCCGCGCCGTGCTCGAACTGCGCGGGCTGAAAGAGGATGAAATCGTGCAGCACCTCGACGAGCTGCTCGCCGAACTGGGCATTTCGCACCTGCGCGACGACACCGCGATCTCGCTCTCCGGCGGTGAGCGGCGGCGCTGCGAGATCGCGCGGGCGCTGGCCACCGATCCGCGCCTCATCCTGCTCGATGAGCCGTTCGCCGGGGTCGACCCCATCGCCGTGCTGGACATCCAGAAAATCATCCGTTTCCTCAAAGAACGCGGCATCGGCGTACTCATTACCGACCACAACGTGCGCGAGACGCTGGGCATCTGCGACCATGCCACCATCATCAGCGAAGGCCGCGTGCTCACCAGCGGCGTCCCCGCCGAGATCATCGCCAACGAAAAAGTGCGCGAGGTCTATCTGGGCGAGCATTTCAGGCTATGAGGACAGGCTCGCGCGCATGAAACCCACGCTCCAGATCAAACTCTCGCAGCACCTGACCCTGACGCCGCAATTGCAGCAGTCGATCAAACTCCTGCAACTGTCGACGCTGGAGCTCAATCAGGAAATCGACCGTTTTTTGCTGGAGAACCCGATGCTGGAGCGCGAAGAATCCTCCAGCGGCAGCGGCGAATTCATCGCCTCCCTGCCCGCCTCCAGCCCCACCGCCACGGACGGCGCGGGCAGCGAAGCCGGCGCGGGCGAGCACCACGACGAGCACCCCGATGCGGGTGGCGCCGAGGGGGCGTTCGACGAAAGCGTCGACTGGTCGAGCGCGGGCAGCGCCCCAAGCAACCGCAAGGACGACGACGACGAGGATGTCGATTTTCAGGCAATACAGGCCGCCAGCACCTCGCTGCGCGATCACCTCGACGCGCAGGTGGCGCTCTCGCCGCTCTCCGACCGCGACCGCATGCTGGTGCGCTTCGTCATCGAGGCGCTCGACGACGATGGCTATCTGCATCAGGAGCTGGATGAACTGTTCGAGCTCTTGCCGCCCACCCTCGAATTCGAGCCCGATGAGCTTGCCATCGCGCTGCGTCATGTGCAGCAGCTCGACCCCGCCGGCATCGGCGCGCGCTCGCCACAGGAGTGCCTCGCGCTGCAACTGCGCACCCTGCCGCCCTCCCCGGTGCGCGACCTCGCACTCGTCATCGCCGAACAGCACCTCGAACTGCTCGCGGAACGCAACTTCGCCCAACTGAAGCGTCTGGCCGCCTGCAACGATACGGCCTTGCGCGAAGCGCGCGAACTGATCCTCACCCTCGATCCGCACCCCGGCTCGCGCCACTCCGGCGAGGACACCCGTTTCATCCTGCCCGATGTCACCGTGAAGAAAATTCGCGGCCGCTGGACGGTACAACTCAATTCGGACGCCGTGCCGCGCCTGCGCGTCAACCAGCTCTATGCCAGCCTGTTGCAACAAAATCGCGGACAAGGCGGCGGGTTGTCCGGGCAATTGCAGGAAGCGCGCTGGCTCATCAAAAATGTTCAACAAAGGTTTGACACAATCCTCCGTGTTTCGCAGGCCATCGTTGACCAGCAACGACAGTTCTTCGATCATGGCGAGGTGGCAATGAGGCCACTGACCCTCCAGGAGATCGCAGACCAGCTTGAGTTGCACGAATCCACCGTGTCGCGCGTGACCACACAGAAATACATGGCCACGCCGCGTGGCGTGTTCGAATTGAAATATTTTTTCGGCAGTCACGTTGCCACGGAGACTGGCGGGGCGGCATCCTCGACAGCGATCCGCGCCCTGATTCGTCAGATGATCGACGCCGAAGACGGGAAAAAACCCCTGTCCGACGCCAGGATCGCCGACCTTTTGGGCCAACAGGGGATCGTCGTCGCACGGCGTACCATCGCCAAATACCGCGAATCGCTCGGCATACCGCCCGTCAGTCTGCGTAAAACGCTTTGAAAAAAGGAGTCAGCATGAATCTCAACATCACCGGCCATCATGTCGAAGTCACCGACGCCATCCGTACGTATGCCACCGAAAAACTCGACCGGGTCGTTCGACATTTCGACAATGTCACCAGTGTTAACGTGATTCTTTCCGTAGATAAGCTCAAGCAGAAAGCCGAAGCCACCGTACATGTTCGCGGCAAGGACATCCACGTCGAAAGCACCGACGCCGATCTCTACGCCGCCATCGACACCCTGACCGACAAACTCGACCGGCAGGTGCAGAAGTACAAACAAAAATCCGCCGAGCACAATCACGACTCGCACAAATTCGCGGTCGAGCGCTGATCGTCCGGTTCACCAGCCTTTACTAGTCATTAGCCGACACCCAGGAGGCCGCCCGGCGGCCTCCCGTGCGAGTTCACTATCATGAGTCTTATCGCATCCCTTCTGCCGCCCGCCAACGTGGTGGCTGCTCTCGAAGCCAGCAGCAAAAAGCGTGTTTTTGAAGAAGCCGGCCTGCTTTTCGAGTCGCAATTGGGCCTGGCCCGCGATCTGGTGTTCGAGAAGCTTTTCACCCGCGAACGCCTCGGTTCCACCGGGCTCGGCCAGGGGGTCGCCATTCCGCACGCCCGCATCGCCGGACTCGCGCAAGCGGCGGGCGCACTCATCCGCCTTGCCGCGCCGATTCCCTTCGATTCCCTCGATGGGCGGCCCGTCAGCCTCGTTTTCGTGCTGCTGGTGCCCGAAAAAGCCAATGACGCCCATCTCCAGCTTCTCTCGGAGCTGGCGCATATGTTCAGCGACCGCGCCTTCCGCGAACGGCTGCTCGCCGCACCCGACGCCGCCGCGCTGCACGCGCTGCTCACCGGCTGGCAGGAAACCGCCACGGACGATCCCGCCCCATAAGGGTTCTGCCCCCGATAAGGATTCCACCCCCGATAAGGATTCCACCTTCTCGCATCGGCGCGCTTGCTGCAATGCGGCACGGACTGCTACGCTTACCGGCTTCACCCAGGAGCATCCGACATGGTCGCTGAACCCGATTATCTGGAACGTATCCTCAATGCGCGGGTGTACGACGTGGCCATCGAGACGCCGCTCGATCTCGCGGTCAACCTCTCCGCCCGTGTGCGCAACCACATCTACCTGAAGCGCGAGGACACGCAGCCCGTGTTCAGCTTCAAGCTGCGCGGCGCATACAACATGCTGGCGAACCTGCCTGCCGCCGCGCTCGAGCGCGGGGTCATCTGCGCCTCGGCGGGCAACCATGCGCAGGGCGTGGCGCTGTCGGCGCAAAAACTCGGCGTGCGCGCGGTCATCGTCATGCCAAGCACCACGCCACGCATCAAAGTCGATGCCGTGCGCGCGCGCGGCGGCGAAGTGGTGCTGGCGGGCGAATCTTTTTCGGACGCCTACCTCCACGCCCTCGAATTGGAAAAGCGCGACAAGCTCACCTTCGTCCATCCCTATGACCACCCGGACGTCATCGCCGGGCAAGGCACCATCGGCATGGAAATCCTGCGCCAGCACTCGCAGCCCATCCATGCCGTGTTCTGTGCCATCGGCGGCGGCGGCCTGATCTCGGGCGTGGCGGCCTACGTGAAGCGGCTGCGCCCGGAAACGAAGGTGATCGGCGTGGAAACGATCGATGCCAATGCAATGAACCGATCGCTCGCCGCCGGGCATCCGGTGGTGCTGGAACAGGTGGGCCTGTTCGCGGACGGCACGGCGGTGAAGCGCGTCGGCGACGAAACATTCCGCCTCTGCCAGCAGTACGTCGACGAGATCATCGAAGTCGACAACGACGCCATCTGCGCCTCGATCAAGGATGTGTTCGAGGACACACGCTCCATTCTCGAACCGTCCGGCGCGCTCGCCGTGGCCGGGGCCAAGGAGTACGCGCGCCTGCACAAGCTGCACGACAAGACGCTGGTGGCGGTCGCGTCCGGCGCGAACATGAACTTCGATCGCCTGCGCTTCGTGGCCGAGCGCGCCGAACTGGGCGAGCAGCGCGAAGCGGTGCTCGCGGTGACGATTCCCGAAGAACCGGGCTCTTTCCGCAAATTCATCCAGTTGCTCGGCAAGCGCGACATCACCGAGTTCAACTACCGCTACGCCGATGCGCGGCAGGCGTGCATCTTCGTGGGCGTTTCCGTCCATAACCGCGCCGACATCGCGCGTCTCGTCGACCTGCTCGAACGCCACGGACTGCCTGCAACCGACCTCACCGACAACGAAATGGCCAAGACCCATGTGCGCTACATGGTCGGCGGCCACGCGCCGCAGGCGGAAAACGAAGTGCTCTATCGCTTCACCTTCCCGGAACGCCCCGGCGCACTGAACGATTTCCTCGCTCAGCTGCGCTCGCAGTGGAACATCAGCCTGTTCCACTACCGCAATCACGGTGCGGATTTCGGCCGCGTGCTCGCGGGCATGCAGGTGCCGCCCGCCGATCAAACTCATTTTGCGGAATTCCTGCGGCAACTCGGGTACGAATACATCAATGAAACCGCCAACCCCGCTTACCGGATGTTCCTCGGATAAACCTCTTTCGACCCGGCAACGTGTTATCGTTGCACGAATTTTCTTGGGCTATCCGGCGATACAGATCGACCGTCCATAAGATGGAAAAACGCTTCCGCTTCCTCACCGCCGATATCGCCTTCGCCGCCGTGCTCGCGCTGTGCGCAGTGGTCGCGATACTGGCCTTCTTCTATCAGGCGGATGCCGAAATCAGGCAGCACAGCAAGACCTACCTCTCCATCGCGCAGCGCGACGCCGCCTATATCGCGCGTGACACCGGGCAATTGCTGCTTGACGTCGACCGTGCCATGCAAGGGTTCCTTCCCGCGTCCGCCAACCGCCTGCCGCCCGTCCAGACCCTTCGGCATATGCTGGCGAACTTCCCTTACCTGCATTCGCTGTCCGTCGTCGATGCGCAAGGCAAGATCGTCGTCAGCACTTACCCCGAAAACGTCGGCCACACCGTCGACATGAGCGCATGGGGGACGCACACGCTCACCTCCGGCAACACCCTGCGCATCGGCCCCGCATACGCGGGCAGCGACTTCGCCGATGGCACGCCGCTTGCCGACAATGCCCGCCCCACGCCCGAGGCCGGTTTCATTCCCCTCGCGCACAACCCCGCGAACCGCAATGCCGTATCGATGATCGCCGTCATCGATGTGAGCTACCTCGTGCACCAAACCGAGAGCATCCCGGACGCGCCGGGGGCGCGCATCGCACTTTTTCGCACCGACGGCCCGCGCCTGCTCGACACCGCCCCGGCAGACGCCGGGCTGCTGATGATCGAACGCGACATCGTGGAACGATGGAATAAAGGCGAATCCGCGGACGTACGCGAGCAGGAAGCCATCGACAGCCGCAACTGGATCGTCGCGCACCACCTGCACGCCTCCTTGCCGATCGGCGTCATCTGGGCCGCCAACCGCGACACCCTGCTGGCAAACGGCGCGCCCACGAAGCGCCACAACCTCACCTCGCTGTTGCTGATGCTCATCGGCATGGCCTGTGTGCTGTTCGGCTACCTGTTCTTCCGCTACGCCAACCGCCACGAACGCGAACGGCTGGCGCGCACGGAGACGCAACGCCGCCTGCTGGAGAGCACGCTCAACGCCTGCAACATCGCCATCGTCATCTCCCGGCCCGACGGCGTCATCGAATGGGCCAATCCCGCCTTCTCCGAACTCACCGGCTACAGCACCGCCGAAGCCATCGGACGCACCCCCACCGCCTTGTGCAAATCCGGCATCCAGCCCGGCAGCTTCTACGCCCAGATGTGGCAAACCATCCTCGACGGGCGCGTCTGGCGCGGCGAACTGGTCAACCGCAGGAAAGATGAAAGCCTCTACGACGAACTGCTCACCATCTCCCCCGCATTCGATGCGGCAGGCAAGATTCAGCATTTCATCGCCACCAAGGAAGATTTCACCGACCACAAGGCCGTGCGCGAAGAACTGGAAGTGGCGCACTCCCACTTGAAGGCCGTGGTCGAAAACTTCCCCGGCGCGCTGGTCATGGAGGACACCTTCGGGCGCATCGTGCTGCTCAACCAGTCGATTTTCGACCTGCTTGGGCTACCCGGCACCAACGATTACGTCCTGGGCCGCCCGATCTACCCCTTGATGATGTTCTCCAGCCAGGTGGCCGAGGACAGTCAGGCATTCATGGAGCGCATCGAAGAGCTGCGTGCGGCCACCCGCCCCGAATACGGCGAGGAAATCCACTTCAAGGACGGACGTTGGGTGGAGCGCGACTTCATCCCCATCCGCCTGCACGACAGCCTGATCGGCTTCCTCTACATCTACCGCGACATCTCGCAGAAAAAACGCCACGTGCGCGAACTCTGGCAGCTCGCCACCTCCGACCCGCTCACCGGCATCCCCAACCGCCGCGCCTTCTTCGAGAGCATCGAACGCGAACGCGCCCGCCTTGCGCGCTACCCCGGCGAAGCGGCGATCCTGATGATCGATATCGACCACTTCAAACAAATCAACGACACCCACGGCCATGCCGCGGGCGATGCCATGCTCTGTCACATCGTGCGTCAGGTGCGCAAACTCCTGCGCGAATCCGACACACTCGCCCGTCTCGGCGGCGAAGAATTCGCCATCCTGCTGCCGCAGGCCAGCCGCGAAGGCGCGATGGGGCTGGCCGAACGGGTGCGCAAAACGCTCGAAGACAACCCGCTCACCTACAACGACATCCCCATCCGCGTCACCACCAGCGTCGGCGTCACCATCATGACCGCCGACGACCTCAACACCGATCAGACGCTCTCCCGCGCCGACCACGCACTCTACGAAGCCAAACGCAACGGCCGCAACCGGGTGGAAACCAACTGAACCGCGCCGTTTCGCACGTCCGCCCTGCCAAACACCGCCAAGCGCCTTGTCACGGCAAGGCCACTCCGCTATACTGCTTCTTTCCGGCGCGGAGTGGAGCAGTCCGGTAGCTCGTCGGGCTCATAACCCGAAGGTCGAAGGTTCGAATCCTTCCTCCGCAACCATATTATTTCCCGAGAAATCCTGAGAAGGCTGGATAACCCGATAAACACAGGGTTTCCGGCCTTTTTTGCGTCCAGGGAAGTCCGCAGCAATCCGATTGAATCCAGGGGTATTTTTGGGGGCATGCCCCCGTCCCTGACCGACACCGCAATCCGCAGCGCCACGCCCACAACGAAGCGCGCGCCGATAGTGCGGCGGCGACAAAGGGAAGCCAGGCAGCCGGGAAGCCAGGCAGCCGACATCAAACGCGCCTTCGAGCTTCTGAGAGTATGGGAGGACTGAATCATGGACAAGCCACTGACGGTTAATCCACTCTCATCAAACCCTTTATACTCTGAGGGGCCCAAAGCTCAGGAGAAACAAATGCTTTCATGGCGTCCCGGTCATTTGCCATCCCAAACCGCCGTGCTGGCGATATCCGCGGCGCTGGCTCTTTTTTCGGGGTGTGCCATGAATGCCGAAAACAAGCCTGCCGTGGCACCCGCGCCCGCGCCGCCCGTGGAAACCGCGCCGCAGGAAGCCACTCTGCTGGACGGGCGTTTCGGCTTCGATCTGCTCGCAAGACTGGTGCAGGCGCGCGAGGGCGACAATGTGATGATCGGGCCGCGCAACATTCGCACGGCGCTCGCGGCGGCGGCGGAAGGCGCCGAAGGCCGGACGCGGGAAGAAATCGTGAGCCGGGCGGGCGACTACGGGCTCATCGACAATGCGCCGGGCGCGAGCTTCCGCAATGCGCTGCATATATGGGTGCCGCAGGGCAAGGCGCTGCAAACGCGCTTTCTCAATCACTTCACGAACGCGCGGGTCGACAGCACTTCGCCCGCTGATGCGCCGGAGCTCATCAACACCTACGTGAGCAAGCAGACGAGCGGCAAAATTCCGTCGATCATGATGCAGCCGCCTGATGCCACAGGCATCGTACTGACCACGGTGTTCGATTTCGAGGGCAAATGGCGCTATCCGTTCAACCCCAAGGCCACGACGATCGCCAAATTCTTCGCCGAGCCGAATCGAGGCACGGCGGCGCGTTTCATGGTCCAGAAGCAGCGCTTCCGTTACGGCGAGAGCGACGCGGGGCAAATGGTGCAACTGCCGTACCGCGACGACGGGCTGACGATGACGATTTTCCTGCCGGCGCACAATGTCTCCACCGAAAGCTGGCTGCGACAAAACGGCAACGATGCGTGGAAATCGCTCGTCGGCGCGCTCGACTGGCGCGAAGGCGAAGTGCGCCTGCCGCGCCTGCGCACGGGATACACCGCGCAGATCGCGGCATTCCTGAGCGAGATGGGCATCACCCGCGCCTTCACGGAAAAAGCCGAATTCACCGGCATCCTGCAAGATTCGCCGCCGCTGCGCATCGCCAGCGTCACGCACAAGAGCTTCATTGCGATCGACGAACAGGGCACAGAAGCCGCTGCCGTGACGCAGGTCGGCATCCGGGCGGCAGCCATGCCGATTGGCGATGCGGCCGCGCCATTCACGATGACCCTCGATCGCCCGTTTCTGCTGACCATCGGGGATATCCACAACGACAAGATCCTGTTCATGGGCGTCGTGCGACGGGTTGCCGCGGCTACTGATACGGCCAGACCCGCACCAGGCAAGGCGAGAGCGGGCGCGCCGGGGGCGAAATCCAGCGCCGGAGCAAGCGCGAAACGTCGGGGCACGCGCGCGAAGAAGTAAGCCCCGCCCGCCCTACCCCGTCGCGCCGACCATGCCGGTGACGCGGATCGTGCGCGATTCCGGCACTTCGCTGTTGGCGATGACCCGCAGCGCGGGCACGGCGCGGCGCAGAAACCTCGAAAGCAGCATGCGCAACTGCGCGGGCACCAGCAACACGGCGGGCAGGCCGATGTCCTCCTGACGCTGCGCGAGTTGCGCGGTTTGGCGAAGCAGCGTATCGGCCAGCCCCGGCTCGATGACGCCATCGCCGTTCGCGCCGATTGCCTGCAACAAAATACGCTCCAGCCCTGGTTCCAGCGCCATGACCTGCACTTCGGCGTTGCCGGGGAACAGGCTCTGCACGATGGCGCGGCCAAGCGCCTCGCGCACTCTCGATGTGAGTTCGATGGCATCCTGCGTGCGCGGTGCGTATTCGGCCAGTACCTCGACGATGGTGCGCATGTCGCGGATGTTGACCTCCTCGGTAAGCAGGTTTTGCAGCACGCGCTGCACCGTCGACACCGGCAGCAGCTTGGGCACGAGATCCTCGATGAGCTTGGGCGCCTCCTGCCCGATGTGATCGAGCAGCGCCTGCGTCTCGCCGCGTCCGAGCAGCTCGGCGGCATGGCTGAGGATGACGTGGTTGAGATGGGTGGCGACCACGGTGCTGGCATCGACCACGGTGTAGCCCTGTGCATGCGCCTGCTCGCGCATGGTGTTGTCGATCCAGTACGCGGGCAGGCCGAAGGCGGGGTCGATGGTTTCGTGCCCGCCGAGCGCGCCTGCGACGCGGCCCGGATTGATCGCCAGGAATTGACCGGGGAAGGCTTCACCCACGCCGACTTCGACACCTTTGAGCGTGACGCGGTAGGCATTGGGCTTGAGTTCGAGGTTGTCGCGGATGTGTACCGGTGAAGCAAGGAAACCCACATCCTGCGCGAATTTCTTGCGCAGCCCGCGAATGCGGCGCAACAGTTCGCCATCCTGACTCTTGTCGACCATCGGAATCAGGCGGTAGCCGACTTCCAGCCCCAGCACATCGACAGGCGACACATCGTTCCAGCTCGCCTCCTGCGCCTCTACCGCCTGCGCCTCGGGCGGCGCGCCCTCCGATGGCAGCGCTTCCAGCCCCGCCGCGTGCTGCTGCTTGCGTCGCCAAGCCAGCGCGCCAAGCGCGGAAGCAAACAGCAGGAAAACCAGATTCGGCATGCCCGGAATCATGCCGAGGATGCCAACGATGACGGCCGTCAGCGCCAGCACTTGCGTATTGCTGAATACCTGTCCCAGCACCTGCGCGCCGATATCCTCATCGTCACCGACGCGCGACACCACGAGGCCGGCGGCAATCGAGATGACCAGCGAAGGAATCTGCGCCACCAGCCCGTCGCCGATGGTGAGGATCGTGTAGGTGTGCGCCGCGTCCGCAACCGCCAGATCGTGCTGCACCACCCCGACGAAAAGACCGCCCAGGATGTTGATGAGCATGATGATGATGCCCGCAATGGCATCGCCGCGCACGAACTTGGAGGCGCCATCCATCGCCCCGAAGAAGTCGGACTCCTGCGCTACTTCCTTGCGCCGCAGCTTGGCGGTTTTTTCATCGATCAGACCTGCATTCAGATCGGCGTCGATGGCCATCTGCTTGCCGGGCATCGCATCCAGCGTAAACCTGGCGCTCACCTCCGCGATCCGCCCCGCGCCCTTGGTGATGACCACGAAGTTGATGACCACCAAAATGATGAACACCACGATGCCCACCGCCGTGTTGCCGCCGACGATGAACTGGCCGAACGCCTCGATGACTTTGCCCGCCGACGCGCCGCCGCTGTGCCCGTGCAGCAGCACGATGCGGGTGGATGCAACGTTCAACGACAGCCGCAGCAGCGTCGTCATCAGCAGCACGGTGGGGAACGCGGAGAAATCGAGCGGGCGGCGCGCATACATCGCCACCAGCATCACCATCACCGACACCGCAATATTGAAGGTAAAGAACACATCGAGCAGGAATACCGGCAACGGCAGCACCATCATCGACAAAATCATGATGATGAGCAGCGGCGCGGCCAGCGAGCGGAGCCGCTGGGGCGTGAGCATCTGACGCAGGTTCAGGGCGTTTTCGGTCGCCATACGGGTTACGCTTCGGGCGGCGGGCCGGGATCGAGATCGCCCGGCACCGGCAGATCGGCAGGCGGCGACGGCGGCTCGGTGCCGCGCGCGATCGCCTCATTGAGTTGATAGACGTAGGCCATCACCTCGGCCACGGCGCTGAACAACGCGGCGGGAATGGCCTGTTGCAATTCGCAATGGGTATAAAGCGCCCGCGCCAGCGGCGGCGCTTCGAGCAGCGGCACGGCATTGCTGAGCGCGAGCTCGCGGATTTTGAGCGCGAGCTCGCCGCGTCCCTTGGCGACCACGATGGGCGCGGCCATGCGCGGCGTGTCATAGCGCAGCGCCACCGAGAAATGCGCCGGGTTGGTCACCACCACATCGGCCTTCGGCACTTCGGCCATCATGCGGCGGCGCGCCATCTCGCGCTGCATGGAACGAATGCGGCCTTTCAGGTGCGGGTCGCCCTCCTGTTCCTTGAATTCACGCTTGACCTCCTCTTTCGACATGCGCAGTCTCTTGTGGTACTGCCACAGTTGGAACGGCACATCGAATAACGCGAGCAGCCCCAGGCTGGAGACGATCAGCAACGCGATCCAGATCACCGTGCCGGAAAAATCTCCGATCGCCACCTCCAGCGGCTCACGCAGGAAATCGAACAGATGATCGCGATGCCGCCACAGCACCAGCGCCCCCACCCCGCCGATCAGCGCCGCTTTCATGACCGCCTTCAGCATCTCCGCGAGACCGTGCAGCGAGAACATGCGTTTGATGCCCTGCATGGGATTGAGCCGGTCGAGTTTGAGCCCGAGCACGGCGGGCGAGAACAAAAACCCGCCCAACGCCAGCGGCGCGGCCACCGCCGCCACCAGCAGCACGGCGAACAGCGGCGATATGGTGAGCAATGCGCCGCTGAAAAGGTTTTGCACGTACTCGACCATCACCATGGGCGATGGCGCGAGCGCCATTTCGCGATCGAACGTAAAGCCTCGCCGCAGCAACCCCACCAGCCTTTCGCCCATCCAGCCGCCGAGCAGCCAAAGAAAGAGCACTCCGGTCATCGTGACCAGAAACGTCGACAGCTCCCGCGACTGCGGAACCTGTCCTTCCTCGCGCGCCTGTTGTAATCGTCGGCCTGATGCGGGTTCTGTACGGTCTTCGTCGCTGCCTTCAGCCACGTCGGGCTCCCCATTGCCCCCGTGCGCAACCCTCTGCCGCGGACGCAAAAATACATGGGGGAATTATCCGAACCGCCACCGCAAGGCGATGGGTGGATATGGGCGGGAAAGCGGGGCTAATTCACCGCCCCGGCGGCAACGCCACAACGCCCTCCACCGTGTCTCCCGCCTTGATGCCGTGTCTGCCGAACCAGCCGCGGTTGACTTCCAGCGCATAGCGCGCGGGGCGGGAAGAACAATGGTTGTCCTCGGTCTGCGGGGCCATCTCCTCGATGTTGATCACACGCCCATTCTTGTCGAGGAAGGCGACCGAGAGCGGAATCAGGGTGTTTCGCATCCACATGCAGATGCGGAGGTCGGATGCAAAGACGAACACCATGCCGCGCGCTTCCGGGAGGCTGGTGCGATACATCAGTCCCACCTGGCGATCCGCCTCGCTGGCGGCGACTTCGAGGCTGAGGCGCGTCTTGCCGAGCGTCAATTCCGCCTGCGACATCTCGGCACCCGCCGCGCCCGCCCAGAGCAACGCCGCCCAGGCCAACACTGTGCGCATCGCCCATCCTGTCGATTTCATATTTTCCCCTGCTGTCTCGTCATGTCGGCGAAAGCCGGAACCCAGCGCCGGAATCCAGCCCCTGCCCGCACGCCGATGGACTTTGATTTGCGTCGGCGTCACGCTCCGGCGCAGCGCGCATTCTAAGCCTCCCGCCATTGCCCCGGCGCGAGTCCATCGAGCTGCCAATCGCCAATGGCGACGCGGATCAAGCGCAAAGTGGGCAAGCCGGCTTTCGCCGTCATCCGGCGCACCTGACGGTTCTTGCCTTCACGCAGGACGATTTCCAGCCATGCAGTCGGCACACTCTTGCGAAAGCGCACGGGCGGATCGCGCGGCCAGAGCCAGGCGGGTTCGGGCACGGCGCGCGCCTCGCACGGACGGGTGACGAAATCGCCCAAATCCACCCCGGCGCGCAGGCGTTGCAACGCATCGCCCTCCGGCACCCCCTCGATCTGCGCCAGATAGCGCTTGGGCAGCTTGTAGCGCGGATTGGCAATCCGGTGCTGGAGCGCGCCATCGTCGGTGAGCAGCAGCAAACCTTCGCTGTCCGTGTCCAGTCGCCCGGCGGCGTAAACTCCGGGTACCGGAATGTGATCTTTCAACGTGGCGCGACCGTGCGCATCGGTAAACTGGCATAGTACGCCGTAAGGTTTGTTGAACAGAATCAGCCGCGACATTTCGTTTCCCCGGAGACTTTCATGACCGCCGTCTTGCGCGCCGTTTGCGCCGATATTACGACATTGGCCGTCGATGCTATCGTCAACGCCGCCAACAATTCGCTATTGGGCGGCAGTGGCGTCGACGGAGCCATCCATCGCGCCGCCGGGCGGGATCTGCTCCGCTTCTGCCGCACCCTCGATGGCTGCAAGACCGGCAATGCCAAGATTTCTCCCGGGTTTCGCCTGCCCGCCACGCACATCATCCACACCGTCGGTCCCATCTGGAGCGACGGTCGGCACGGCGAACCGGCGCTGCTCGCCTCCTGCTATCGCCGAACACTGGAACTGGCGGCAAAAGTCGGACTCAAGAGCATCGCTTTCCCATGTATCAGCACCGGCGCATTCGGCTACCCGTCCGAACAGGCCGCGCCGCTGGCCGTACGCACCGTGCGTGACACCCTGCTCGGTCTGCCGGGGATCGAGGAAGTGGTGTTTTGCTGTTTTACGGAAGAAGAAAAGGCGCGTTACGAAGGGCTTATAGCGAATAAATAGCGACACCGACCGGGATCAGCTCATCCCTTGGCAACCTTCGCAGCGCCAATCCATCCAGCGTAACACCTACACCGCCAGATCGATCTTCTGCACCGTTCCCACGCCGCCGTTTTCTTTCAGGAACACGCCCGTGGAGCGAATCTGGGCAAGCAGTTTATTGTTGTCGTCCTTTACGGAAAACGGCGTGTCGATGTGTTGCAAGCCGATTGCGCCGACGCCCGCATCCTTGAGGCTTCGCAGGATGTCGCCGCCCGCCGCGTCCTTCGTCCACACACCGAGCTTCGTCCATGCGGCATCGTTTTCGTCGATCCAGCCGTTGCCGTCATCGTCGAGCGCGGCCAGCTCTCCGAAGCCGTCGCCGCTGCGCGCGCCGAACAGTTCGCTACCGTCCTTCACCTTGCCGTCGCCGTCGCGGTCGAACACCAGATAGCCGCTGCCGGAGGCAAGCGTGCGCAAACTCTCGCTGCGTCCATCGCCGTCCAGATCGAAGCTAAAGCGCGTATCGCCCAGTTCCGCCGCCGTGCCGGAGAAGTTGAGCACCAGCGGATCTTTCAGCGCGGAGCCATAGCGCACGGTAATGTCGATTTGCTCAACGTAGGCGCGGGACATGGAAAGCTGAATGGAGAAGCCGATTTCTCGCCCGTCGGCGGTGCTGACCTTGCCACGGGCGGAGAAATCCGTCTGCTCGAATTCGCTGCGGGTTTCGTGGCGCTCATAGATCGCGCCGACATCCGACGAAGCCTTGGAGGGATCGCGCATTTCGCCTCCCAGCATCTGCACCTTGTGCCCCGTCAGCGATTCGATGGCCATTCGCAGCAGGGTCAGGCGCGGGTCGTTGTCGAGTTGCTGGTTGAAGCTGGCTTCGTCCGCCGCATTCGCCTGCGGCGCAACGACCTGCGCGCCATCCTTGTCCGCAGGCGTCTTCGTCCCTGTATCCGGTTTGGGCACGAGCAGCCTGGGGATGTCTTCCTGCGCAAGTTTTTCGCGCCCCGCACTGGAGATCGCGACCTGTGAGTGCGAAGCCGAAAGCCGGTCGTGCGACGAGGACTCGTCCAGAAGCGGAACGCGCTGCCCTGATTGCACCTTCCATGCGCTCAGAGATTCTTCGACGTGGCTTTGTTCGATTTCGGTGTGCTGCGAGGCCATCGAAAGGCCCGATGATAGTATTTTCATTTCCTGCGTATCCTTTCCTGCGTATCCGTTGCTTTCGAATGTCGTCTACAACGGCACAAAGGGGGAATTCTTGAGAGCCCCCTCTTGCTATTCGCCCATTCACCCGCGCGGCACCAGGCACCGCGCCCCACGCCCGATCAAATCCCCTCTGCCCATCTTCATCAGCGCTTCGCGCAGCAGCGGCCAGTTTTTGGGGTCGTGCCAGCGCAGGAAGGCTTTGTGCAGACGGCGCTGGCGCTCGCCACGGGCGCTGGCGACGGAGTGCGGGCTGGATGTGAGAGGTTTCAGCGGGTTGAGGCCCGTGTGGTACATCGCCGTGGCCAGGGCCAACGGCGTGGGCAGGAAAGTTTGCACCTGATCGGGACGGAAGCCGCGCGACTTGAGCCACAAGGCGAGGCGCAGCATGTCCTCATCGCTCGCGCCGGGATGGGCGGCGATGAAGTACGGGACGAGGTGCTGTTTCTTGCCCGCTTTTTGGCTCGCGCGCTCGAAGGCTGCGGCGAAGGCATCGAAAGTGACGATGCCGGGTTTCATCATCGCGGCGAGCGGAGCGGGTTCGCTGTGTTCGGGGGCGACTTTCAGCAGGCCGGAGACATGGTGCGCGGCGAGTTCGGCCACGTATTCGGGGGCGCGAACGGCGAGGTCATAGCGCAGGCCGGAGCCGATGGTGATGCGCTTGACGCCGGGCACGGCGCGGGCGGCGCGGTAGAGTTCGATGAGCGGGGCGTGATCGGTCGCCATCCGTGGGCAAATCTCCGGCCAGACACAGGAAAGTCGCCGACAGGCGGCCTCGGCGGAGGCGTCCTTGCAGCGCATCCGGTACATGTTGGCGGTGGGACCGCCGAGATCGGTGAGGTGGCCCTTGAAGCCGGGCGTACGGTCGCGCACCGCCGCAATCTCGCGCAGGATGGATGCCTGCGAACGGCATTGCACGATACGGCCTTCATGCTCGGTGATCGAACAAAACGTACAGCCGCCGAAACAGCCGCGCATGATGTTTATCGAGAAACGGATCATCTCCCAGGCCGGAATACGCGCCGCACCGTAGGACGGATGCGGACGACGCGCATAGGGCAGATCGTACACGGCATCCATCTCGGCGGTGGAAAGCGGCAGCGGCGGCGGATTGAGCCACACGTCGCGCGCGCCCGGCCCATCGCCGTGGCGCTGTACGAGGGCGCGGGCGTTGCCGGGATTGGATTCGAGATGGAACACGCGCGAGGCGTGGGCGTAGGCGAGTTTGTCGCGCTTCACTTGCTCGAAGGACGGCAGGCGCACGACACAGCGGGCGCGCGCCGCGCCGCCCTGCCCCGCCGTCACGGGCGCCCCCGGCGCGGAAGCGTCGATCTCCATCCAGCCGTCGGGCCGCCAGCCGGGAGCCACCATGAACGCCGTGCCGCACAAATCGCGGATCTCCGCCACCGCCTCGCCTGCCGCCAGACGGCGCGTGAAGTCGATGAGCGCGCGCTCGGCATTGCCGTAGATCAGGAAATCCGCCTTGGAATCGGCCAACACCGAACGGCGCACGGTGTCGCTCCAGTAATCGTAATGGGCGATGCGGCGCAGGCTCGCTTCGATGGAGCCGAGCACCACGGGTACGCCGGGGAATGCCTCGCGCGCCCGCTGCGCATAAACAGTCACGGCACGGTCGGGCCGTTTGCCGGGCGCGGCCTCCGGTGTGTAGGCGTCGTCGGAGCGAAGCTTGCGATCCGAGGTGTAGTGATTGACCATCGAATCCATATTTCCCGCCGTCACCCCGAAGAACAGGCGCGGCCGCCCAAGCACGCGAAACGCCCCGGCGCTCTTCCAGTCGGGCTGCGCGATGACGCCCACTCTCCAGCCCCGCGCTTCGAGCAGCCGCCCGACGAGCGCCATGCCAAAGCTCGGATGATCGACGTAGGCGTCGCCAGTCACCAGCACGATATCGCAGGCTTCCCAGCCAAGCGCGTCCATCTCGGCGCGAGAGACGGGGAGAAAAGGAGCGGGAGCGGGCGGAGTGCGCATGAGAAGCGTTTTTGAGCGACGTTCCAGCCACTCAAGCGCCCGCGGAGATGGCGGGCCGCCGAAGCATCGCGCCGCCATGTCGCGCTTTTTGCTGATGCGAAGGAAACCGGCTCATTTTCTCCGCACCAGCAGCGCCACCGCCTGCGCGGCGATGCCTTCGCCTCGCCCGGTGAAGCCGAGCTTTTCGGTGGTTTTGCCCTTGATGTTGACGGCATCGGCGGCGATACCGAGGTCGGCGGCGATGTTGGCCGCCATTTGCGCCGCAAGGGGGGCGATCTTCGGCTGCTGGCAGATGATCGTTGCATCGACGTTGACTGCCTGCCAGCCCGCCGCCTTCACCCTGGCGAACGCGGTGCGCAACAAAACGCGACTGTCGGCCCCGGCGCATTGCGGGTCGGTATCGGGAAAAAGTCGACCGATGTCGCCCTGCCCCGCCGCGCCGAGCACGGCGTCGGTGATCGCATGCAGCAGAACATCGGCGTCGGAATGGCCGACGAGGCCGCGCGGGAAAGGAATGGCGACGCCGCCGAGGATGAGCGGTCTTGACGGCTGAGCGGCGTCGCCGGAATGGGTGCCCGGCAGCTCGGCCAGGCGCTCGGCGGATCTGGGCGATTCGGGGGTAAAGGCGTGAACGTCGAAGCCTTGGCCGATGCGGATTTCAGGTTTCATGGACGTCTCCTTCACGTTGCCGCAATATCCATTCCGCAATATGCAAATCGAACGGGAACGTCACCTTGAGATTGGCGGCATCGCCTTCGACCAGTTTGGGGCGCAGGCCCGCAGCTTCGATGGCGCTGGCTTCGTCGGTGAGGCCGTGGGCAGACTCCAGCGCGCGGCGCAGCATCACGTAGCGGAACATCTGCGGCGTTTGTGCGCGCCACAGCCCGTCGCGGGCCACGGTCGCGGCGATACGGCCATGCTCGTCGGCGCGCTTCACCGTGTCGGCCACCGGCACGGCAAGCAGTCCCCCCACATCGTCGTGCGCGAGTTCGGAGATCAGCTTTTCGATGTGCCAACTCGCCAGACAGGGGCGCGCGGCATCATGCACCAATATCCAGTCGGTCGGGGAAACTTCGTTGGCGATGGCGCGCAGCCCGGAGAGCACCGAATCGGCGCGCGTCGGACCACCGCAGAAAAGCGGCGCGAGGCGCGCTCCGAGCGCACGCCAGTCGTAACACGCCCATTGCGCATCGTCGACCGAGAGCACGACGAAGACGCGCTCGATGTCCGGCACGGCGCACAAGGCGGCGAGCGTGTGATGAATGAGCGGCCTGCCCATGAGCGGCAAATATTGCTTGGCCAGGGCCGTGCCCATGCGCGCGCCGCGACCGGCGGCGGGCACGAGGGCGAAATGGCGGGGAGCGTTTTTTTGCATAAGCCGGATTCTACGGAAGCGGAGCAGGTGAAGGCTAGGCGGCTATAATCATGTCGTGAAACTGCGCCATACTCGACTTAGCCTTTCCGCCCACGGTACGTGGCTCGCCGCGCGGCTGGATCATGCGCCCGACGTGCGCGGCCTGATCCTGATTCCGCAATCCATCACCTCCGCCGCCCCCACCATCGAGGCCACTGGCAATTTCGAACTCGCCGTGACGCGGGCGATGCAGCAAGCGGGATTCGCCACCTTCGCGCTCGATCTGCTCACCGACGAGGAAGCGCGCGATCCGGATGCACGTTTCAACGTCGCCAACTTGGGCGAACGGCTGCTGGCGGCGCTCGAATGGATACACTATCAGCCACAGTTGCTCGCCCTGCCGCTGGGCATCTTCGCCACGGACACCGCCGCTGCCGCCGCCATTCGCGCCGCCGCGCACCTGCCCGCACAGCTCGGCGCGCTGGCGATCCTCGCGGGCCGCCCCGATCTGGCCGGCGCCGCGCCGCTGCGCGCCCTCAAAATACCCGCCTGCTTCATCTCCGGGCGCGACAATCCGCGGGCCGACATCCTGCGGCAAGCGTTCGAGCTGACCGCCGAGCCGCACGCCTGGCAGGAGACGCCGGGTGGCGAAGCGGAAAACATGAGCGCCGACAGGCTCGCCGCCGCCGCTGAAATCGCCACCGGCTGGATGCTGTCGCACCTGCCGCCGCGCAGCGCCGAGTGAGATGCACCAGAATAGGACACACCCGAATAAGACACACTAATGGGCGCATTTTTCCCACGCACGCTGCCGCCTCCCTTCCCCCCACACACAGATACACCGGCAAAAACAATCCCGGCCCGCGCGAGCACTAGCACGCAACACGCCGCAGATTCTGCTTTTCCGCCCCGACAAGGCGATCTAGGCTGAAAAGGCGACTCGTCTCGTCGCCTGTTTCAGCGTGCCCGAACCATGATCTCCGGCCTCTCTTTTCCTGTCGCCAGCCCCCTCCAGAGCGCCTCGGCCTACGCGGGTGCGCGGCGCGAACAAGATGGCGCGACGGCCACGGACAGCGCGCGCCCCGGACAACGCGGCAGCGCAAACGAACTCTCCGAGGCCGAGCGCCGCCGCCTCGAGGAGATGAAGGTCACCGATCGCAAAGTGCGCGCCCACGAAGCGGCACACATGGCCGCCGGGGGCAGTCTCGTCACTTCGGGCGCGAGCTTCGGCTATGAAACCGGCCCCGACGGGCAGAAATACGCTGTTTCCGGCGAAGTCGGCATCGACACCTCCAAGGGCCGTACGCCGCAAGAGACTCTGGTGCGCGCCGCGCAAATCCGCGCCGCCGCGCTCGCCCCCGCCGATCCCTCTCCGCAGGATCGCAGCGTCGCAGCGGCGGCCTCGCAAATGGCCGCCGAAGCGCGTGCCGAAATCGCCCGCGAGAACATGGAAAAGATGAGCAGCGGCGCGGGCGGCACCACGGAGCGCCGCGCCAGCGCGTTCGGGCAAGCCATTGCAAACAGCCTCGCGCCCACTTCCGGCCGCGCGCTCGATATCTACGCTTGAGCGCCGCTCGCCCCTGGATGGCGGATGGATGCGCCGGCCTGTTGGTCTCGGGGCGGTGTCGTTCGTGCTCGCCCCCAGGCTCACCGCGTTCTTCGTCGTCTGCCGGGCCATGCCGTCTCAACCTCGTAAAGTCCCGCGTGCGCCGTGGCGCGCGCCGGTATAATTTGCGGTTTTTCGTCCCGGAGAATTTCATGGAAGCAGAACGCCAGAACGCCATTGCCGAACGACTTTCCGGCCTCGCCGCGCGGGCGCGCGAGTTGCGGAGGTATCTTTGACTACGATGCCAAAGCGGTAAAACTCGAAGAAATCAATCGCGCCCTCGAAGATCCCGCCGTCTGGAACGATACGGCGCGCGCGCAGGAACTCGGACGCGAGAAACGCCAGCTCGAAGACGTGGTGAGTACGTTGAAAGGCGTCGCGAACGATGCGAAAAACCTGCAGGAACTGTTCGATCTCGCGCAGGCCGAAGCGGATGACGACACCTTTATGGCCGTCGAAACCGATCTGGACGCACTCGCGGCGACAGTCGAGAAGCTCGAATTTCGCCGCATGTTCTCGCACCCGATGGATCCAGCGAACTGCTTCGTCGAAATCCAGTCCGGCGCGGGCGGTACCGAAGCACAGGACTGGACGGGAATGCTGGAGCGCATGTACCTGCGCTACGCGGAAAAAAAAGGCTTCGACGTCGAACTGCTCGAAGAAACCGCAGGCGAAGTCGCGGGCGTCAAGAACTGCACGATCAAGGTCAGCGGCGAGCACGCCTACGGCCATCTGCGTACTGAAACCGGCATCCATCGCCTCGTGCGAAAATCCCCGTTCGATTCCAACGCGCGCCGCCATACAAGTTTCAGCTCGGTATTCGTCTACCCGGAGGTTGACGACTCCATCGAAATCGAGATCAACCCCGCCGACCTGCGCATCGACACCTACCGCTCCTCCGGCGCGGGCGGCCAGCACATCAACAAGACCGACTCAGCGGTGCGCATCACCCACCTGCCGACCAACACCGTCGTGCAGTGCCAGAACGACCGCTCACAGCACCGCAACAAAGACGAGGCCATGAAAATGCTGCGCGCCCGCCTCTACGAGCTGGAATTGCGCAAACGGCAGGCCGAACAACAAAAGCTGGAAGATTCCAAATCCGACATCGGTTGGGGACACCAGATCCGCTCCTACGTGCTGGATCAATCCCGCATCAAGGACCTGCGCACCAACTACGAAGTCGGCAACACACAGGCAGTGCTGGACGGCGGCCTCGATGAGTTCATCGCCGCGAGTCTCAAGCAAGGGGTTTGAGGGCGCGGGGAGTGAGTTCAAAAAAAACGCGGCGAAAGCCGCGTTTTTTCATGACCACAGCCGTCATTACTTGAAGATGATGACCTTGTCTTCTTGCTGCTGTTCGCGCTCGATGACACTGCCCCGCACGGACGGCGACCAACCTTCGACCGCGGCGATCTGTTCTTCCAGTTGATTGATGACATCCACCCCCAGGCTCTTGGAGACTTCGGAGACGACCTTGCCACGGTTCAGCACCACCTTGGCGCCCGCCGAAGAAACGAGTTTCGTGTCCTGTCCTTCGCCTGTGGCGGAAAAAGCGGCCTTGACCGAATAATCCGAAGTATTGATGAGGCTGAAATCAGCCACCAGTTCCAGACTCAGCGTGTAGGACACCGTATCCGTGTTGTCGACGGGATTGGCTTCTTCGCGGAACTGGATGCTGCTCACCGTGCCGAACAACACGTATTTCGCCCCAGGGTATTGCCCCTTCTTGATACGGTCGATGATGTCGTAGAGCTTCTCTGTATTCTTGGCGGTAAAAGGCTTGCCTTGCACGATGTTGAAATAGCCGGTCTTCAACATCTCACCTTTGATGTCGGCGGTAAACTTGCGCAGTTCGCCACGTTCCATATAGGTATAGGTGCCTTCCCTGAGGGAGAAGTCCGACTGGCTGCTCGCCGCGACCGACCCGGAAGAACGGTAGGCCGATTCGCGGCCGGAGGCGCGGAACGACGACTTCGAGCTGGCGTTGATCTCGCGGAAGTATTCCTTCACCTTTTCCTCGTAGGCGAGATCGGTCACCGCAACCTTGACCTCACGCGCCTGCACGATCGGCGTAATGAACATCGATGCCGAAAGCATGCCGCCGAGCAACAGGGTTTTCAAAACTTTTGTCATGACGCATTCTCCAGGACACGTAAAACCACGCCCGTTCAAACGCGAACGAACAGGCGTGGCGAGATCAGGCTGGCATCAACGCTTGAGCGTCTTGCGGATTTCCTTCTCGTCAGACCATTCCACGACGCCGGATTCGATCTCGACCAGCCGCAGGTTGATCTTGTAGTACACGTCCTTGACGCTCGACGTTCTCTTGACGATGGACGAAACGCTCCCGTCGATGCGGTACTGCGCGCCCTGCATATTGCCAACCTTCGCAGCCGAACTCTTCTTGTACAGGCCACTCTGGTTCTGACGGCGCAATTCATCGACCTGATTTTGCATCTCGTCACCGGCGATCACGTAGCGCACGCCGTTTTTCTGCAACTGGGACAACATGGAATCGGTGATGAGCTTGGTGTCGAAGTATTCGCTGGTCTTGTTTTCCACCGGCGAAGCCATGAGCAGGCCGCGCTGACGGATGATGTCCTGCAACAGCGGATGCTGCAGCATGGACTCGACCATTTTTTCGGTGGTGGTCTGAATGTCGGTCGATCCAAGGTCGGTCGTCACGGTTTCAGTTTCCTTGGCATCGCCATAGCTGACGCCGGAATCACCGGTCGTCACGCAGGCAGACAGGGAAAGTGCCATCACGGCGGGCAAAAATAAAGCACGGCAGGACTTCATGAAAAAAACCTCCAGAGAAGAAAAAAGAACGACGAAAGTGAAAGGTGAAAGGTGAAAGGTGAAAGCCTCAACGATAGGGCGGATTGTCCGCAGTGGAACCGTTATGGTAACTGCTCGCCTTCGCATTGGGGTCTTTCAGTTCAAGTTTGAAATCGGTGGCCTTGAAATTGAGCGCCCCCGCGTCGATGACCCTGTCTCCATTGCCCACGATGACTTCCGGCTTCCAGACGCCCGGCTCTCCGACGACGAAACCATCGGCATCGAGCCAGCGGAAGCGATACTGGAAATTCGTCTTGCGGGACGACGAATTGGTGATCGTCGCCTGCACGCGCAACAGATTGTTGCGACGCGAGGCACGCAGATCGGTCACGCTGAGCGCACCCAAATCGCCAAATATGTCGACCTTGCTGGCGATCGAGCCGCCTTCTCCGGCGGCTCGGGCGGGCAAAGCCGCCCCTGAACATGCCAAGCCCAAGGCCACGATCATCGCCAAACGTTTCATGATTCAACCCTCGGTAATGTGAGCAGACGCGTAAGCAAACGCGTCACGACAAGACGAACCCGTGGAGACGGTACCCCTTTTCCGGCGCACCGTTTCCACGGGAAATATCTTCAGAACAACTTCTTCGGCAACTTCGGCAGCTTGGGCAGCAGCGAGCCCGCAGGCTTGTCTTCCTTCGCCTCGCCTTCGTCCTCGGTCGCGGGCAACACGAGCGGCGCGACATTCGGTTTGAAGACTTCAGCGGGATCTTCTTCCGCCGGCAATTGCGCGGCGGAGAAATTGCCCTGTACCTCCTTCTGGCCGATATAGGCATAGCCGTTGACCAGACGGATCGGGACGATGCTCATCTTGCTGTCGACGTTGATCGTGCCGACATAAGTGCCGTACTCGGAGTTGATCTCGACCGTCTGTTCACCGACGGGCAAAATGGCACGTGCAATCGACACCCTGGCGGGCAACGTGCGCCAGGCGCGCGTGTCAGCCTGTTCGGTCGCGACGGCCAGCGCCCCCATGGCCAGGCCACCCAACTTGCCAGCTTTTTCTTGCGCGGCATACTGTGCGGCGCCCTTGATGACACCACGCACGACGGCGCGCCCGATGATGCCGGGCAATTGATCCTTCAACTGCCGGCGCGCCAGCGCATCGACGTTGACCAGTGTCTCGACGGGCAGCCTCTTGCCGGACACGGTGAGGTGGGAAGGCACATAGGTTTGGGATCTGGCGACGACGCGCGGGAAGGCCATCGTGAGCACGACCAGCTTCTTGTTGACCGGCACCGGCAAATCGATTTGGACGGATTGCCACGCCGGAGCAAAACCACTTTCCACGACGAACAGCACGTCAGCCTGACCGGGGCCGGGCTTCGCGTAAGGCTTCGCTTTGCCGGTTCTCTTGTCGATCTTCTCCTGAACCAGTCTGCTGTCGGGCGCCAGATCCAGCGCATTGCGATAGCCGGGGGCGGACATGGAGGGTTCGCCCTTGACCTCGAAGAAGTAGCCCGCCAGATAGTGCGCGAACGCATTCTGGTAGCCATTTTTGAGGGCGAGCACTTCCTTGTCTTCCAGTTCATCGGCCGGATAGCCGCGGCCGGCCAGATCCTTGAGCGAGAAGATCGGTGCACTCTGTTCGCGTCCCTGTTCTTCGATCTTGGCATATTCCTTGTCGCGGAAATCCTTGATCGTGGTTTCGCGTTCGACCGTCTTTTTCAATTCGATGCGCGCGCCAGTAACGTCATCGAGCAGCACCTGATCAAGCGCCAGACTGGCATTGAGGAACACCTTCTCGTAGTCCTGCCCGTCATAGCGACGCATTTTGTCGTTGACCACGACGGATGCGATGTTGCCCATGAGCTTGGATGGATCGGTTTTGACAGCGTCTTCCCATTCCCGCACGATTTCATCGGCTTGCAGCCAAGCCGCACGGCTTTGCTCGATGTCGTTGTCAAGCTTGAGCAATTCGCCTTTCTCGAAATAGTAGAGGATATCCCTGCGGGCTTCCTCGCCATCTTTTCCTTTTTCGGCCGGGTTGTTCTTTTCCAGCACACCCAGCGCGCCGACAACATCGCCGGAACGTACTTGCGCGATCGTGTCGGACAATTCCTTGTCATAGCTGCGCACAGCGTTGCTTACGCAACCTGCCAGCGCCAGCGACACAGCCAATACTGTCAATACAACGCGCCCGTTTTTCGCATCCACAATACGCATCGCTTGCTCCTCTGTGTTAAAAAACTCACGGACTATACATCAACAATTGCCCCGCTTGCGCAATGTAAAAACTATACTTAAAAATCCACTTGCGTATTCTGCATTCTTACGTGCGCATTTTGCATTCTTACTTGCTTGCGCATTCTGCATTCTCGTATTGCGCATTCTGCATTCTCGTATGTCCTGCACGCGGCGCAATCACGTTATGGGCCCGGTTTGTGGATCCGGTACGGAGGGAACGCCGGGCGATGTCCGGCGCAAGTTGCCTGCTGACTGTTGACAAGAACGCCTTACAATCGAATAATGAGAATTGTTCTTGTTTATGCCGTTCTCCAAGGAAACCGCTTTGCTCCCGCTCCCGTCCACTGTTGCCGGATCTTCCCTCGCGCAGGCGTTCGCCGCCCTGTCCGCCGTCCTGCCCTTTGCTGCTTCTGCGCGCGAATACCCGTTCGGCGCCCCGCAGCAGTGCGCGGGCATATCCACAGTGGCCCATGAATTTGAATTGTCCCACGCTGGCACGGGACAGCGGGGAAGGCATTGATCATGCGCTCACGCCCATTCGCCACCGCGTTTGCCATCGTGGGCTGGACGAGCGCACTGCCTACACTGGCCGCGCCGTCTGATGCCATGCTGCAAAAACTGCTGGAGCGCGTGGAGAAGCTGGAATCCCGCAACGCGCAGCTGGAAAAGGAAGTGCAAGCGCTCAAGCGCGAAAAAGAAATGGCCACGGAAGAACGCTCCACTGAGCGCTCCCCCGAGCGCGAGCCTGCTGAGCGCCCTTCCGGGCGCGAACCCGAAATCGCCGCCCGCCTGGAGGCGGTGGAAAAAGACGTGCAAGCGATGAAAAAGCCCGCCGCGCTTGCCGAAAAGCTCGACGGCATTGCCGTGGACGCGGCGCTCACAACCGTCTGGCAAAACGCGACCGGCCTGCCGCACGGCACGGAGGGCGCCGAGAACAAGCTCAACTATCGCGCCGACATCACCGTGGAAGTACCGTTGGAGGAAGTCGGCATGATCGAGCAAAAATTGTTCGCCCATGTGCGGATCGGTCAGGGTGAAGGGCTCAACGGATCACTCGGCCTGCTCGGGCACTTCGGCGTGCCCAACGCGGCGGCGTTCAAGGCGAGCGGCGCGAACGCGGACGACTCGGTAGCAATCCTCGGCGAAGCCTGGTATCAGGCAGGCATCTCGTTCGGCGAGGACAAGAAACACCGGCTGGAAGCCACGCTGGGCAAGATGGACACCTTCGGCTTCTTCGACCAGAACGAAGCCGCGGGCGACGAGGCCACGCAATTCCTCAACGCCGCCTTCGTCCACAACCCGCTGCTCGACGCAGGCGGCGAAGTGGGCGTGGATGCAAACGGCTTTCAGCCGGGTGTGGTGCTCTCGTATCTGAACGAGACGAATGGTGCCGAGCCCTGGCGCTTGTCGCTGGGCGCGTTCGGCGCGGGCAGCGAAGGCTCCAATTACCAGAAAACCGGCGATTCGCCGCTGATGATTGCGCAGGTCGAAAAAACCCTGAAGCTGTTCGGCGGGCACGACGGCAACTACCGGCTCTACGCATGGTCGCGCAGCCACGATGTTCCGCATCCACACTTTACCCATGATGACTTCAGCTCACGGCATACGGGCTTTGGGCTATCGTTCGATCAGCAATTCGGTCGCGGCGTAAAACTGTTCGGGCGCTACGGCCACCTCACGAGCGGCAAGATGCCGTTCGACCGCGCCGCCGTGCTCGGCGCGGAAATCAACGGCGCCTACTGGGGTCGCGCGGCAGACGCCGTGGGCATCGCGGGCGCATGGTTGCGCGCCAGCAAGGCTTACAAGCGCGCGGGCGGCGAAGGTTTCCTGAGCACCGACCATTACGATGATCATGTCGAAAACGGCGCGCCGGCGGACTTTACGTTCCGTCCCTCTGGCGCGGAACAGACAGCGGAGCTCTATTACCGCGTCTATCTGACGCCCAACCTGTCGCTCACCCCCGATGTGCAATGGACCCGGCACAGCGGCGCGAACCCGCGCGCCGACGACGTCACCACCATCGGCCTGCGCGCCAACGTCAGCTATTGAGCGAGGAGAAAACAGTGAAGGCATTGACGGCTTCCATCCTCGTACTCGGCGCGCTGATGTTCTTCACCCTCTCGGCGCATGCGGGCGAGCTGCCGGCTTTCAAGCAGGCATGGACGCGGCTCGAGCCGGCCCGGCTGTCGTAAAGTGGGCCGTCGTCGCTCAAAAACCACGCTGCCCCGTCAAAATATTTCGCCCGCCGCCCGGGAAATCGTGTATCGTCGCGCGGCAGTCGATTCAAGCGTTGTCTCTGTGGTACCTCCGTGTTCGTTGCGAACTGTCTGGCTGGAGTCACTCGATACGTTTCTTGATCGCGCTGGCTTCGTGGGCGCAGGCCCGATCACCCAATCCGACAACATTTAGGAACTCACATGAGCACTCAAACCGGTACCGTCAAATGGTTCAATGACGCCAAGGGC
This sequence comes from Azoarcus sp., assembly GCA_031268195.1. Classification (GTDB taxonomy): domain Bacteria; phylum Pseudomonadota; class Gammaproteobacteria; order Burkholderiales; family Rhodocyclaceae; genus WRNU01. Next base: position 6,719 of record JAIRXQ010000039.1, on the reverse strand, counting down.
TTTGGTTTCATCACCCCGGAACAAGGCGGCGAAGACCTGTTCGCCCATTTCAGCGAAATCCAGTCCAAGGGCTTCAGGACGCTTGCCGAAAACCAACGCGTCGAATTTGAAGTCAAATCCGGTCCCAAGGGTTTGCAGGCGGCAAACATCCGGCCGCTGTAAAGCGAACGGTTGGCACGAAATAACGCGGCCTTGGGCCGCGTTTTGTTTTTTTCCGATCTATTTTGATAATCATGAAAAAAGAAGATATTTCCCCTGCCCCGCTCGTCGCGTTCGATGAACTCGGCCTGCCCGCCAATCTACTCTCGACGCTGGCCGAGGTCGGCTACGAGACGCCCTCCCCGATCCAGGCCGCCTGCATTCCGCAGCTGCTTGCGGGGCGCGACGTGCTAGGCGAGGCGCAAACCGGCACCGGCAAAACGGCGGCTTTCGCGCTGCCGATCCTCGCCCGCCTCGATCTGGCCGACGCCCGGCCGCAGGCATTGGTGCTGACGCCCACGCGCGAACTGGCCCTGCAGGTCGCCGAAGCCTTCGCCAAATACGCACACCATTTGCAAAACTTCCATGTCCTGCCCATTTACGGCGGACAGAGCATGGTCGTGCAGTTGCGCCAACTCACGCGCGGCCCGCAAGTCATCGTCGGTACACCGGGGCGGGTCATGGATCACCTCGAACGCGGCAGTCTCAAACTCGATGCGCTCAAAACATTGGTGCTCGACGAAGGCGACGAAATGCTGCGCATGGGCTTCATCGACGATGTCGACTGGATCCTCGAACACACGCCCGACAGCCGCCAGACCGCGCTCTTTTCCGCGACGATGCCGGAGGCGATCCGCGCGGTTGCGCACCGCCACTTGCGCGAGCCGGAGGAAATCCGCATCCGTGCCGTCACCGCCACGGTTGCGAAAATCAGCCAGCGCTACTGGCTGGTGCGTGGCGTCGACAAGCTCGACGGACTCACGCGCATCCTCGATGCCGAGGAAACGCTGAACGCGGCACTAGTCTTCGTGCGTACCAAATTCAGCACCGAAGAGCTCGCCAACAAACTTGCCGCGCGCGGCTATGCCGCCGCCGCCCTGAACGGCGACATGACGCAGGGCTTGCGCGAACGTGTCATCGAACAACTGAAATCCGGCACGCTCGACATCGTCGTCGCCACCGATGTCGCCGCGCGCGGCATCGACGTGCCGCGCATCAGCCATGTCATCAACTACGACATCCCCTACGACACCGAATCCTACGTGCACCGCATTGGCCGCACCGGACGCGCCGGGCGCGAAGGCGCCGCAATCCTGTTCGTCGCGCCACGCGAACGCCGCATGCTGAAAACCATCGAGCGCGCCACGCGCCAGCCAATCGAACCCATTGCGCTACCGAGCCGCGAGGACGTCTCCAGCCTGCGCGTCGGCCAATTCAAGCAGAAGGTGGTCGACGCACTCTCCAACCCGGAGATGGATACAGGCTTTTTCATGGACGTTATCAACCAAATCACCGACGAAAACGACTTATCCGCCCATGAAGTCGCCGCCGCGCTCGCTTGGCTCGCACAAGCGGGACGACCGTTGCAGGTCGAGGAAGAAGGCCGCGGCTGGGAGTTGGCGACCCGCACGCCGCGCGAGGAAATTTTCACGACCGGCGCGGAACGTACCCGCGCGCCGCGCCCCAACCGCGAGGAAATCCTCACTCGCCGCCGCGCCTTCTCCGAAGACAAGCTGCAACGCTATCGCATCGCACTCGGGCGCGACCAAGGCGTGACGCCGAAGGAGATCGTCGGCGCGCTCGCCAACGAGGGCGGCATCGAAGGCCGTTTCATTGGTCAGATCAACCTGTTCAACGATTTTTCCACCGTGGAGCTGCCCTCCAACCTGTCCGGCGAGCTGCTCGCCGCGCTCGGACGTATACAGATACACCATTGCCCGCTCGGCCTGCGCCCGATGTCGGCGGACGAAGCAACGCCCGACCGCGAACGCCCCTTCCGCAAACCGGTGGGGCCACGCCGCGAGGACAAAGACGGTAAACCATTTGCCAAGCCGTGGAAAAAGCGCGACGACGGCAAGGCGTTCGCGCCGCGGAAAGACAAGCAAAAACCGAGATTCGAAGCACCTTCATCCGTAAAAGCACGTACACAAAATCGCGCAAAACGGCGCGAATCCAGGTAAAGACGCGTGACAACCACCGCTGTGCCGTGCTTTCCGGCACAGCTCGATGGCGGCGGTGCATTGTAGATTTCTATCGGCCTGTCGGGCTTTTCCCCAATGAGATGACAGGCTGCCAGCGCACATTTGCGCTACCCGCATGCCATGCAAAGCCACGATACCATCGAGTCGCCCCCCTCTCTCCCCGGTCGTTCCGCCATCCGGCCGCCTCCGCTCGTTGCGCCGGAAAGCGAGGCGAGTCTGTCGACACGCATGCTCGAACGGAAATCGGCGGATACACGCATTTTTGCCGAAGTTCCCGCCCCACAGCATCAGAAGCAAAGACCTGCCAACAGGACATCGCGCAAACGCTCAAAGCGCTTGCCGCTGACTGAATCAGGAGAAAAACATGATTGACACAAGCAGCAACGCCACCCCACGGCAAAGCATTCTCATCGTTGATGACAAAAAAACGAACCTCGCCCTGCTCAACAAAATCCTTGCCCCGGAATACACCATCCTCGCCGCGCGTTCGGGAGAGGAAGCATTGAAACGGCTGGCGGAAAATCTGCCCGATCTCATCTTGCTCGACACCGTCATGCCCGGCATGGATGGCTTTGAAGTCATCTCGCGCCTCAAGCGCGAGCCGGCCACCCAGCGCATTCCGGTCATCTTCATTTCCGGGCCGAACGACGCCGGGGACGAAGAGAAAAGTTTCAACCTCGGCGCGGTCGATTACATTGGCAAGCCGTTCAAGGAAGTGATCGTGCGGGCGCGGGTCAGAAACCACCTGCAAATCCTGCGGCAGATGTCTGTCATCGAACGCCTCGGCCTGCTCGATCCGCTCACTGACATCGCCAGTCGCCGCAGCTTCGACGAACATCTGCCGCGCGTCTGGGAAAGTGCCGTGCGCGAGCGCAAACCCCTGGCTTTGTTGATGATGGACATCGACAACTTCAAGGCATACAACGATACGCACGGTCGCCCGCAAGGCGATGTCCTGCTCAAGCGCATCGCCTGCCTCATCAAGTCCGCCACCGCGCACCACCCGCTCGACATCTGCGCGCGCATCGGCGGCGAAGAGTTCGTCGTACTCTGCCCGGAGACCGATCACGTCGGCGCGCTCGACATTGCCGAACAGTTGCGACTGAATGTGGAAAATATGAAAGTGCTTTCGTTCGACCGGAAACCGACGTCGGCCACGATTAGCATCGGCGTTGCCTCCGTCATTCCGACGAATGATGACGAAATGACGAGTTTCATCAAATTGGCCGATGAACGGCTCTATGCGGCAAAAACGAATGGCCGTAACCGGATTGTCGGATGAACGCCTCATTCGATTCGCGCAGGCGCTTATCGTTATCCTGTAAAATAAGTCACACAATCGTTGTCATACGGAAACAGGTGCTTGATCTGCCCTCGCACAGACCGCATAATTGCAAGCGGCCGTCCCGATGAGACCATTGCTTTCCGGATGGCATAATTCATGTTATGCCATTATCTCCACACATCATGAGGAATCAATATGGCAGCCAAAACCGAACAGACTAGCGAGCTTCAAAAGAAGAGTCTCGACGCGGCCGTGCAACTGGCTCAATTGTCAATCGAGAACACGCAACGTGTCATCGAAATACAGGTTGCCGTCGCAAAGTCGCTGTTCGAGGACAGTGTCAACAACGCCAAGGCTCTGAGCGGAATCAAGGATCCACAGGAAGCCCTGCAACTGCGCAGCCGTTTCGCGCAGAACACCGCAGAAAAAGTTTTCGCGGGCGCACGCGAAATCGCCGAAGTCGCCACCAAGGCCCAGTCCGAGGTCGGCAAACTCGTCGGCGAATCGCTCACCGCCAGCAGTGCGGAAGTGCTCGGCGCGATCCAGAAGTTGTTCACGGGTCTGCCCATCGCGGATCAAGGTACGCTGAACGCCATTCAGAGCTCGCTGAACACCACTCGGACCGCCGTAGAACAGATGACGAAAGCTTCCTCCGAAGCATTTCAGGCTTTCACGCAAGTGAAGGTTCCGGCCACCACAGGCAAGAGCCGCAAATAAGAACCGGCCACAAGGGCAGCAAACATCGCGGCGCTCTCCGGAGCGCCGCTTTTCGTCTACGCTGTTTTTCTCCTACGCTGTTTTTCTCCTACGCCGCTTTTCCTCTACGCCGTTTCTCGTCTACGCCGCGTCCGGCGGCGGCAGCTTTTCGAGAAACGCCACCGCCGTCGCTTCGTCCCGTGTCCGGCGCATCGGCGGCAGGCTGCGCCACACCGCCTTGCCGTAGGATTTCCCGAGCATGCGCGGATCGCAAATGCACAACACGCCCCGGTCGTGCTCGCTGCGAATCAGCCTTCCAGCCCCCTGCTTCATGCTGATGACCGCGCGTGGTAACTGGTGATGCAGAAACGGGTTCAACCCCCGCCGCGCCATGTGCTCGACGCGGGCGGCAAGCACAGGATCGTCGGGCGGCGCGAACGGCAGCTTGTCGATGACCACGAGCGAGAGCGCATCACCCGGCACATCGACGCCTTCCCAAAAACTCTGGCTCGCCACCAACACCGCATTGCCCAGCCGCCGGAAGCGTTCGAGCAATTCGCTGCGCGAGCCTTCGCCCTGCAACAACAGCGGCAATTTTTCGCCGTCGCGCGCCAGAAGCTCCGCAAGCAATTCATGGACGCAGCGCATCGCTTTCAGCGAGGTGCACAACACGAACGCCCGACCGTGCGCGGCACGGATCAGCGGTATCGCGACACGGGCGATGGCCTCGGTGTACTGCGGCGCATTGGGGTTCGGCATCCCTTCCGGCGCGTAGAGCAACGCCTGTTCGCCATAGTCGAACGGGCTGCCCCAGACGCCGGTGAGTAACGGCGGTTCCATGCCGTTCAACCCCATTTCCTGACAGTAGTGCCCAAGATCGGCGCCGATGGCGAGCGTCGCGGAGGTGAAAATCCATGCGCGCAGATGCCCGCCGAGTTGCCGTCGGAAGATGTCGGCCACATCGAACGGCGTCGCATTGAGTAGCAGCGCATGCGAGAAAACTTCCACCCAGCGGATCAGCCCTTCGTCCTCCGGCTTGCGCCAAAGCGCGAGCCGCGCCGTCAAATCCTGTGTACGCCGCAGGCAGTTCGCCAGCCCTTCCGAACGTCCGGCCTGCGTTTCGAGAATCTTGTCGAGCTGCGCCAGCGCCTCGTCGAGCACATCGAGCCGGGCATCGAAATCCGCACGCGACATCGCCTGCGCCGCGGACATCCTTCCCGGCTCCGGCCCGAAGACGAGCCGCACATCCTTCGCCGCCTTCTCCAGCACACGCGCCGCCTCGGTCAGCGCCGTGCAATCGCGCGCCGCCGTCATGGTCTCGGCGCGCACGTCGCGGCCAAGTTCCAACACCTGCGAAGTCGACACGCTATCGCCAAAAAACAGCGACGCTGTCTCCGGCAACTGATGCGCTTCGTCAAGAATCACCGTATTGCACGCGGGCAGCAACTCGCCCGCCCCTTCATCCTTGAGCATCACGTCCGCAAAGAAAAGATGGTGGTTCACCACCACCACATCCGTCTCCATCGCCGCCCGCCGCGCCCGCATCACGAAGCAGCCGCCCACGTGCGGGCAATCCTGCCCAAGACAGTTGTCGCGCGTCGAAGTCGCCGCGCTCCACGCGCCGGAGTCTTCCGGGACGTCGGTGCACTCGGCCTTGTCGCCGCTCTGGGTCGTCCGCGCGAAACGCACGATGGCGCGCATGTCGGCGGCCTCCCGCGCGGTCAGGAATCGTCCGTCGCGCGCGTTGCGTTCAAGGTGATATGGACAAACGTAATTCGCCCGCCCCTTCAACAACGCAACCGACACCGGCACTTTGAGGGCCGCGCGGACGGTTGGCAAATCACGGTTGAAAAGTTGATCCTGCAAGGTCTTGGTGCCGGTCGAAATAATGACCTTGCCACCCGACAACAGCGCGGGCACGAGATAAGCGAACGTCTTTCCCGTCCCTGTCCCCGCCTCCGCCACCAACACCCGATTCCCCGCAATGGCCTCCGCAATCTGCTGTGCCATCTCCACCTGCTGCTCACGCGCCCGAAACCCCGGAATGCTCACGGCAAATGGGCCATCAAGAGAGAAAATCTGAGCGAGTCGCGCGGCGCGCTCATTCATGGATTCGACGCTTGCAACCATTTTGAAATGTCTCGCCTTTCATGCAGAACGCGCCCCACAACGATGCGATCCAGACCTTGCGATGATGAAACACAGGCCGCCCTCCTTCGCCTGACGCATCGCGAGCGGGGCACACGCGCCCTGCCGCGATTCTTCACCGCCGTCGGCGCGGCGATCAGCGCCGCATCGACGATATGGGCCTCTGTAATGTCCGGCCTCTGTCATGCCGAGTGTGCTCAGAAAAATCATCGCTTGCGATACTAACAGCAGATTCTGTCAGCGTCGGCTCATTGCAGTGGCCTGCGGCGCATCCCGCCGCATCGCGCCGTACCGCCACCGCGAGATAAATTGACATTTATTGTCAAAACTCCTACGCTCCGTTCTCGTTTCTTACGCCAAATCCACCCCGTTGATAAAGGATCGCAGACCATGCACCGATCGTTGATTGC
>JAIRXQ010000027.1 GCA_031268195.1 Azoarcus sp. | reverse complement strand
GGCGAGGATGCCCATCTGGGCAACCCGGCCAAAAGCCTGCGCGACAACCTGTGGCACTTCGATTACGTGGTCAAGAAGTTCGGCGTCACGAAGAAAGCCCTGGGCGTCACGGTGCACGGCCTGCGCCATGAGGCGCTGATCGACCATTACGAAAGCGTGGCCGGTGTGCCGCCGCCCGTGCGCGGCGGCGGGGAGGTGTCACCGGAGGCGGACAAGGCCGCGCGGCTCTCGGCGGCGAAGCTCGCCGGACACAATCGCCCCAGGGCGAGCGGGGCCTATTTGGGCCAGTCAGTGATTATGCGCAGCATAGCATCCAGCGAGACACCAAATCCCGAATCTGGCGATCTCCCGGAGACATCGGGCAGAATTCCTTTTGCTTGAAACTGAAAGGGCAGGTTTTTACGCCTGCCCTTCACAATCCACGGCACCGCCGCGCCACTGCGCGGGATGCACAATACAAGCCAGCCGGTTCAATGCAACAAGGATTGAACCGCCTTTGCCTGCAAGCCGGTCACTTGTACGATTTCCTCGACCGATACGCCACGCTTCAGCATGTTCCGGGCAACTGCGATCAAGGCGGCTTCCCGGCCTTCTTCCCGGCCTTTTTCCCGGCCCTTCTCCTGCCCCTGCAAAAACCCCTTCTCCTGCCCCTGTAAAATGCCCTTTTCGAGGGCATCGTCAAACCAAGTTTCCCGATGTTCAGTCAGCATTTCCAACTCCTCGAATACATCCTTGATGGTGTCGATTTCTTCGATCATAGAATCTGTCGCACGGCGTTGCAACAAAGCCTTTATCCATTGACTGAACGCGCGCCGCACGGTTTGCAGTTCCGGGGTACGCAGCACGTCCTTGAGCGCGGCGATCACGGCGATGGCATCCTGTAGCCGCTGACTGGCTTCCATGCGGAACACGGCATCGGCGAAGTTGCGCATTTCTTTCTGCGGATGTTGTTGCAGGCGGCGCTCGTCAAGCAGCAGATAGCGCAACGCCGGACGGTATGCCTCCAACCCGTCGGGCGGCGGGCCGAAACAATCGGCGACATCGAGCGGCGCGCGCCATTCGGGTTTGCCGTTATAGAGCACGATGGGCAGGATCGGCGGCAAGCGCCCTTCCGATAGGCCCTCCTGCACGCCTTCCCTGACCAGTTGCTCCGCGAGCAGGCTGGTGTACTGCATGATGCGCACCGCCATCCACGGGTCGGGTTCACTTTGAAACTCCAAAACTAAGTAAACCCATAGCCAGTGCCCGCCGATGTCGATCCTCCATACCATATCGTCATGTCTTTGTTTATTGCTTCGAGAGACGTAGCTGGCGTTGATCCGGGTCAGGCTGTCGTAGTCGGCCTGTTCCAGCCACTTGCCAGGAACATAGCCGCGCAGCAGGTCGCGCACAAGCTCCGGGCAGGAGAAAAGCGCCTTGTAGCTGGTGTCGTGGGAGGGAGGCTGTTCCGGTTTCATGGCAGCGGATGATGATGACGGGGGCGATCAGTCTACCCTGTTATCCGCATCGTCGTACCCAAAACGCGCCCATGTCTTCGGGTCGATGTCGATGGGGCCAGCGCGCTTCGAGGCGAGATTGAGCAGCACGCCATGCTGCGCGAGCCGCCCTGTCGAGAACAGTTCGTAGAGCAGTTGCGCCGCGAAGCGCACCGCCACGTCGTTGACGAACAGCCCTTGCGCGGCGAGCGACATGCGCACCGAACAGGACGGTGCGTCGTCATCGGGGATCGTCTCGTCGAGTAGTTCCGGAAAAAGCTCCGTCACGCACGGCAGGCGCGGGCAATGTTTCGGGTCGATGCGGCGGCGCGACTGTCCGAGTACGACCTGCGCGGTCGATTCGGTATTGCCCAGGTCGAGCCAATAGCGGGGCGGAGAAATGGCCTCGAACATGTACTGATGCAGGGCGCGCCGCGCCGAGCGGCTATCCACGCAACTGACCAGGATGTCCGGGCAATGCGACGATTCGTAACGGATCGGGTGGGCCTCCCAGTCCAGTCCATAAAACTGGTTGAGCCGGTGAATCGTGACGATGGCCTTGTGCCGCCCGATGTCGGCGGCGCTATAGAGTTGCCGCCCGACGTTCGCCTCGCTCACTTTATCGTCATCGTAGGCGGTGACATGGAGGCCGAACGGATGCCCCAAGGCCCGCATGGCGATGTCGAGCCGCGCCAGACAGGCGGCCATCTGCGCGCCATTTCCGCCCACGCCCGCTAAATGGATTTTTACGCGCTGCGTCAGCAGGCATGATTCCAACAGGTGTTCCACAATCCTTTTTCCTTCGTCGTCCGCGCGGCATCAGCGATGCCGGATGCCATGCCATTTGTCCAGTATGCTGGCAAAGAAACTTGTCTCAAGGGATGTTGTTTCCTCGCTCGCGCCTCGTCGCCGCCCCGGCGGTTCGTCCTGCCACGGATGAGGTAGCGGCCTGAACAGGCCGTTGATCGCCAGACGGAAACAGGCATGCGGGCGAGGCAGGTGCAGCTTGCCAAACACACCGGCAATCTTGATCCCCATGTCGTCGCGGTCGTCGTCGACAGACCAGAACGGCGCGCCATGTCCATGCGAGTGCAGGTCGACGGCCACGGTCTCGTCGTCGGCCAGCTTCGGCAGCCGGTAGTGCACGCGCACGGGAGAGGCGTGGAGCGTCTCCAGAATCGCCAGCCGCAGCTTGCCGCTTCGGCGGGAGTAGATCAGCGCGCCCGCGACTTCATCGGGCAACTGCGCGCGCGCCGCCACAACGAACGCCTCGATCAGCCGCATGGGCAGCACACCAAAGGAAAACGCGAGCCGCTCTTGTACGTACCCGTAGGGCAATCGCATCGCGGGGGCGTCGAACATGAGTGCTTGTATACAGTCGAGCCAGTCGAGGCGCACCTGCACGAAGACGCCGTTCGCGCCGAGGACGATCCGCTGGCCGTTTTTCATCGGCGGCAGGTCGCCAAAACGGGGCGCGGCAATGACGGGACAAGTCGCTTGCAGGGCCAGATCGCGCACGTCCATCACGCCTTCTCCTTCGCGCCCAACAGCGCGCCCAGGGTCGTGCCGACATCGACCAATACCCGCTCGGGGAAGCGCCGGTGCTTTCCGTCCAGCATGTCGCGCCAGAAACCATATGCGCCGCCGCGATAACGAACCAGCTTGCCGGAAACGTTGGGATGGGTAAAAAACGACTGGAAAAACGCTTCGTTCCAGGCATCGATCCGCTCGACGGTCGTCCCGTCCGGCACCTTGACGCTGCCCCGGCAGATGCCGCCTTGACCGTTTACGTTGAAATACGGTGCCTGATAGAGCGCACTACTGAGCGTCGGGCGCGTCTTGCCCTTCACTGCCCATACGCGCCAGAGATTGGGAGAGGCCGCGAACACCAGTCCCGGATGCGGCACGGTTTCGCCGCGCTCCGCGCCGCCCATTTGCGCCGCATGCTCCGGCGTGCGGAAAGCGACATGACAATGCGCGGGAGGAACCCACCACAGCATGAGGTTGCCGTGCAAAAACAGCACGGTTTCCGGCAGGAAGCCGCTGGATGAGGCGTGTCCGCAAAGGTCGGCGGCGAGCTTACGCGCGGCGCAGGCGCTCATCGCCCGTCCCGGCCCGATGACCGCTTCGCCTTCAACGTCTTCGATGTCGTGCACGGTCGCCAGCGCCGCCCGCCCACCCCGGTCGTTATAGACCAGCACGGCCCGTTGCAGGCTGACCGCGCCGGGCTGCGGCGCGCGAATATGAAATGTCGTTTGATTCATCTGCTTTACCTCCACGGCCAGTCTCACGCCGAAAGGCTGTGGATCAAGCGGTCAATCAAGCCGATGGCTTGAAAGCGCGTTTTCATGTCACGCTGCCATTGCCCGAAAGATTCCGGGTTGTCGATCCCGAAACGGGCCGTCCCCATGATTTCGCAAAATTCGCCCTGCCAGGCCATCTCCAGCATGTCGTCGTACACTCGCACCGTGACATCATCTTCCCGCCATGACAGCACGGCCCCGAAGGCGATGGAATCGCCTTCGCATTCGGGCTGGAAATCGTGCACGAGATGAAGCTGCGACAGCGCGAGCGCGGTTTCGGCAATCCGCCGCGCAGCCGGGTCGGCCAGGGTCTTGAGCGCGCGCCGAAGATGCCGCGCACAGGTCGGCAAGGTCAGACCACGCGGCCAGTCGTGCACCCACGCCGGACTAGCCGATTTGACCAGCGCGGCTGTGACCATCTCCGCGCGCATCTCCTCGCGCGCCGCCTCATCTCCTTCCTCACACGACATGTCGAGGGCGGCTTCCTCGTCGTCCTCGCCGCACCAGTACAGCATCGAAGCCATTTCGTGCGCGACGGCGGGCGTAAAAAGCGGGTATGCCATGCGGCTCTGACGATCCAGCACATGCAATACGATCACCCCCAAGCCTCGTGTCTGCCGGTTCAGGGTGTCGAGTCCCGCGCCGAGCGGCCATTGGTGAATGTCGCCTTCCCGCCAGTCCATTTCCAGCGCCTCGACATCGCCGGGGGAAGACGGCGCGTCGTAATAGCCGTCGCCACGGCGCAAGACGTTCAACGAAAAAACCGGCGTGAGACAGTGTAGCGGGCCAATCTCTCGATTAACCCATCGCGCCAGCGCCCGCTCGCAGGCGTCGACCGAATCACTCCATACTGGCGGAATGTCCGATGGACTAAATGCGCCAGCGTCAAGAAGGAACTTTGAAATGGCGGAATTGGCCGCCACCGTCGGCGCGGGCGTCACCATGGGCGGCACCCGCGCGTCGATGCGCGGCAGCACGAAAGCGGTCATGCCATGGGCGCAAGCATTTCGCTCGCAGGCCGAAGACGGGGAGCCGGATGCGCATCGCCAAGGGCCGTGGCATCCCACGCCTGCGCCCGCGCCACCATGCCGCGCCGGGCCATGGCTTGCGCGAGTCCGGCGTCGACATCCTTTTGCAGCCCTTTTGCTTCTTCGGCAACAGCGGCCTTGAGGGCGGCAAGCCGCGCATCGTCGTCCGGTGCGCCGCCTTTCGTGCCCACAGCCTTGCGGAAGGTGTATGCCTGCACGCCGCCCGCCACCTCCCCGGCATCGACTTCGGCGCTCACCAGTTCTGGATATTGGGCGCTATAGACATCGCGCACCGCCTGCGGCGTCAGGCCGGGAATGTCTGGCAACTCGATGCCGTTGTACCTGAATACCCGTTTGATTTCCCTGACTTCAATGGACATGTTCGAGACTCCTTGTCGTTGAGCGGCAGCCATGGAAGCGACTGCCGTAACGATCAGTTTCTCGCGCATCGCCCTTTGCTCAAGGGTGTGGTTTTGGCTTCATCCGAACAGATCGAACCCGCTCTCCCCGGCTGCCGCAGCGACGGCCTTCGGTTTTGGAGCCGGTGCGTTCGCGGTGGGTTTCGCGGCCTTGCCCGCCGCCTCGGCGGCCTGTTTCACGGCAGCGCCCTTGGCCGCTTCGAGCACTTCGCGGGTGGCCTCCAGTTGTTCGGCCAGACTGCGCCGCGCTTCCCGGTAGCTTTTGAGCGCCGCGATAAAACCCTCATCGAACTCGGCGGGTGTCGCGGTCAGGCTCAATGCCTTGTCGAGCGCGGGATTGGCTGTATCTCCCTTGGGTTTTGGCACCACATTGACCGTCATCCGCCCCGTCTGGAGATCGGCGGAGATCGTCAACGCCAGCGTGGCGTCGGTGGCGAGCGCGAACAGTTCTTCAAAAATCGTCATGTGTGTCTCCTGCAAGAAAATGGAATGCCCCATGCAGGCCATGCTACCGGGGCATCTCTCGTGTTCCAGTGCGTACTTCCAGTGCGTGGATTCAGGCGGCAAGCGCCTCGGCATTTTCGGGTTCGCCCGCCGTCCCATCATCGGCCTCGCCGGACCGGGCCGCGTTCTCGTCCTCGCCGATCTCCGGCGCTCTCGGGTAGCGCATGACGGCGGGCACCCGGCCTTCGTAGGTCAATCCGGGAACGGACAGGAGGGCAGCGATGAAATCCGGCTTTTTCTTGCCGCGTGCAAGCTTGTAGCCCACGCCCATCGCCGTGCGCAGGCCCGTTTCACCAGCCAGCGCCTCCAGTTCGCTCAGGGTGTGAAGCGCCAGGAATTCCTCGGACAATTGGAAGTGGCGGCGCTCGTCGATACCAAGGTAGTTCAGGAGCGCCACGAGATGCCTTTCGCTCGCGCCAAAGGCGGCGGCAGCGGCGACGGCAAGCGTGAGCCGGTCGAGGTATGCAGCGTCGATTTTATCCACCTGCCGCAGGGCGTGGGCGAAGTCGAGTTTTTCTTCGCTGCCTGTTCCCGTAAGCTTGTTCATCGTCTTGGCAAACATGTCCGCGCCCACGTCGCCCGCTTGTCCGGCGCGGGCAAGCGCGATCAGGACACGGCGGTTTTTGTCGGTGTTCGTCATGAGTTCTCTCGCCGCCCATCGTCTCCACTGCGTGAGACGGAAATCCAGTATTCGTTGCGGAACCGTGGTCGCCGCAGGCTTGAGGACGGGGGTTTTCTGCCGGGCTGCCGCATTCGCCGCCTGCGCCGGGGCATTCGCCGTGCCCGCCTCCTTTTCGCTCCGCGCCGCCTTCCGCCATGCGCTCACCTTGCGGCTGTTGCAGGCGGCATTGAAACAGAGCGAATGGGTCACGTCGCCATGGCTCCCGGCCATCGCCGAGACGGCGCAGCCAAATGAAGCGCACCCCTTGCACGCGCCGTACTGCCCGGAGCCGACGCCAAGCGGCCCGTCGGCGGCAAGCGGCAGCGGTGTAAATCCGTCGGTCGCCCTGACGATTTTGACGGTCGGGTATTGTTCGCGGAGCGTGTCGGCCTTCGCCTCCACGGCCTTTTCGGTCAGTTCGTCATAATGGGTCGGATGCTGGCAAAAGCCGTCGCCCAGGGACTCGTCGAACAGCCCCGCCTGCTGCCCCGAATTATGCGGGCACGCGGCGCAACCGGCGGTATCGAAGATCGCATCGGCCAGCCGTCGTGCAAAGCGCCCCAGTTGGGTCTTGAGAATGGCGACGGAAATGCCGCGCTCGATGATGGGTTCGAGCACGCTGTTTTGTTTGCCGGGCGGCACCCCCGCCAACAGTTCGGCATGCCCAAGCTGAATCTGGCGGCGCGTGAGCGCGGCGAGCACCTCGGGCGTACAGGCGAGCAGTGCGAGTCGGCGTTCCAGAGTGCCGATTGACCAGCCGAGGCTTTTGGCAGCTTCCTGCCTGTCGCCGCGCAGGCGCATCAACTGCCGCCGGGCCGCCTGCGCTTCCTCGGCGTGCGACATGTCGGCGCGGTGATGGTTTTCGATCAGGGCAACGGCTTCGGCGTCGGTGTCGTTCAACGCGCGGATCACTACCGGCATGGCATAGGTATCGCCAAACACGTTTTTTGCCGCGCGCCAGCGCCGCTCGCCCGCGACGATCTCAAAGATGTCGCATTCGCCCGCCTTGGGGCGCACGACGATGGGTTGCAGGACGCCATCGGCGGCGCGCAGACCTTCTTCGAGGCGGGCGAGTTCTTTGGGATCGAAAAATTCGCGGGGATTTTTGCCTTGCACGATCTGCAAGATCGGCAGGGTATTTTGTGTGGGAATGTTCATGGTTGTCGTTGCTCCGTGATGCGGACAACCATGATCTCGCGCAATGACGGGCTTTCAAGAATGCTTCGGAAACATGAAACGTCAGGCGCGTGGCATTTTGCATCCACCTCGGCACATGCACGAAAAAAATCCGCCCGATTTCGAACTGCATTTCTTTCGTCATCGTTCGCGGCGCTTGAGGCGTGCGCGGGACGCATTCATACTGCAATCGCTTTTCGTAGACATCGCGTCTACCAGCCTTCATCGCCGCTCGTCGGCCTGAAGTCCGGTTCGTCCGGCGTCGCGGTCGATACCCGCCTCCATGCCTCGCCAGGGCTTTCTGGCCGAACCGTCCACCCGGTTCCGCATCGCCGTTTCACGGCTTGAAACCGGCCAGGGTTCCAAACCCCGGCATTTTATCCGGCGGGCATCGTCCGATACCGCCATCCACCCCAAACGGGAACATCGTTTCCCGTCCATGGGGAGGTGTTCCCTTTTTCCGAAGGAGAACACCATGTCCGCATCGATCCGTATCGATCCTTCCCTGTGCGCGCTGGTGGGCGGTTCCGGCCGTCGCCGCTTGCCCACAGTCTCCGGGCGCATCCTGCCCGCGCTCCTGCGGTCGCCTACCTCTCCTTCGGGGGTGGGCGCGGCGACCGCCATCCGTACCTGCCTTGCGGGAGCCTGACCATGATCGACTACCGCAAACGCATCGCATCCATGGCGATCCAACTCGCCAAGGAAGACCCTCCGTTGGTCAAGGAAGTCATCGCCCGGCTTCGTGAAGCGGGCGAAATCGCTGCCGACGATCTCAGTTATCTGGAAGGGATCGCCGACCGCTGGATCAGGATTGCCGAGGAAAATCTGGCGAAGGGCCAACGACACTGAGCCGTGGCGGCAGCTTTATGCCTTTTGCCTTCGCCAGTTCCCTCACGATCTTCTCCAGCAGTTCGGGCCGCTCGTCGCTGACCACACTCGCCCAATCCGCGAGCGCGGCCTCGACATCGGCCCTGGTTCGCGCCCCGTCGAAATCAATCCCGAGCAATCGGAATGCCTCGATTTCGGCGGGGGTGAACCGGATCGAATCGCCTGTGTAAAGCATGTCTGCCGGTCTCCCTGTTTGATGACCGGACAGCATAACTGCCCTGCACAGCCTTGCAAGCACGGAGGGTCTTTTTCGCCTCCCTGCCGGGGACGGAAAGCCTTTCATTTTTAGGAGATTTTCATGTCCCCCAAACGACCGCGCCCGAGACGCACGAGCGTCGAGCGGGAAGAAGAAAACGCCTGGGTCGATTTTTATCGGCGCATCAGGCGTGATCCAGAGTTGGCAACGGAAGTACTCGCGCAGCTGAACCGCGACGCTGAATTGCTGCGCGCCCATCTGGCGCTTTTCCTGTGCTGCAAGGAAGCCTTGCGGCGCGACAAGATGCGCCAGACGCGCAATCGGCGCATCGGTGCATTCGTGCGCTGGCTGGCACGCACGTTGTTTACCGTGCCTTGGCATGCCTTGCGGCGTACCGGGCAGGAAAGCCGCGACATCATGGTCGAGATGCTGCCCCAAATAGAGCAGCGTTCCGGTTCCGGTTCGCACACGCGCAAACCCGCCGTGACACATCCCGGCATGCCGGCGGTCATTCGCCGCAAAAGAAATCCGTCGCCCATGACACACATGGACGCGGAGGAAGACGGTTCTCCGTCTTCCCGCACTTGACCGTGTTCCCGCGCGCTTCTCGCCCATCGGCGGAGGCGCGCGGACACGTCCGCCCATCTCGCAACGAACCTGTTACGGCCCCGCGCCGCAAAAACGGGTTCGATCCGAAAAGGAATACCGCATCATGACTACATTCCCGCACGCATCCTGCCTCTCCGAAAATGTTTCCATGCATGACAAGGGGCAACAAAACGGAGGCGAAAAGCCCTCTGTCGGCATCTTGGAAGGCGTCGACATCCAGAACCTCGTCAACCAGCGTAACGCAGTGATTCACAAGATCCGGCAGGCGCTCGATCTATTCAATGAGGCTGACAGCCTCGCTGAACAGGCGCATCTGGGTTTTCCCACACTGACCCTTGGCGGCCATCGCCGATACGCCCTTGATCTGACCGGGCAGTTCGCCGACCCTGCAAACGTCGAGGCGGCAATAATCAAAGCGATCGATGCCTGCGCGTGGAAATTTCTTCTGGATACATCCGGGTTCTCAAGGTTCATGGATGCCGCGGAGCACAAAAGATGGACTGACATCATTTATTCGGACGACGCACCCGAACTCACGATGACCGCCATCACAGAAACCTTTGCGCGGCTCCATGCGGAGCGCGGCGCGATGTTCGAACGCAAGGTCATGGAAATCTTCCGCGCGCTGTCATGGGATTACCAAACCGGCCTCCCTTGCAGGCTTGGAAAAAAGCTCATCGTCCGTTATCTGACCCAGGATGGCGGCTGGCCGCAATCGACCGCGACCGACCGACTGGATGATCTGGAGTGCGCGTTTTCCATACTCGACGGCAAGCCCGAATCAGGCAAGCGCAATAGCATATATAAAAACATATCGGCGGCACGCCGCGCCGGGACAGATGAGATGGAAACAGAATACCTGCACATCCACTGGTTCCGGAATGGCAACGGACACGTCACGTTTCGTCGACACAATCTCGTCACGCAACTAAACGGCATTCTCACCAAGCACTGCCCGGACGCATCGCCGACAGCACAGAAGGCGAGAGGGTGAGCGCCTGGACATTTCATTACCACGTCAACCTGGATGAACGCGGCTGTTATTACGCCGATGTGCGCGACCCGGACGGCCTGACGGTCTTCGAGATCAAGGCCGACAATTCGTTGCGTGAAGGCGAAACCAGCATTTTCGAGGACGGCTTCATGCGCCACGGCAAGGATATGGACGGTCTCACGGACTATCTGCGCCAGCTTGGCGTCATTCCGTCGCAAGGCGTCGTGGTCTACGCTGGATGACGCCGCACCGGTCTCATTTTGCGGGAGGAAATCATCGTTTCTCCGCGCGCCCGGAAACCGGCATGGCTGGACACGCTCCACAGCCAGCGCCCTGACGACTGTTCAAAGCCCACCCCGTTGTGGGTGCATTTCCCAGGCGGGACATGCGCCCCGCAAGGGGCAGTGTCCCGCCTCTTTTTCGAGGAACACTGATGACTTTGTTGAATCGCCACGAAGACTTGGCGCGCTGGAGCTGG
>JAIRXQ010000081.1 GCA_031268195.1 Azoarcus sp. | reverse complement strand
AGTAGTAGCACGCAAGTTGTCCGGTAGTCATATTGGCCTGAAGGAGGCCAAAGATGACACGGACAGAACTGCTACAGGAGATACGGAAGATGAGATTCGAGGAAGCGTATGGGGGGAATCGTGGTCGCTTGACACAGCACGAGGCTGCGTTGGCGCTGGGGATGAGCGAGCGCAACTTCAGGCGGTACGTGTGCCGGTACGAGGGCGAAGGTGAAGCGGGCCTGGAAGACAAGCGCAGTCAGGTGTGCCTGGCGCGAGGAGCGCCGCTCGACGAGGTGATGGCGGTGCAGAACCGCTACGAGAAGCAATATTCGGGTTGGAATGTTCGCCACTTTCATGAGTGGTATCGGCGTGAAGGAGGCGAGCGCAGCTACAGTTGGGTGAAGAAGCAGTTGCAAGCGGGCGGGCTGGTCAAGCGCGGCAGCCAAAAGGGCAGGCATCGTAGAAAGCGGGACAGGAAGCCCCTGGCCGGGATGATGATCCATCAGGACGGTTCCCGCCACGAATGGCTGGCGGGTCAGTGGCACGACCTGATCGTGACGATGGACGATGCCACGGGCGAACACTACGCGATGTTCCTGGTTCCCGAAGAAGGCACGGCTTCAAGCTTTCGCGGGATGGAGGAGGTGATTGGCGCGCAGGGACTGCCGTGCTCGTTCTACAGTGACCGGGGGAGCCACTATTGGCATACGCCGGTGGCTGATGGGCCGGCCGACAAGAGCCGACTGACCCAATTTGGGCGGGCCATGAAGCAATTGGGCATCACGATGATCGCGGCCTACTCGCCGCAGGCGCGAGGTCGCTCGGAGCGCGTCTTCCGGACGCATCAGGATCGTCTGGTCAAAGAATTGGCCTTGCAAGGGATCGCCGACATCGAAGCGGCCAACTGCTACATCCAGCAGACCTATCTGCCGCATTACAACGCGGAATTTGCCGTGCCCGCTCCCGAAGAGGGGAGCGCGTTCGTGCCCTGGATCGGCGGCGAGACGCTGCGGGAGGTCCTGTGCGAACAATATGACCGGGTGGTCGGCGCCGACAACTGCGTGCGCTTTGAGGCACTGTTCCTACAAATTCCGAGCGATCGGCACCGCTGCCATTACGTCAAAGCCCGGGTCAGTGTGCATCGCTACACGGACGGCGCGTTGTCGATCTTCCACGGCCCGCGCAAGCTGGCCGACTATACCACGGAGGGAAAGGAGACGAGCGTCCCGCAAGGCGCGTTGCAGGCGGCCCGCGCCTGAGCCGCGCCGGAGGGAATCCGCTTCCGGGCTACGCCCTCCAGCGGATTCCCTCCGGCATAATACGAGCGGACAACTTGAAAACTACAAAACCGGACAACTGCAAAAACCCGCGACATGGTTTTTTGGAGGGGGTGTTGTGTGGGGGTGCTGTATGCGGCCGACTGTGGCGGCTTTCCAGGTACAAAAAGAGCCTCGGTGTTGCCGAGGCTCTTGGTACTGGGGCATTGGTGGGAGCTAACGGGCAGGGATGAAAAAGCCGCTGGCCATCAGCCCAGCGGCTTTCCATTTGGGCGAGGCGGGACTCAAGCGGCCGATTTTTTCTCCCTGTTGTCCGGCAGCAGTGCTTCCACTGCCGTGCCGGTGAAGAAGTCCGGGTTGTTGGCGGTGTAGAAGTCGTACGGCCCCTTGAATACCAGTTGCTTGAAGTTTTCGGCGGAGATCACGCCTTCTTCGACCAATTGCCAGGTGTCGGCAAGGATCGTGTTGATCTCGGGCACGTCCCAGTGGCCGATGTCGGAGGAATAGAACATGTTGACCTGGGTCTTGAGCGGCGCGGCCTTGGCATTGAAAGCCAGCCCCAGGGTGCGGTCGTCCGCTTCGGTACCGAAATAGAAATTCGGGATGAAGCGATCGCGGATGTCTTCGATGCTGCGGATGCCGGCCCGTTCGTAGTCGTCGATGCCGTTTTCGATTTCGGGGCTGTTGACGTAGACCTGGCCGCGCGAGCCGAAGGCCAGCCAGGCGATTTCGTCCTTGCCAAACGAGCGGGCGCCGCCATCGAGGTCGTGGCCGTATTGCTCGTACAGGCTGTAGAGGAAATCCTTGTCGACGTTGGCGGGGTTGTATTTTTCCACCGCCTCGCGCCCGCGTTTGACCCAGCGATCGACGAGGTGAGTAAACACATCCACGCCCCAGCCCGCGCCACCTTCGATCAGACCGACGCGCAGCTGCGGGAAGCGTCGCGTGACGCCGCCGAAGAACAGCGCCTTGGCGAGCGCCTCCGAGGCGTCGGCGAAGTGGCCGATGTGGTTGAACATGTAGGTGCTCGGCGAGTTGCGCGACTCCCACCCCTGGCTGCCCGAGTGCGTGGTGGGGTTGATGCCAAGCTCGATGGCCTTGGCCCAGAATGGGTCGTAGTCGTACTCGCTGTCGATGCCGAAGAAATCGAGGTAGGTGATGTGACGGGCCAGTTCCGGATGTTTGTCCGCCGGGTATTTGTCCGCCAGCGCCTTGATCGGGCGGCGGATTGCGCCGGGAATGATCGCGGTCTTCAGCCCCAGTGAATGGGCGAATTCGAGCTCATCGATGCCTTCCTGCGGTGTGTGCAGCGGGATGACCGCCACGGGGGTCAGCCGGTCGGCATAGGGGCGGTAGAGGTCGGCGTTGTAGTGGTTGAGCGCGCGCGGCAGTACCCGGCGCAGTTCCGGGTCGGCGATCGAGGCGGCGAAAAGGACGATGTTGGGATAGACGACGCCATAGTCGCTGCCCAGTTCGGCGAGGCGCTCGTAGAGCAGACCGGGAAAGGCGACCGTGGCGAGATCGTAGGTGTTACGCGCGGGAAGCGTCCAGAAAGGAGGCCGAAAGAGGCGGCGTTCGAGCCGTTCCCGGGGCGAGAGTTTGTACCATTGATTCGTGAGATGGCTGTATTGCGTGCGGAACGCGTCGACCGCTTTGGCGCCGCCGTACTGGTGAATATAGTCTTCGAGCAGCGGACCGAATTCGTTGGTATGAACGTCGGTGTCGATGACGGGATAATCCAGCAGGTCGCGGATCTTGGCCGAACGGGACGAGGCTCTTTTGCGTGCGATGAAGGCGTCGCTGACGGTATTCATTCAAGTACTCCATGTTAAGAACGGGAAAACGCCGCGCCAGCAGCACAGCGGACGAATGCCACACCCATAGCAAAGGCCGTGCCAAAAAATATTGATTTATAAAAACAAATACTTACCACGTCATATCGCCTGCCGCACCGGATCAATGCTGAGAAACAAGCAATTCATTTGCCGCTCAAGACAGAAATTGCTTCTGACACATCATTCAGATAAGGGGAAACAATAAAAAATTTTTATTCATAAACTTTTCGTTTTATCCGCAAAGACATGTTGTGTTGCTGCATGGGAAACAGTCCTGCTTTATTTGTAGCAATTTTGCTGCCCCGTTGGCAGCAGCACAGCGTCCTTGGAATAGGCAAGGCGTTGATCCAAAAGATAAACCGATGCTGGCACATGATTTGCCATACATCCGGTCCGGGCCGCACGTTCGCGCGCTCACTCGATCACCGCCGCAAGGAGAAAAACGGATGAATGCTCTGGCCGAAGGCTTTATTCCTCAACCATTGACGCGCGAAAAGCTGTTCAGCAACATCGACTTGTCCGAACGCCTGTTCAACGACGGCATCGCCATCGACCGCGCCGTGCTCAAGGCGCTGGATTACGACAATTATCTGGAACAGGTGCACGGCTGCTTCAATATGAATCACAACGTACACACGGTCACGAAGCTGCCGCAGTCTTTCCGCGACCCGACCGGCTACAGCTTCAACATCGTCTATGACCCGCATTCGCACTTTCGCATCAGCGGCGAGGACGGGCGTTATGTCCTGAGCGATGGCGGCAAACCGCTGTTCGAGGTGTTCTTTCAGAGAAAGCCGAAGTGGTACGGCCTGAAAACGTCCGACGGCATCGAGATATCGCGCATCGCGCAATATGTCGGGCGCGGCAAGATCACCATCACCTACAGCAATGAATGTTCGTTGCAGGAAAAGGGGCTGGACTGCCTGTTCTGCAACATCAACGCCACCAAAGCCGCTTATGCCGATCTCGAAGGACTGGGCATCAAGACGCCGCGCCAGATCGCGGAAACCACCCGCGCCGCCTACGCCGAAGGCTGGCGTCGCCTCACGGTGACGGGCGGCTTCATCCCGGAGCGGCGCGAAGTCGACTATTACATCGATGTGGCCGAAGCCATTCAGGAAGCCACCGGCCTTGCAAACTTCAGCGGCACCGCCTGCATCGGCGCGCCGCTCGATCTCGATGTCATCGACAAATACAAGGAGGCGGGCTACGAGTGCATCGCCACCAACATGGAAATCTGGGACGCCAACATCTTCAAGACCATCTGCCCCGGCAAGGAGGCGATCTGTGGCGGGCGCGATAACTGGATCAAGGCGCTCCTGCACGAAGTGGGCGTGTTCGGCAAAGGCTACGTGCGCTCTTACTTCGTCTCCGGTATCGAACCGAAGCAGGCGACGCTGGAAGGCATTCAATTCCTGATCGAATCCGGTGTCGTCGCCATCCCGCTGCAATGGAACCCGAACCCCGGCTCGGCGCTGGAGGGGCACCGCGCCCCCACCTCCGAGTGGTATCACGATCTGGTACTGAAAACCTATGCCCTGCTGCGCAAGAACGGTTTCAACCACGAGGATTTCTACCGCTGCACCAATGGCGAGGAGACTGTCTTCGATTACCTCTACAACGCCGACGGCGATTTGCTGCCGTGGGAACGGGCGATCTACAGCGAATTGAGAATCGCGGCATAACGAACACCGGAGCCATCACATGAACGCCATCGTCGAAGGATTTGTGCGCGAACAACCGACGCGCGAGCGAATTTTCAGCAACGTCGAGCTGGAACAGCAGATGTTCAACGCCGGGATCGCCGTCGCGCGCAACGTGCTCAAGGAGCTGGATTACGGCAACTATCTGGAGCAGGTGCACGCGCTGTTCAACATGAATCACAACGTGCACACCGCCACCAAATTGCCGGACTCTTTTCGCGATGCCACCGGCTACAGCTTCCGGGTGTGCTATGACCCGCGCTCGCGCTTTCGCATCGAAAGCGAAAACGGGCGTTATTACCTGCACGAAGGCGAGCAGCTGCTGTTCGAGATTTTTTTCCAGCAAAAGCCGAAATGGTACGAACTGGAAACCTCCGACGGCATTCCGCTGAAGCGCATCGCGCAATATGTCGGCGGTAACAAGATTTCCATCACCTACAGCAACGAATGTTCGTTGCAGGACAAAGGGCTGGACTGCCTGTTCTGCAACATCAATGCCACCAAAGCCGCCTACGGCGATCTCGAAGGCTTGGGCATCAAAACGCCGCGCCAGATCGCGGAAGCGGTCAAGGCGGCCTACGACGAGGGTTTTCTGCGCTTCACGGTGACGGGCGGTTTCATCCCGGAGCGGCGCGAAGTCGACTATTACATCGACGTGGCCGAGGCGGTGCAGGAAGCGTGCGGCCTGGCGAACTTCCGGGGCGCGGCCTGCATCGGCGCGCCCATCGAGCTCGATGTGATCGACAAATACAAGGAAGCCGGCTATGAGTGCATCGCCACCAACATGGAAGTCTGGGACGTCAACTACTTCAAGACCATTTGCCCCGGCAAGGATCTGATCTGCGGCGGCCGTGACAACTGGGTGCGGGCGCTCCTGTATGAAGTAGAGGTGTTCGGGCGCGGGCATGTGCGCTCCACCTTCGTCGCGGGCATCGAGCCGAAATCGAAAACGCTGGAAGGATTGCAATTTCTGGCCGAAGCGGGCGTGGTCTGCGTCCCCAACCAATGGAATCCGAACCCCGGCTCCGAACTGGAAGGCCATCGCGCCCCGAGCGCCGAGTGGTATCACGACCTGCTGCTGAAGAACTACGCCCTGATGCGCAAAAACGGCCTGACGCACGAGGACTATTTCCGCAGCACCAACGGCGGCGACACGATCTACGACTATCTCTACAACGCCGACGGTGATTTGCTGCCGTGGGAGCGCCCGCTCTACACCGAACTGAAGGCCGCGGCATGAGCGGTGCGATACGACATCCAGCGCGCTGGCGCAGTGCGGCGACGCTCATGCGGGCTGCTTTGTTGGTCACGTTGTTGTCCACTTTGCTGGCCGCGTTTGCCGGTTGCGGGTCGCGCGAGGAGACGCCGCCGGCGGCTCGAAACGAGCACGCAGCGCCGCTGAAAATCCGCATTGGCGCGGACAGTTACGCCTTTTCGTTCCAGTTTCGGGTCGCGCGAGCGGCGGGCATTTTCAAAAAGCACGACATCGACGCCGAGGTGTCGACCTATTCGTTCGGCATCGACACGATCAACGCAGCGATCCTCGGGGAAACGGATTCCGCCGAGGGCATGGATTACGCGGTGGCATCACGCTTCGCGGACAACAGCACCCTGCGCGTCGTCGCTCATATCGGCGGGCCGGGGCCGAACGGCGAAAAGCTCTATACCCGCCTGCCCGGCGTCAACGCTGTGGCGGATCTCAAGGGCAAAACCCTGGGCGTCAAGAAAGGCACGGTCAACGAATACATCTGGGGCAAAGTGCTCGAATTGCATGGCATCGACCCGAAAGCGGTGCAACAGGTCTATCTCGGTTCGACGGCGGAACTGCTCGCCGCGTATCAGGCCGGGGAGATCGACGCGTTCTGGGGCACCCCCGATGTCGAGGCACCGATTTTGGCCGTGCCTGGCTCGCATCTGCTGGGCAATCTCGATCTGGCGAAAACCGTGTATCGCGGCTATTTGCTGTTCGATGAAAAATTCATCCACGAACACCAGGCGGGGGTCGTTCGCCTGCTGCAAGCTCTCGACGAGGCCAGCGCCTACATCGCCGCGCATCCGCAGGAGACGGCGCAGATCATCTATGACGATCTGAAAGCGCCCCGGGAAGCCGTGCTCGAATCGCTCAAAGCCTACCATTATGACGTGAGACTTACGCAGGCCGATCTCGAACACCTCGTTTCGGTCGCCGACTGGTCGGTCGATAACGGGCTCATCAAGCGCCGCTACGACATCCGGCCGTTCATCGACACCGCTCCGCTCGCGGCGGCGTTGCCGGACAAACTGACCGTGCGGCAAGAGTGAGGCGCTGGCGATGCCCCGGACAAACGTGGTTTCGATCCCGCTCGCGCCCCACGCTTTCGTGCGCGAGCAACGCGCGCCGCATGAGGATCTGGCTGCGCCGCGCACGAACGCCCTGATCCGCGCCAGCGGCGTGGAAATGCGCTTCCCGAGCGCCAAGGGCGAAGCCGCCCGCATCCTCGCGGGCATCGAGCTCGACATCCATGATGGCGAATTCCACGTCCTGCTCGGCCCAAGCGGTTGCGGCAAGTCGACCCTGCTCAACATCATCGCCGGCTTGACGCGGCCCACAGCGGGCACGGTGACGATGCACGGCAAGACCATCCACAAGCCGGGGCGAGACCGAGGCGTGGTATTCCAGCACGCCGAGGCGGCCATCTTCCCCTGGCTGACCGTGCTAGAGAATGTGGAATTCGGCCCGCGCATGGCGGGCGTCGCCAAACGTGAACGCCGCGAGCGCGCGCGGAAATATATCGAGCGGGTCGGGCTGAGCGGACACGAAGGCAAATTCCCGCACGAGCTGTCCGGCGGCATGAAACAGCGCACCCAGATCGCACGCCTGCTGGCGAACGACTCCAGTGTGCTCATCATGGACGAACCCTTCGGCGCGCTGGATGCCCACACCCGGCGCGTCATGCAGAACGAATTGACGCGGCTTTGGCGGGAAACCGGCAAAACCGTGCTGTTCGTCACCCATGACATTCAGGAAGCCATCCTGATCGGGCAGCACATCCACATCATGTCGAAAGCGCCGGATACCCGCATCTGCCAGCGCTACGACGTGGCGCTGCCCTGGCCGAGAACCGAAACGCATCCGGGCTTCGTCGATCTGCTCGCCCGCATTCAGCGCCATTTCGATTTTGGCAGCGAGCTTTGAGATGAGCACACACCAAATCATGCAAGGCGTGCGCCACGCCGGCGGCGTCCTCCTGCGAACGGGCGTCGTCACCTGGTTGATCTTTCTGGCGATCTGGGCATCGATCGCGCCGTTTTATCCGCCCGCCTTCTTCCCTGGTCCGCTGGAGACGCTCGCCGGAGGCAAAGAGATTCTGCTCGACGGCACCCTCGTCCGCTTTTCTCTCATCAGTCTGGAGCGCGTGTTGACCGGCTGGCTTCTGGGCATCCTCATTGGCGCGCCGCTCGGCATCCTGATCGGGCGCGTGCGTCTGCTGCGCCAGTTGATCGAGCCCTTCGTGGATTTCTTCCGCTTCATTCCCGCCATCGCTTTTCTGACGCTGTTCATCATGTGGTTCGGGGTCGGGGAGCAATCCAAGATCATCCTCATCATGTATGCCACCTGCTTCGTGGTGATCATCAACACCGCCGCGGGCGTACTCAGCATTCCGCCGGGGCGCGTGTCGGCGGCCCGTACGCTGGGCGCATCGGAATGGCGCATCGTCTGGCATGTCATCGTGCCGGAATGCGTGCCCTACGTGTTTACGGGCGTGCGCCTGGGCCTGGGGAGCGCCTTTACGGCCATCGTCGCGGCGGAAATGCTGGCGGCCAGGGAGGGCGTGGGCTATCTGGTGTTTACCTCACGTCTGTATTTCAGAACCGACTGGATTCTCGTGGGCATCGTGACCCTCGGCCTGCTCGGCTATTGCTCGGACCGTGCGCTGCGCGGCTTCGGCAAGGTGGTACTGAAGCGTTACCGCGTCGCCGACGCGGGCGAATTTGGAAAATGAACGAAAACGCCGCAAGCAGCGGCGGGGAGTCAGGCATGAGCGAAATCGTCAGCAATCGTATCTCTTTTTCGGGCCGCACCGGCGCGAAGCCCGCGCCTCGTGCGCGGGCGCGCGACACGCAGCCCGCCGTCGGCAAACACATCGCCCTCTACGGCAAGGGGGGCATCGGCAAATCCACCACGACCTCCAACATCAGTGCCGCGCTGGCCGAGGCGGGCTACCGGGTCATCCAGATCGGCTGCGACCCGAAAAGCGATTCCACCAACACCCTGCGCGGCAACCACTATCTGCCCACGGTGCTCGATAGCGTGCGCGGCGGCAACAAGGTGCGGCTGGAAGACATTTCCGCCACCGGCTTCAAAGGCATCCTGTGCATCGAATCCGGCGGCCCGGTGCCCGGCGTCGGCTGCGCCGGGCGCGGCATCAATGCGGCAGTGACGCTGTTGCAGGAATTACATCTGTTCGAGGAATTCAAGCCGGATTTCGTCCTCTACGACGTGCTGGGCGACGTGGTCTGCGGCGGCTTCGCGGTGCCGATCCGCGACGGCATCACCGATCGCGCCTACGTGGTGACTTCCTCGGATTTCATGGCCATCTATGCCGCCAACAATCTGTTCAAGGCCGTCAACAAATACGCCCCCACGGGAGGCGCCAAACTGGGCGGCATCATCGGCAACGGACTTTCCGCCGGGTATTCGAACGCCATCATCGATGATTTCGCCAGCCGCACCGGCGTCTCGGTCGCGGGCTACGTGCCGCGCTCGCTCATGGTGTCGCAAAGCGAGCTGTACGGCAAAACGGTGATCGAAGCCAACCCGAAAAGCGAACATGCCGACATCTATCGCGCCTTGGCAAAACACATCGCCGACAATGACGATCTGGTGATTCCACAACCCTTGGGGACCAACGATCTGCGCGACTGGGCGCGCGACTGGGGCGACCGGGTATTCAATCTGGAAAACAGCGGCGGCGCAGCCAGGGTGGCGGCATAAATGGCGTTTCATGCCGCACGGAGCGCCCTGACGCGCGAGAAACGCCGCGGCGCGCTGAGCCATTATCACGGCACCTTGGCCGCGCTCGCCGCCGACACCGCCGGGGCAGACATCCCGCAGCGTGTGCGCACCTTCACCCAGGCGGCCCGCGACGACATTCTTGCCGCTTTCGCCGTCCTGCGCGGCATCCAGGCGGCGGCTATCGTGGTGCACGGCGCGGCGGGTTGCGCGGCGGCGTCCATCGCGCTGGCCGAAGCGGACGGCGCGCGCTGGTACGCGGTCGATCTGAGCGAGCGCGACTCCATCCTCGGCGGCGAAGCGCCTTTGCGCGCAACCATCCTGCGCGCCATCGCGGACGGGGCACAAACGGTATTCGTCGTCGGCACGCCGGTGGTGGCCATCAACAACGACGACGTGCACGCGGTGCTGCTGGCGCTGGCGAGCGAGACGGCGGTGCCGATCCAGTACGTCAACACAGACGGTTTCCGCTCGAAATCGCCGTTGACCGGCTTCGATGTCGCTTTTCATGCCTTGCTGCGCCTGGTGGAAGCGCCGGACGGCGAATCCACCAGCGCCGAGGCGGACGCACGGCATGCGCCGCGAGGATTCGTCAATCTGCTGGCGGTGAGCGAAAACACGCGCAACATCGCCGCCATCACCACGACGCTGAGCGCATTCGGCATCGCATGGAATCTGCTGCCGCGCCTCGCGCGGCCGGAAAACATCCGCCGGGCGGGGCGTGCCC
Source organism: Azoarcus sp. (assembly GCA_031268195.1). Lineage (GTDB taxonomy): Bacteria > Pseudomonadota > Gammaproteobacteria > Burkholderiales > Rhodocyclaceae > WRNU01. The sequence goes on along the minus strand of JAIRXQ010000081.1, from coordinate 18,892 downwards.
GCGCAACGATCTCGCTCAATCGCGACGAGAGCGAATACTTCGGACTCGGACTGGAGGCGGCGCAGGGCGTGCCCTACCCCGCCCTGCCCGCGCCCATCGGGCTGGCCGCGACCCGGCGTTTCGTGCTCGAACTGGGCGCGATCTTCGGCCGCGCCGCGCAGGCACAAGCCTATGCCGACGCACAGGAAGCCGCGCTGCGCGAACTCATCGACGCCCGCCCGCTCGCGGGCAAGCGCGTCTTCCTGCAAACCGATACGGCACTCGTCGCGGGACTGGGCGCGCTGCTACGAGAACTCGGCGGCGAAGTGGCGGGCGTGGCGCTCTCCAGCGTCGATCTGAACAACCGCGCCCATCTCGCCCGCCTCGATGCGGCGGGCGACATTCCCGCGCTGGTGGCGGTGGGGCAGCCGTTTGAACTCGCCAACGTACTCGCCCACACGGCGCTCGATTATTACATCGGACCGGAACAAGTCGCGTTCGCGGCGCGCCTCGGCGCAAGGCCGGTATCGCTTGCGAACATCATTTACTACGGCTACGAGGGCGTACGCGCCTTCGCCGCGGCGCTGGCCGCGCCAGTCCCCGATTTCCGCGAGCGGGTGCGGGACGTGTACAGCGAGGGCTGGCTGAAGAAAAACGGCGCATGGCACCTCAAACGGGAAGTGCGCTGAATGTCGAACATCGAAAATCCGCGCACAGGCTGCGCGCTCCACGGCGCGCTCGCCACGCTGGAAGCCATCGAAGGCGTCGTGCCCATCGTGCACGCCAACGCGGGCTGCGCCATCCAGCACGCACTGGCCAACCAGGACACCGGCGGCTACATCGGCGGCCAGTCCGTCCCCGCGACCAACATCATCGACAAACAAGTGATCTTCGGCGGCGGCGCGCGCCTGCGCGAACAGATCAAGAACACCGCCAAGGTAATCGACGGCCGCTTGTACGTGGTCGTGGGCAGTTGCGCATGCGCGATGGTGGGCGATGAGCTGACCGGCATGGCGCGCGAGGCCGCCGAACAGGGCGTGCCCGTGGCGGCGAGCAACGTCGCCGGTTTTCACGGCGGCGTGCATCGCGGCTATGAGCGCGTCTTGCTCGATCTGATCGAGCGCCTGCCGGAGCTTGAATCCACCCCGCCGCACCGGGAGGAGGACGCCCGTCCGCTGGTCAACGTCCTCGGCCTCGTCCCCGGCGGCAATCCTTATTACAAAGGCGATCTGGAAGAATTGCGCCGCATCCTCGAGGCCATCGGCCTGCGCGCCAACGTTTTTTTCGGCCCCGACGGATACGCCGCCCTGCGCTCGCTGCCGCATGCCCGCCTCAATCTGGTTTTTTCCCGCTGGGGCGAAGCCCTCGCCGCGCGGCTGGAAGAAAAATACGGCACGCCGCAACTCATTTTCGATGCCGCGCCACTGGGCATCGAAGAAGTGAGCCTGTTTGCGCAGGCACTGGTGGAACGGCTGGATCTGGACGCGGGCGCCGCCGAGCGTTTTCTGGAACGGGAAGAAGCCCTGGCGGAATATTTCCTGCTCGGCGCGGCGAACCGCTATTTCGACGAAGGCGTGGGCAAGCGCGTCGCGCTCGTTGGAGACACCGAAATCGTGCTGCGCATCGGCAGCTTCCTCTCCCGCTTCGCCGCCGTCGACATCCGCACCACCATCCACACCGACCGCGACGATGACGAAGACATTCCCGCTTACTTCGACGGCGACACCCACGCCAGCCGCGACAGTGGTGAAATCGCCGCCATCCTGCGCGCCAGCGACATCGACCTGATCTTCGCCAGCGCGCTGGAAACCGACGTTGCGCGCGCGCTGGACGTGCCGTTGCTCGTCATCTCGCCGCCGTCGCGGGACCGCGCGCCGGGCGGCCAGACCTACGCCGGCTTGCGCGGCGCGGTGGCCCTCGGCGCGGATTTCCTCACCTTGATCCGTCAGGCGCGGCGCACAGACGAGGAGAATGCGAAACGGCGGATCGTTGCCGGGCGCGGCTGATACGGGAGGGCTGATGCGGGAGCACGGCAGGGAGCATGGCGAGCCAGTCGTCGTTTGCTTGCTGTCTGCATGAGCCGCCTCAAAAAGACAGAAAGCTACAGACTGAGAACGCGCCCGTTCAGCGCTTCCTCAGGTCTTGAACATACCGTAGCTCATTTGCTGCCCTGGTATCATTCTTATCGAGTTCAAGGCATCGCAGGTAGATCTTTTCCGCATCCTCAAGGCGTTTCTGCTCAACGTATACAAAGCCGATGCCCCGCCATGCACGGGACAAATCGCTGTTCTTGACATCGGGCGGCGAAAATTCTGCGGCAGCCTCGGCAAGTTGGAATGTCTGCAATGCTTTGGGCCAATTGCGCTCACGCTGGTAGAAATTACCCAATTCAGAGAGGAACTGCGAATTGTGCGGCGACAGGGCAAGCGCCCGTTCCAAATTGGCTTTAACATCCGAAAGCCGTCCCAATTCAAGCAGGGCGTAAGACTTCAGATAGTAGGCATACGCCCAATTCACGGATACTACCTTTGCATCGCCTGCCTTGGCAGTCGCCGCTTCGAGGAGGTAGAGGAGTGATTCCGCCGGACTGCGGGCACAAAAGAACCGCGTCTTTTCATCCCTGAATTTTTCTTCATAGCTGACGATAATTTTGTCGAATTGCTGAATCGCCTCGGTGAATTTCCCGGACTGGACAAGGCGGGTTCCCTCGTCAAATGTTTGTTGTATAACCGCTTCATCATTATCTGGAACCGAGGCATCCCCATCCTGGCACCAGCCAGTGGCGGAACCTAGAACCGTGGCAAACACCGCGACAATGATGTGAAATAAATACCTTTTCATTTTCATGTGTTCGCCCCTCTAAAAATGTTGCACATGAACATTCGTGCGATTGCCCTGCGCCCGGCCGGCCGGCCTGGCCTTCACGGACACGGATTCGTATAGCGCCATTGCACCGCCTCGATCTCCGCCAGCACCTCGGCGGTGAGCGTCACATCGAGGCTGCCGATGTTTTCTTCCAGTTGCGCGAGACTGGTCGCGCCGATGATGTTGCTGGTCAGAAATGGACGGCTATTCACATACGCGAGCGCCAGTTGCGCCGGGCGGATGCCATGCCGCCGGGCGATATCGACATACGCGGCGGTGGCCGCCTCCGCGATCTCGCCCTTGTAGCGCCCGAAACGCTCCCAGCGGGTGACGCGCGCCCCCGGCGGCCGTTGGCCGTTCAGGTACTTGCCGGTCAGGACGCCGAAAGCCAGCGGCGAATAGGCGAGCAGGCCCACTTTTTCCCGAATGGCAAACTCGGCCAGCCCGATCTCGAAGCTGCGGTTGAGCAAGTTGTAGGGATTCTGGATGCTCACCACGCGCGGCAAGCCCGCTTTTTCTGCCTGATGAAGAAATTCATGCACCCCCCAAGGCGTCTCGTTGGAGAGGCCGACATGGCGAATCTTGCCCGCCGCGACCAGATCGCCCAAAGCTTGCAGCGTTGCCGCGATGGGCACCGACGCCTCGCCCTCGACGTGCCGGTAGCCTGACTCACCGAAATAATTGGTCGTGCGATCGGGCCAGTGCAGTTGGTAGAGGTCGACATAATCGGTGCGCAGACGCTTCAGGCTGTCGTGCAGCGCCGCTTCGATGTTGGCACGGTCGAGTCTGGCATGGCCGCCGCGAATATGCGCGGGCCGCGCCTCCGTGCGCGCGGGGCCGGCCACTTTGGTGGCAAGCACGATCCTGTCGCGCACGCCGGGGCGCGCCTGCAACCACGAACCGATGTACGCCTCGGTGCGCCCCTGCGTTTCGGCGCGCGGCGGCACCGGGTACATCTCGGCGGCATCGATGAAGTTGATGCCGCGCGCCAGCGCGAAATCGAGTTGGGAATGCGCTTCAGCCTCGCTGTTTTGCTCGCCCCAAGTCATCGTCCCCAGAGCGAGCAGGCTCACATCGACATCCGTGCCGCCGAGTCTGTTGTACCGCATCAGGCATCCTTCGAGGCGAAGCGGCCTTCGGAAACCAGCGCCGTGATCGGGCGGCGCGGCGTGGGCACTTCACGCGCCTGGAGCTCGGGCGGCAAGGCGTCGGCCTTGCCTCGGCGTCCGACGACGATGGCGCTTTCGACGGCATAGCCCTCGGGCAGCGCGAGCGCCTTTTTCACGGCTTCTTTGTCGTAGCCGGTGAGGATGTGGGCGGACAGCCCCGAGAGGCTCGCCTGCAACACCAAAAAAGCCACCGCCGCGCCGGTATCGTAGGACTGCGAGCCAGTGTTGATGGCTTCCGTCTTGCCGGGCGGCACGAATGCTTGCGCCGATACCGCAAAGATCAGCGCCGAAGCGTGCTGCGCCCAGCCACGGTTGTAAGGGATCAGCGTATCAAGAAATTTCTGCCAGTCCGCCGTGCCGCGGCGGGCGTAGACAAAGCGCCAAGGCTGCGCATTGTAAGCCGAAGGTGCCCAGCGGGCGGCCTCGAACAAAGTCTGGAGTTCGGCCTCCGTGAGACTGGATTCGTCATAGGCGCGCGGCGACCAGCGTTCGACAAAGATGGGATGGACGCCGTGCTCGACGGTGCGGGATTGGGTCATGACAATGATCTCCTGGTTGTGTCCGTTTTTCCGGGCGGCGTCCGCCTGAGGAATTCAACAATAAGCGCAGCAACAAGCACAGTAATAAGCACAGCAATAAGCAAAAACCATTCCACCTGATAAACACAACAATATCAGTTGTTTATCAGCATACTGCGAATGACGTTAACACGTAGACTGTGCAATATTAAACACTTCCGCGCCACTTTGCTGAGCTCGCACCAGCGGACACGCGCCACCCTGCGGCACACGCGCCGCAACGGCTCACTCGTCGCCGTTTTTCTCCAGCAGCCTGCGGACGTATTCCACAGGAATCGCATAGCTGATCCCGGACGGCTGGCTGAGGATGTTTTCCTTGGTGGTCTTGACGAAGACCATGTTGATGATGCCGAGCACTTTGCCGGTATCGGCATCGAACAGCGGACCGCCGCTGTTGCCGGGGTAGGCGGTGGCATCGAGCTGGTAGACGTGGAACGCGCCGCGTTGCAGGCTGCGGATCTGGGCAGGATCGAGCTGGGCGGCGCTGCGCTGCGGCATGGCGATGGGGGTGATGGCCGCGATGAGGCCGCGATGGGTCGCGGGCACGATGCCAAGCACGCCGCCGAGGGGGAAGCCGGTAAAGGCGACGTGCTGCCCTTCCCTGGCCGCCTCGCCCAGCGGCAGCGCGGGCAGAGGCATGCCCGCCTCGAAGCGCAACAAGGCGAGATCGTGCGCCGCATCGACTTCCAGGCGCGTGAGCGGACGTACGATGTGCTCCGCATCGCTGCCGGGCTGCACCATCACCAGGGCTTCGAGGTTCTCGCCCGACAGGGATTCGGGCAGGACGTGGGCGTTGGTGACGATGTGGCGGCCATCGCCCACGGCAAAGCCGGTGCCGCGAAACTGGAACGAGGGGCTGCGGGTGCGCTGCCAGGTGCCGATGGCGACCACCGCCTGCTTGACGCGGGGGACGACATCGACGAGATCGGCGCGCGCCAGATCGGGCGCCGACAGGGCGACGAGCGCAAACGCGAGCGCCAGACTCCTGCGCATCAGAGCCTCCAGAGCACGGCTCCCGCCGCTTCCAGCGCGGCCTTGTCGTGGCAGGATTTGACGTCGGTGAAAATACCGCCGGAAGCGAGTTTTTCCAGCAGGCGGGCGGGCCCCATCTTCAGGTATTCGTCATGCGCCACGGCAGCGATGATGGCGGCGCCGCGCGGCAATTCTTCCCAATCGCACAGATCGATGCCGTATTCGTGCTTGGCTTCGCCGGGCGCGGCCACGGGGTCGTGCACAAAAACGTTGCAGCCGAAACTTTGCAACTCGTGGATGACATCGACCACTTTGCTGTTGCGCAAATCGGGACAGTTTTCCTTGAACGTCAGGCCGAGCACGATGACATTGGCGCCCTTGACCGGAAGGCCGGCGCCAATCATTTTCTTGACGGTTTGGGCCGCGACGTAGGCGCCCATGCTGTCGTTGATACGCCGCCCGGCGAGGATGACTTGCGGGTGATAGCCGATCATCTCGGCCTTGTGCGTCAGGTAGTACGGATCGACGCCAATGCAGTGCCCCCCGACCAGACCGGGGCGAAACGGCAGAAAATTCCATTTGGTGCCCGCCGCCTTGAGCACTTCCAGCGTATCGATGTCCAGGCGGTGGAAGATGACCGCCAGTTCGTTCATCAGCGCGATGTTGAGGTCGCGTTGTGTGTTCTCGATCACCTTGGCGGCTTCGGCAACGCGGATCGAGCTGGCCGGATGCACGCCGGCGGAGATGACCGAAGCATACATTTTGCGCACGGTTTCCAACGTTTGCGGGGTGTCGCCCGACACCACCTTGACGATCTTGGTGACGGTGCGCTCCCTGTCACCGGGGTTGATGCGCTCGGGCGAGTAGCCGACGAAGAAATCCTTCTTCCATTTCAGGCCCGATTCGCGCTCCAGGATCGGGATGCAGATTTCTTCCGTCGCGCCCGGATAGACGGTGGATTCGTACACGACGATCGCGCCGCGCTTCAGGTTCTTGCCAACGATGCTCGACGCGCCGAGCAGCGGCGAGAAGTCGGGCTGGTGCGCAATATCGACCGGCGTGGGCACGGCAACGATGATGAAGTTCGCTTTTTTGATGACTTCGGGATCGGTGTGGCACTTCAACTGCGTCGCCATCGCGAGGTCGGCGGCCGACACTTCGCCAGTGGGATCATGCCCTTCACGGTAGGCCGCCACCTTGGCGGCGGAAAGATCGAACCCCGCGGTCGGGTAGCGTTTGCCGAATTCCACGGCCAGCGGCAAGCCGACATAACCCAGACCGACGACCGCCACGGTTTTGTTGCTGGCAGAGATGCTCACGACGACATCCTTTCGATTGGCAGATTCACGGATTTTTAAGCAGCGCTTCGGCCTCGTCGTACAGCGGCGACCCTGCCGGCGCGGATTTGAGCAGTACATCGACTTCACGGCGCGCGTCCTCGCGGCGCTCGAGCCGCTTGTACGCCTTGGCGAGACTCAAGCGAAATACGCCTTGCGCTGGAGCCAGCTTCACCGCGCGTTCGATGTTGGCCAGCCCCGCCTTGCCCTGCCCGCGTTCGAGCTGGATCGTGCCCAGCGTATCGAGAATGGCGGAATTGTCCGGCGACAGGGCCAGGGCGCGTTCAGCGTAGGCGAGCGCCCGTTCGTCCTTCAACTGGAAGGCCGTCCACGCCATGTTGTTGAGCGCCAGGGCGTTGTCGGGCGCGATTTCGGTGATTTTCTGGTAGAGGGCGAAAGCGTGGCCGTAGCGCTTCGCGCCCAGTTCGCGCTCGGCCAGATAGGTGCGTACCGCGACGTCGTTCGGGCTCGCCGCCAGCCACGCCTGCGTCAGCGTTTGCGCCTCATCATTGCGCTGGTCGCGCAGTAGCGCCGCATGCAGGCGGATGAATTGTTCGAGACGGCCGCCGAGCTTGAACGCCTTGTCGTAGGCGGCGATCGCCTCGGCCGTCTTGCCTTGTTCGGCATAAATGTCGCCTTCCAGCGTGTAGCCCTGCTCGGCGTTGCGCGCCTGGCGCTGCATCGTGCGCGTTGCCTGCACCGCGCCCTGAAAATCTTTTTGCGCCAGCAGGCTTTCGATCATCATGCGCTGCGCTTGCAAATTCGCGGGTTCGAGCGTCAAAGCCTTTTTCACGCTGGCATCGGCCCCGGAAGCATTGCCGCCGGCGCGTTGCGCCTCGGCCAGCATCAGCAGGGGCATGGCGGACTTGGGCCGCAGCCCCGCGAGGCTGGCGAAAGTGGAAACCGCCTGCTGCGTGTCCTTTGCCGCCAGTTGCACGCTGCCAAGCACCTGCAAGACGGCGGGATCATCGGGCCATGACGCCGCCGCACGGTCGGCCACGTCGCGGGCCCTGGCCACATCGCCGCGCATCAGAAAAAATTTCGCCTGCGCCAGACTCGGCGCCACCTGCCCCGGCGCGGCGCGTTCGGCACGTTCGAGCACGGTCTGGATTTCATCCGGCTTCGCGCCGGAGCCGAGCAGCACCCCGGCGTAGGCCAGCAGCGCGTCGACGTTTTTGGAGTCGGCGCCGATCAGCTTCTCGAAGCGCTTGCGCGCCTGCGCCGGCTTGCGATCGGCAAGATCGAAATTCGCCAGCCCGGAGATCGCGGCCAAAAGATCCGGGCGCAATTCGAGCGCCCGCTCGTAGGCCGCGCGCGCACTCGCGTGCTCACCCTTGGCGGTCAGCAGCCAACCTTTGAGGTTGTAGGTCTGCGCCTCGTTGGGCTGCTTGCGCTCGATGTCCCTGAACACATCGAGCGCCTTGTCGATTTCACGCTGGCGCACATGGACGGCGATCTTCGCCAGATCCGCGCGCACGTTGTCCGGGTCTTCGTGCGAGACTTCGTCGAGGATGGCGAGCGCGCCGTCGAAATCGCCCGACATCATGCGCGCCCGGGAGACTTCCATTTGCAGTTTGGGCTTCGCGCCCTCCGAGGCGGCGGCGGCGGCGCGGCGAAAAAACGCCTCGCCCTTGGCGGTATCGCCATTGGCGAGATAGACCTGCCCCGCCAGCCCCAATTGCTCCGCGCTCAGGGCGCTTTGGTCACGCGCGAGCAAGGGCAGCAGCGTATCGCGCGCGCGCTCGGCCTGACCGCTGCCCAACAAGGCGCTCACCATGAGCATGCGCCCCCTCGCATGGTTCGGGGACAGTTCCAGCACCCTGCCGAAATAGCTTTGGGCGAGCGCGAATTCGTTCTTGCGCAACAGCGTCATGCCCGCGAGCAATTGGCTCGCAAGGAAATTTTGTTCCTTCGAGGCGGCATCCACGGCGAGGTTGCGCGCCTCGTCGATCTTGCCGTCATGGAAAGCGAGGTAGGCTTCCACATAGCGCGTCGCCGGATGGGTGGGCGCAGTGCGCTGCATGGCGCCGAGTTCCGCGCGCGCGCGCTCGAAATCCCGCTCGTTCAACAGCACCATCGCCAGCAGGCGATGGGTGGCGAGCGCCTCCGGCCGCACTTTCAACACAGCACGCAACGGCGCCACGGCGTCGGCGTTCTTGCCTTGCGCCATCAGGGTATCGGCCAACAACAACTGGGCTTCCGCCACTTCGGGGGCGCGCGCCACGATCGCCTCGGCGTCGGTCTGCGCGCCGCGCGCGTCGCGTTCGATGAGCTTGAGCCGCGCCAGCCCGATACGCGCCGATTCCTCGTTCTGATCGGCTTCGAGCCCCGCCTCGTACGCTTTGCGCGCGGCGGGGTAATCCTTCGCGATTGCCTGCGCGTCGCCACGCGCGACTTCCAGCCTGGCGCGCGCGGCAGGCGCTTGCAGGGAAAGGGCGGAGAAGTCCCGCAAAACCTTGCCGGATTCACCGATCCGCACCAGCGAGTGCGCCAGCGGCGGCACCACATCGTCCTTGGCATAGCCCAGATCGAATGCGCGCTGGAGCTCCTTGGCCGCACCCGCGTAATTTTCCTGCTTGAAATAAATCGTGCCGAGCAAATAACGCCCTTCGGGAAGCTGGCTATTCTGTTGCAGCGCATTCTTCAATTGAATGGCCGCCGCATTGAGATCGTTTTTCCCAATGTAGTCCTTCGCGGACGAGATCATTTGATCGGGACTGCTGGAACAGGCGGAAATGGCAAAAGTCGAAAGCGCTACCGCCAGCATCCAGCGAACTCGAGCGGGCAATTGGCGACGAAAATCGGCAACCGTCATTCAATTCTCCTTTTTCAACCCGAACCGGTTCATCAAGTCATAAAGCGACGGACGGCTGACACCGAGAATTTCCGCCGCGCGCGCAATATTGCCATTGGTGCGCGCCAGCACACGCACGACCGCGCGCCGTTCGGCGGCTTCGCGCACACGCCGCAGGTTGAGCTCTTCCAGCGGCTCCTCGTTCGGCGTGCCGAGGCCAAGATCATCGGCGGTGATACGCGACCCCTCGGCCATGATGACCGCGCGTTTGAGGCAGTTTTCCAGCTCGCGCACATTGCCCGGCCAATCGTAACCCTCGATGATGGCGATGGCGTCATCGCCCAGTTGCAGCATGCTGCGCCCATTCTCCTGCGTGAAGCGGCGCACGAAGTGATGCGCGAGCAGCACCGCATCGCCCTCGCGGTCGCGCAGGGGCGGAATCGTCACCACGATTTCAGCCAGCCGGTAGTACAAGTCCTCGCGAAACTCGCCCGAGCGGATGCGGGCCTTGAGATCCTGGTGCGTGGCGCAGACGACACGCACATCGACGGGAATCTCCTGCCGTCCGCCGAGGCGCTCGATCACCCGCTCTTGCAGGAAACGCAGCAGCTTCGCTTGCAGCGCCATCGGCAAGTCGCCGATTTCATCAAGGAACAGCGTGCCCTTGTGCGCGACTTCGATCTTGCCGAGCGTCTGGCGCACCGCGCCGGTGAAAGCCCCCTTCTCGTAACCGAACAGTTCGCTTTCCAGCAGATTTTCGGGAATCGCCGCGCAGTTGATGGCGACGAAGCGCTCGTTGGCGCGCGACGACAGGTTATGCAGCCCGCGCGCCAGCACTTCCTTGCCGGTGCCGCTGTCTCCGAACAGCGCCACCGTGGCCGAAGCCGAGGCCACTTTCTCGATGGTGCGGCAGATTTTCAGCATGCCCGCATCGCGAGTCAGCAACCCCATCACCGAGCCGGCCCGAAGTTGTTGCAGGCGCTGGTTCTCGGCTTGCAGGTCATAGAGCCGGAAAGCGCGCTCGATGGTGAGCGTGAGCAGCTCCGGCTCGAACGGCTTGCTGAAGAAGTCGTACGCGCCCATGCCGACGGCGCGCACGGCGTTCTCCCGGTCGTGTTGGCCGGTGAGCACGATGATTTTCGTATCCGGCGCGAGCGCGAGCATCTCACCCAAGAGCGCGAACCCCTCGGTCACGTCATCGGGCGTGGGCGGCAAGCCCAGATCCATCGTCACCACGGCCGGCTCGTAGCGCCGCATCTGTGTGATGGCGCTCTCGCGGTCGTCGGCTACCACCGTCTCGAAACCGTCGAAGGCCCAGCGCATCTGTTTTTGCAGGGCTGGATCGTCCTCGACGATCAATAAACTTCTTTGCTTGTCAGTCATGTTGATCTTCGGCGTCTTGCCGCCGTTCCTGTGCCTCTTGTCTGCCCGACGCATCCAGCCGCGTGTGCGAAGGCAATTCGATCATCACCTTCGTACCCACGCCTTCGGCGCTCTCATAAGTGACCTCTCCCCCAAGCTCGCGAACGTATTGCCGGGTTTCATACACTCCAATGCCCATGCCGCTCGCTTTGGTCGTCTCGAACGGACGCGACAGACGCTCCCGGATGAAATCCTCCGACATGCCACAGCCGGAGTCTTCCACCATGAGGCGCGTCCGCTCCCGCCCGGCGGAAAGTGTGACGCGTACCTTACCATCGTCGGGCGTGGCTTCGAGCGCATTTTGTATCATGTGGCCGATGACACGTTCGAGCCGCTCCGGGTGCGCGCGCACCATGACGGCCTTACCATCGGGCAAAACGAGTTCCACGGGCGGACGCTGTTCGCGCTTGGCATGGCGGATGCTCTCCAGTACGGCGGTCAACTCCACCGCGCGTGGCGGGTCGATGGAGCGTTTTTCCTGCAATTGCATCATCAACCCACGCATCTTGGCTTCGACGTGCCGCACCGTCTCCAGCATGTCGGCCTGAAATTCCGGATTGTCCCTGTGGCGCTCGGCGTTCTTGAGCATCAAGGAGAGCTGCGCCACGAGATTTTTCAGATCGTGCACCACGAAGGCCGACATGCGCGTGAAGGACTCGAACTTGCGCGCCTCCAGCAGATCTTCCGCAATCAGCATGCGTTCGAGATCGCTCGCCGCCTGATGCTGCGCGGTCTTGAGCAGATCGAGCACTTCCCAGTCGATTTCGAAGGCCGTGCGCGGCGCAACCAGCATGACGAAGCCGATCATCCCCGTGCCGCCGATGAGCGGAACCAGCAGCCATGCATCAGGAAAGCGATCCGGCAGCCAGTCCGGCAGCGTCAGGCCGGAATAAGTCGCTGCGCCGCGGCGAAATTCTTGTAGGTCGATCACCCATTCCTTGGCGCGCATGAACTGCACCAGGGGGCTATCGGCCGCCGCCACCGCGTCCACTTCGGGCTGATTGGCGCGGGCATGCACAGTGTAGTGGCCCGTATCGTCGCGCAGCCACAGCACGCCGCCGGGGCTCTCCACCAAATCCGCGAGCGCGCCGATGACCGCTTGCCCAAGATCGGTCTGGCCGCCCGCCGCCGATAGCGCGCGGGTAAAGCGCAGCCACTCGTTGCGGTAATCGTAGCGATAAGGAAACAGATGCTTGCTGATGAACACCCGCAACTTCGCGCGCTGCGCCGATGACCCCATGTACACCGCCAGCGCCACGAACGCGGTAAACAACAACATCGTCTGGAGCGCCGGCCCCCATCTGCCACCGAAGAAATTCACGTAGTAACCGGCGGCGGACATCACGAGCAGATACACCCCGGACAGCCCCAGCGCCGTGGTGTGGAACACCGCCGAGCGCGACATCGACATGCGCAGCGTCCAGGACGGATTCCTCGCCCCCGATATCGCCACCAGCGGCACCACCAGCGCGTGCGCCAGCCCGCGCACAGCCAGAATTTCCGGGCGCGGACGGCCGAACAGGAAGGCGTCCGCGAACAGATAGATCTCGAACATGCACATCGCGCCCAGGCCCATGCACAAGGGCTTCATCGACCAGCGTTTGTCCTGCGCGATATCGCGGTAGAGCTGTTCGACCAGCACGAGGCCGAGCACCGCGCCGGCCAGCGAGCCGCCGAAATTCATCCGAAACGCCTGGATGTCCTCCGCCAGCCGTTGCCAGTAGATGAGGACGCCGCCCAACTGGGCGGCGAGCACCGCCACCGCCACGGCGCAGAAGATTTTCCAATGCCCGTCCGACAGTACTCGCAGCAACACCAGCAGGAAAACGAGCCAGCCGCCGGTGCGCAACGCGTCCGCGAGGCCGACGCCGAGCATGTAGGTCTGCTCGCCCGGCCGGCGGGTGATCCACCACAGATTGACCAGCGCCCAGACACAGGACAGCACCACCGCCGCCAGCAGGCAGCCGCCAACCTTCGAGCCGCGCCACGCCGCATAAAGATAAAGCGCAAACGCGCCATAGACGAACGCGGTCAGGCCGTAGCCCCACGTTGCGAAATCGGCCAGATCCAGAAAGTCGTTCATCCCGACTCCGCCCGCGCGCCCTTACTGCGCGCCATCGCCCGACAGCACCACGTGCACGGTTTCGAGCAGCACGAGGGTATCGAGCACCAGCGTGTGATTCTTGACGTAATAGAGGTCGTACTGGAGCTTTTGCACCGCATCGTCGATCGAGGAGCCGTACTGGTAGCGCACCTGCGCCCAGCCGGTCAGCCCCGGTTTGACGCAATGGCGCACGCCGTAGAACGGAATTTCGCGCGCCAGATGATCGACGAAATACGGCCGCTCCGGGCGCGGCCCCACCAGACTCATGTCGCCCGCGAGCACGTTGAGCAACTGCGGCAACTCGTCGATGCGCACCCGGCGAATGATCTGCCCGACCCGTGTCACGCGATCGTCATTGGACACCGCCCAGCGCGGCGTGCCGTCTTTTTCGGCGTCGGGCCGCATGCTGCGGAACTTGACGATCCGGAAAATCTGCCCTCCCTGCCCCACCCGCTCCTGCCGGTAAAACACAGGGCCGCGATCCTCGAACAAAATCATGAGCGCGGTCAGCAGCATCACCGGCGAAGTCAGCAGGAACAGCGCGGAGCCGATGACCAGATCGAACACTCGCTTGACGAACACACGCTGAAATGCCTGATGAAAGCCATCGCCGTAGATCAACCAGCTCGCGCGCAGGGAATCGAGCCGCACCTGACGCCGCACCCGCTCGTAGAACGACGACAGATCGAGGATGCGGATGCCGAGCAGCTTGCAATCGAGCAGTTCGCGCAAGGGCAGCGTGCCGCCGCGCCGTTCGCGCATGGTCACGATGATCTCGTCGATCTTCAGCTTTTGCGCCACTTCGGTGAGGCTGCCGCCGCTGACGATTTTCGCCGCATCGACGAGCTGCCCCTCGTCGCCGCTGACCGGGTAGAAGCCGCATACCTCAAGTCGTCCCTGCTCCGGCAAAAACAGACTGCGTTGCACTTCCAGCGCATCCTCGCCCACGCCGACCACCAAAATGCGGGGCGCAAACAGCGACGATGCCTGGCTGCGATTCATCAACGCGCGCAGCGACAGCACCACCGCCGTCAACACCAGCGTTTCGGCCTGCATCCACAGCGAGGCGAACCCCCGCCAAGGCAAAAGCAGCATCGCGCCATAGGCGACAGGCAGGCAAAACAGCAGCGCCAGCACGAGACGGGCGAACGCGGCGCGCGGGCCGTCCTCATCTACCGGACGGTAGAGCCCAAGCGCGAAGTTCAGCACCACCAGCGTCACGGCGAACCCCAGCGCCGACGGCAACAACGCATGCCAGTCCACTTCCAGATTCGCCCCGCGCGCCCGGAACGCCGCCAGTGCGACCACGGCCACCACGAACAGCAGCAAATCGAGGCACAGCCGTTGCACGACGTGCACGGGGAAATAATGGCTAAAAACTTTCAGCATGAAATATTTCCACGAACCGCACCCGGCCCGGAGGGAAAGCGATTACATCGCGCAAAGGAACGATTCCGGTCTCCATACATAAGCATTCATTGTATCAACAGGCATCCTGGCAATCGCCGTCCGTCAGTATATACAAAAAAGTTACACGCCCGCGCCGCGCTGGCGCATGGCCTCGAACAAACATATCCCGCTCGCCACCGAAACATTGAGACTTTCGACACTGCCCGCCATCGGTATGCGCGCCAGTTCGTCGCACGTGGCGCGCGTGAGCCGCCGCAGGCCGTCGCCCTCCGCGCCGAGCACCCACGCCAGCGGCCCTTTCTGGTCGATGCCGAAAACGGATTGCTCCGCCTCGCCTGCCGCCCCCACGACCCAGACGCCCGCTTTCTTGATCTGTTCCAACGTCCGCGCCAGATTGGTCACGGCGATGTAGGGCACGCTGTCGGCGGCGCCACTCGCCACCTTGATCGCAGTCGCGTTCAGGCTGGCGGCGCGGTCGCGCGGTGCGATCACCGCATGCGCGCCCGCCGCGTCCGCCACGCGCAGGCACGCGCCAAGGTTGTGCGGATCCTGCACGCCATCGAGCACCAGCAACAACGCAGGCCCGCTGAGAGATTCCAGCACATCGTCGAGGTTGACCATTTTCTGGCGCGCATCGATGCGGGCGATCACGCCCTGGTGCCGCCGCGTACCCACCATGCCGTCGAGCCGTTCGCCTTCGAGCTGCACCATTCGCACCCCGGCGGCTTCCGCGAGCTTGTGCGCTTCCTTCGCACGAACATCGCTCCTCGAAGCCGAGAGATAAAGCTCGAAGATGCTTTCCGGGTCGCGCCTCAGCCGCCCGAGCACCGCATGAAAGCCGTAAATCAACCGGGACGGACGTTCAGCCACGGCGTTTTTCTCCTTTTCCTTTTCCTTTTCCATCGCCCCCTTTTCCATCGTCCTCGATCAGCCGAAAGTCGATCTTGCTGGTTTCCAGATCGGCGCGAATCAATTGCACCCGGACGCGCCCGGAGAGGCGATAACGCACGCCGGTGCGCTCGCCCGCGAGTTCGTGGCGGGACTCGTCGAAATGAAAATAATCGCTGCCGAGATCAGAGACGTGCACCAGCCCTTCGATGAAAACATCATCGAGGGCGACAAACAGCCCGAAGGGCACCACCGCCGATATGCTGCCGGTAAAACGCTCCCCGATGCAGTCGCGCATGTAGTAGCACTTCAGCCATGCCACCACATCGCGCGTGGCTTCGTCGGCGCGGCGTTCGGTGGCCGAACAGCTCATGCCGATTTCCTCCCAGTTGCCAGGGTTGTAACGCTGGCCCTGCAACACGGCTTTGATGGCGCGATGCACGAGCAGATCGGGATAGCGCCGGATCGGAGAGGTGAAATGAGTATAGGCATCGTAGGCCAGCCCGAAATGCCCAACGTTGTCCGGGCTGTACACCGCCTGCCGCAAGGAGCGTAGCATCACCGTCTGCAACAGTTGCGCGTCGGGCCGCGCCTTCGTGTTGTCCAGTAGCGCCGCGTAATCCTTGGCGGTCGGCGCATCGCCCCCGGTCAGCGCCAGCCCGAATTCGCCCAGAAACGCGCGCAGCTTTTCGAGCTTCTCCGGCGTCGGCCCCTCGTGAATGCGGTAGAGCGCCGGATGCTTGTGGACTTGCAGGAAGTCCGAAGCGCACACGTTGGCGGCGAGCATGCATTCCTCGATCAGGCGATGGGCGTCGTTCCTCGTCTCCGGCACGATGCGCGCGATCTTGCCCTGATCGTCGAACTCCATGCGTGTCTCGGCCGTCTCGAAATCGATGGCCCCGCGCCGCGCCCGCGCCGTGAGCAGCGCGCGAAAGAGCCGGTCCAGCTCCTGAAGATGCACCAGCAACGGCTTGAGTTCGGCCTGCGCTTTTTCATCCCCTTCGTAGAGCGCCGCCGCCACGAGATCGTAAGTGAGCCGCGCATGCGAGAACATCACGGCCGGGTAAAAACGATATTCCCCGATCTCGCCGCGCGCCGAAATGTTGATGTCCGCGACCATACACAGACGTTCGACCTGCGGATTGAGCGAGCACAGCCCATTGGAGAGTTTTTCCGGCAGCATCGGAATGACGCGGCGCGGGAAATACACCGAGTTGCCACGTTCGCGCGCATCGACATCGAGCGGGCTGCCCGGCTCGACGTAGTGCGACACATCGGCGATCGCCACCAGCAGCCGCCAGCCCTTGCCGCGCCGCTCGCAATACACGGCATCGTCGAAGTCGCGCGCCGTGTCGCCATCGATGGTCACGAGCGGCAGCCCGGTGACATCCACGCGCCCGGTGCGATCCTTCTTGCGCACCACGTCCGGCAATTTGCGCGTCTGGGCACGCGCCTCGGCTGAAAACTCGAATGGCAGCTCGTGCTTGCGCAACGCGATCTCGATTTCCATTCCCGGATCAGCGTAATTACCGAGCACTTCCACGATGCGCCCCACCGGGCGCGAGGTTCTCGACGGCTGCGCGATCAGCTCCACCGTCACCACCTGCCCCGCCTCGGCGCGCTTGCCGCCCGGCGCGAGCAAAATATCCTGCGCCAGCCGCTTGTTCTCCGGCGCGACCATGCGCACGCCATGTTCCACCAGCACACGCCCGACGATGCGCGCATTCACACGCTCCAGCACCTCGACGATCTTGCCTTCCGGCCGCCCACGCCGATCCGTGCCCGCAATGCGCACCATCACGCGGTCGCCATGCAGCACCCCGCGCATCTCCTTCGGCTCCAGAAAAATGTCACTACCACCGTCGTCCCGCAGCAAAAACCCGAAACCGTCCTTGTGCCCCTCGGTACGCCCCGCAATCAGGTGAGCCTTGTCCGGCAACAGCCACGCATCGCGCCGGTTCTGCATCACCTGCCCTTCGCGCAGCATCGCATGCAGCCGCCGCAGGAAAAATTCCCGCTCCGTCGCCGCGATGTCCAGCGCCCGGCACAGCTCGTCGAAGCGCATCGGCACGCCCTCATGAGCAAGAATTTGTTCGACATATTCCCGGCTCGGCAGCGGCGACCCGTATTGCTGTTTTTCGCGCTCATAGAACGGATCGGCGCGACGAATGGCACTCCCCCCGGCGGATTTGTTCATTTTTTCGCTCATTGACTTTCCGGTTCAACCTTTTATAATGCGCGCCTCTTTGCCCAGATGGCGGAATTGGTAGACGCGCTAGTTTCAGGTACTAGTACCGCGAGGTGTGGAGGTTCGAGTCCTCTTCTGGGCACCAAATTCTAATTGCAAACTGCAAAAAGGCCGGAATCCTTTTGGATTTCCGGCCTTTTTGTCGGCCATACGAAAACCCGCGCCGAAGCGCGAGTTCTCGTTACTACGACGAGCGCCGATCAACCGTTATCCAGCGTGTGGTTGTCCAGCATGTGGTTGATGGCGTCCTGCCCGGTGTTGCCACCGGTGAGATCGACGCCATCGATGACGATGGTCAACTCCTGCGCCTCGGGCGCGACCGGATTGACCGTGACGGTGGTGCTGTTACCGTCAGAGGTCACGCTCAGGTGATCAGTGTCGAACAATGGATTGTTGTCACTATCCGTGAGCAGATCGTGCAAGTCGAGCTTGTCACCGTCTTCCGCGTTGAAGTCCGTGATGGTGCTGTTCAACGGCTGATCCTGCACATCGGCCAGCTTCCACACAAACACGTCTTCTTGTCCAAGAATGCCGGAAGAATCGCCTTCCGCGACAAGATGCTCGACCGAAACCGTACCCGTCACTGGCGACGCACCCGGCGCAGGAACGTCGACCGTCACCGTCGCCCAGCTGCCACCCGTAGAGCCGTCGGCATCGACCAGTTGGTACTGGAACGAGTCCTCGCCAATGTAGTTCGGATCGGGCGCATACCAGAAGTTGCCGTCCGGCCTGATCGACACCGTCCCGCCATGGTCGGTAGTGATGTGCGTCCAGGTGGTCGTGCTGTACGGATCAGCCGGTTCCGTTACCGACAGATCGCTGCCATCGGCCGATGCCCTCACCGCGTTCACCACGACAGGCAAGTCGGCTGAAGACACATCGTTGCTCAGCACGTTGCCGTGCAGCTCCGTGGTCTCCGCCACAGGGTACGTGCCGTCATCGACTGCCGCCGGCACAGTATCCAGGATGGTGATCGTCGAGGTGACCTCGTTGCTGACTTGACCGAGCCGGTCGACCGTCGTGTATTGGAAGCTGTCGTCGTCGGGACCGTCGGTGTCTTCCGGGGTGCTGAGGTCGTTGTCACGGGAGGCCGGGGCAACATAGTCGAAGTGACCATCCGGGTAGA
>JAIRXQ010000014.1 GCA_031268195.1 Azoarcus sp. | reverse complement strand
GATTTGTTCATCAAGCGGAACCGGATAAAAGGCTTGTGCCCCCATTGCGCGGCGCTGGCGCTTTTTTGTCTGCAAACCAATGCACCTGCCGGTGGGGCCGGAATCCGGACGGGGCTGCGGGGCGGCGGGCCGCTGACGACATTACTGGTGTCGCAGCACCCGGCATGCTTGTGGCGCGATTTGTGGCTCAACATCTGCGAACGCGACAAATTTCTTGGAAGGGCGGGTGATCCCGGCAAAAAAGAACCGCATTTCACCTTCCCCTGGCTGGCGGAAATCGACGGCATCCAGGCTGTAAGCGGTCAGACGGCCCCCATTCAGGTGCATCCATTCCATATCTTCTGGGCGATGCCTCGCCGTATCCGCCTCGATATGGAAAACCTCGTGCCGGGCGATTGCGATTTGTGCGGGCGTCCATCGCCGGGCCTGATCCGCCGCTTCTTTACCCGTCCGCGTGGGTTGAATTACAAAGGCGCGTGGCGGCATCCTCTTTCGCCTTACTATGAGAATAAAGGCGAGTGGCTGGCAATGCACCCGCAACCCGGAGGGATTGGCTACCGCCATTGGTTGCCGTGGGTTTTAGGCGTGAATGCCAGGAGCAGGAACATTCAACCTGCCCGGGTTCTTTCTTACCGGACATCGCCGCCGGATTCGCGGCTATGGGCGTTCGGGTTCGATATGGACAATATGAAAGCCCGTTGCTGGTACGAGGCTACATTACCGCTTTATGGATTGTCGGATTGCGACGAAGACGCTTGCAGGCGCTTGCAGGCGCAAGTCGAATACTGGTTGGCGGGAGCTGATCTGGCTGTGTTTTTTCTGCGTACCGCAGTGAAAAATGCATGGTTTGACGAAGCGCGCGGTGATTTCAGCATGGTGGACGCCAGTTTCTGGAGCCGCACTGAAACGGATTTTTATGCGCAATTGAAAACTTTGATCGAAGAATTGGCTGTGAATAGAGAGGCGGAACTGGATGCTTCCATGCAGGCAATACGCATTGATTGGCACAAGAAACTGGTCAGTGCCTGCCTTGATCTCTTCGACAATGTTTTTGTTGGAACGGGGCGGATCGATCGACAGAATCCACGCCGAATAGCACAGGCTTACCAGCAACTGAAAAGGAGTCTGGACGGGCGGAAAATTCGCCAAGCTGTTGGTCGCCCATTGCCAGAAACACCGGTTGGCAAACGTGGAGCGAAAAAATCCGCGGAAATCGCTACATCATAAAACATGACCATGTGGGAGAAAATGTAAATGAAATTCAACAAGGAAGGCGCCCCTGCCGAAGCGCTGTACGAGTGGTGGGAGGATTTGCAGGAAATAGAATCCCCCAAAAACCAGAAACGCCCACGGAGATTAGATCGTGCGGGCCGTGCCACCCTGCGTCGCTGCGCCACGATCGCGCAAATTACCGGGGTTCCGGCTTATCAGCACTTGTGCCGTCGGCTGCAACAGAAGGGCTGGTCGGCTTCTTCGTTAGCGCAGAATGACCGGCTGGCAGCCGTGGCGGGACTACTGGCGCACGTCAAGGAGGACGATGAGCAGCCACTTGCCAAGACTATGAGCGCCTGTGCCGAAGGCAGCGATCAGCCCAAAGTGAGCACCTTGCGTTTTATGCGCCTGCTGGATTCTCCCGATCTGGAAACCATTTTTACTGGCTTGCGGCGGGTTTTGCCTCTGATGAAGCATAAAGCCAACGTAAAAGCCCTGGCAGAAGATTTGATCTATTGGGGAGACAAGGTCAAAAAAGAATGGGCCTATAGCTATGACTGGCCTGATAAATCGGGCGATGCCTGATTTTCGTCTCAACCATGACTTTTCATTCAACTGGAGTTCTTGCCATGACCCGTTTCGTACAACTGCACCTTTTGACCCATTACCCGCCCGCCAATTTGAACCGGGACGACACCGGGCGGCCCAAGACAGCCCTGGTGGGCGATGCGCCCCGCCTGCGGATTTCGAGCCAGAGCCAGAAGCGGGCATGGCGGACATCCGATGTTTTCGAGTCCAGCCTGGCGGGGCATCTTGGTACGCGCACGAAGCGCCTTGGCGCAGACATAGACGAGGCATTGCGCCAGAAAAATGTTGCTGAAAAAGCAGCGAAAGAATGGACGCAAAGCATTGTTCGCCAATTCGGCGCGCTCGAAACAAAAGAAGGCAAGGATCTGGAAATAAAGCAATTGGCGCATTTCAGCCCGGAAGAACTAGAAGCCATTTGGCAGTTGGTGGATGCTTGCGCGGAACGGAACAGCGCCCCCACGGAAGAAGAACTGAAACTGCTGCGCAAACCCCGTAAAGCGGTGGATATCGCCATGTTTGGCCGCATGCTGGCGGACAGCCCGGCCTTCAATGTGGATGCCGCAATACAGGTCAGTCATGCGATTACCGTGCATAAAGCGACGGCGGAGGATGATTATTTCAGCGCCGTGGATGACTTGAACAAGGGCCTGAAAGACTTGGGCGCCGGGCACATCGGTGAGCATGGATACGGAGCGGGCCTTTTTTATCTCTATATCTGCATTGACCACAATTTGCTGCTGAAAAACCTTGGCGGCGATGCCGGCCTGACCCGCAAGGCGCTTGAAGCCTTCATTCACGCCATTACCAAGGTTTCGCCTATCGGCATGCAAAACAGTTTCGCTTCCCGCGCTTACGCGGCCTATGTGCTGGCCGAAAAAGGCGAGCAGCAACCTCGGTCGCTGGCACAGGCTTTTCTGACGCCCGTGCGGCCTTCAGAGGAAAAGGGCATGTTTGATCGGGCAGTGACGGCGCTGACCCGTCGCGTGGAAAATTTGGACAAAGTCTATGGCGCCTGCGCCGATGCACGTTACATCATGGATGCCGAAAACGGCCAGGGTAGCCTGCTTGAATTGATTGATTTTGTGCAGAAGTCGCAGAAACCACAGGAGTAGATGGCATGGATTACCTGATTTTTCAACTTCAGGGGCCATTGGCCGCATGGGGCGATCCCGCCGTAGGGGAGTACCGGGGCAGCGCGGATGTGCCCGGCGAATCCGCGTTGATTGGCTTGCTCGCAGCGGCCTTGGGGATCGAGCGAGAAAACGAAGCAGCGTGCGCCGCCTTGCGGGAAGGCTACCGTTTCGCCGTTGGCGTCCAGGAAGCGGGGCAATTGCTGCGCGATTACCACACCGCCCAGGTGCCGGGCCGGGTCGCGCTGAAAAACCGTCCGCACAATTCGCGCCGCGATGAATTGAACATGCCGCGAGAAGAATTGAACACAATTCTTTCGACCCGGGATTATCGCCAGAATGGCGCCTGGATGGTCGCGGTACAGGCGCAATCCAATGCTCCCTATACACTTGAAATGCTGGCGGCAGCCTTGCATCGCCCGCACTTCGTTCTTTATCTGGGCCGTAAATCCTGCCCGCCGGCTGCGCCGCTTCATCCCCGGGTAATGCAATCCGTCTCTGCTCTACAGGCGTTCAAAGATTATTTGCGGGAAATTCGCGAAAAATTGTGTGCAGTACAAGCAGAAAACAAGCTCAAACGTCTTCCGCTTCCGGAACCCGGAAATATCATCCGCCTGAGTTGGGGAGACGGCATGACGGCAGGCGTGGAGCCGACCCTCACCGCGCCGCGCAAAGATCGCCTGATTCGCCGCCGGGGCTGGCATTTCGGCGACCGGCGGGAAAACCGTGCGGAGCTGCCGCCAGAAAAGGAGGAAACATGTATTTCAGCCTGATCACATCGACGCCGGGCCAGGAGCGGCAGGCCACACGGGAGTGGTGGGATTGCGTTCGGAAACGGGCGGAGCCTTACCGGGAGCACCAGTTGCTATGGCGATTTTTTCCCGCCCCGGATGGAAGCAAGCGTGATTTTTTATTCCGCCGTGAAGACACGCAATCCCTGCCGCGGTTTTACGTCGTTTCCGAACGGCCAGCATCTTCGCCGGGTATGGCTTGGTCGGTAAGAACACAGCCATACCAACCCAAATTGCAGGCAGGCGATTGCCTGCGTTTCATTTTGCGCGCCAATCCCGTCATCGCGGTCAGGCGTGACGGCAAATCGATACGCCACGATGTCGTTATGCACGAAAAGAAACGCCTGCTCGCGGAAAAGGGGGTACGGAAATGGAGCGATTTGCCTGAAAACGAACGCCCTCTATCATATGAATTGGTACGCCAAACTTGCCAGACATGGCTGGAGAAGCGTGCGGTGGAGAAGGGATTTGCTTTTGACGCCCATGCCGAAAATTTTGCTGTAGATGCCTATCAGCCACTAAGGCTTGATACGGCAGACAAGAAAAATAACGACAGAGGGATCAGATTCACCAGCGTCGACTTTAGCGGCATATTGACCGTTACCGATCCGGAACGCTTCCAAAAGGCGCTAGTGGAAGGCATTGGCCCGGCCAAGGCCTTCGGTTGCGGTCTTTTACTCGTGCGTCCGCTGTAATCGCCATGCTGCCGCCATTGAAACCCATTCCCGTCAAGGAACGTCTGTCCATCGTATTTGTGGAAAAAGGCGAGATTGACGTGATTGATGGCGCTTTCGTGGTAGTGGATGCCCAAGGGTTTCGAGTGCGTCCGGTCCTGACCCACATTCCGGTAGGGGGCGTCGCTTGCATCATGTTGGAGCCGGGGACGCGGGTTTCGCACATGGCGGCTGCGCTGGCGGCGCGAGCGGGAACCTTGCTGGTATGGGTGGGAGAGGCCGGAGTACGGCTTTATTCCTCTGGACAACCGGGCGGCGCGCGCGCCGATCGTCTTCTCTACCAGGCCAAACTGGCGCTCGACGAAAGTCTGCGACTCAAGGTTGTGCGCAAAATGTATGCGGTGCGCTTTGGCGAAGAGCCGCCGGCCCGCCGCAGCGTGGATCAGCTACGGGGTATTGAAGGCGCCCGGGTGCGACGAACCTATCAATTGCTGGCGCAAAAATTTGGCGTCAACTGGTCTGGTCGCAATTACAACCCGGAGGCATGGGATATGTCCGACCTGCCCAACCGTTGCCTTTCTTCCGCCACGGCGGCGCTTTACGGCGTGACCGAGGCGGCGGTGCTGGCCGCGGGCTATGCTCCCGCGGTTGGTTTCATCCACACGGGCAAGCCCTTGTCTTTCGTCTATGACGTTGCCGACATATACAAATTTGAAACGGTCGTGCCCGTCGCGTTCAAAATCGCCGCGAGTTCGCCCGCCAATCCGGAACGCGCAGTACGTTTGGCCTGCCGCGACGTTTTTCGTCAGACCCGTTTGCTGGAGCGCATCATTCCCGACATCGAAGACATCCTGGCCGCAGGTGGCGTCGATAAACCGGCTCCCCCGGAAG
The DNA here is from genome assembly GCA_031268195.1 of Azoarcus sp. Lineage (GTDB taxonomy): Bacteria > Pseudomonadota > Gammaproteobacteria > Burkholderiales > Rhodocyclaceae > WRNU01. Next base: position 14,958 of record JAIRXQ010000014.1, on the reverse strand, counting down.
ACGCAGTGGAGCCTGCCATCCCCAACCCGGAGCGCATCGGCGATGCAGGTCATCGTAGTTGAAAATGCGCCGCCTCGCCTGCGGGGACGCTTGGCGGTCTGGCTATTGGAAATACGGGCGGGGGTCTATGTCGGCAATTATTCCCGTAAAGTGCGTGAGCATATCTGGCGTCAGGTGGAAGCCGGCATTGAGGATGGCAATGCGGTCATGGCCTGGCGCAGCAATAATGAAGCAGGCTTCGAATTTCTCACCCTGGGCGCCAATCGGCGCATGCCTGTGGATTGGGATGGCGTTCGCTTGGTGAGCTTTCATCCGAAAGCCACGGATTCAGATCTTTAACAATTTGTTTTGCATGTTGTTTGCTTGGTAGAGTTTTTGTGTGCTGGATTTCTTTTATTTTTCATTAGGATAGAGGAAGAGTGTTCCCCGCGTGAGCGGGGATGAACCGTGGCTTAGGCGGCTGTTGCACGATTACGAAACGTGTTCCCCGCGTGAGCGGGGATGAACCGGAAGACGCCATGAACTCAATTTACCAACCTGTGTGTTCCCCGCGTGAGCGGGGATGAACCGTATTTTGCCAAGTGGGCCACCGGGGAAAAGGCGTGTTCCCCGCGTGAGCGGGGATGAACCGGGTGTCCGTATCGCAACCGCAACCATAGCCGTGTGTTCCCCGCGTGAGCGGGGATGAACCGCGACGCTCCAGCTCGGCGGCGGTGATGTGCCATGTGTTCCCCGCGTGAGCGGGGATGAACCGCGCATCTATTGCGCCTCGCGCGCTCGAAACCTGTGTTCCCCGCGTGAGCGGGGATGAACCGATCGATGGACAACTCAGAATACGCCAATGTCACGTGTTCCCCGCGTGAGCGGGGATGAACCACTGGAAACGGTGGTGGTTCCCACCAACAAGCCGTGTTCCCCGCGTGAGCGGGGATGAACCGTTTGAACAAATCGTCGGCAGCCTGCGGGACACGTGTTCCCCGCGTGAGCGGGGATGAACCGCGGGATATCGCTCGCAATCACCAGAAGGAAATCTACCGGCGGCGCCACGATCAGCGTCACCGCGCCGCCGGGTTCCACGTCCTGATCAGGATTCAGGCTGACCACATAATCCGTGCCCAATTCGAGCTTGGATTCGACGCCCCCCGCATCGGACTGGATCACCAGCACATCGGATGCCTGGAACACCTTGAACGCGAATGGGAATGAAGTGTTGTAGCCATCGCCTATGAACGGCCCGGCCTTTCTGTTTTCGGAGGAAATTGTCATCGTGGCGATACCGGGTTGATCTGGCAAACATGGTATTTCCCCGGAATCGACTCACGTGCACATGCCGTGCCTTCATCAGGACGGCGGCGGGATGCGTTGAAGATGCGTGATTTACGGATAAAATGAGAGTAGTATGCACGATGGCACTTGAGTATATGTTCTCATCATGGAGACGACAATGATTTTACCCATGCACTGCACGTCTAGCCCGCGAATACTATTTGCGTTGTTTGCGGGGTTGTTTTCTGCGCAGGTCTTTGCACAAGGCATCGTTCCCGCCAATAATTTAACGCAAGTTACTCGTACAGCAAACGGCGTTCCCGTTGTCAGCATTGCGACGCCAAACGCAAATGGCATATCGCATAACCGGTATCTAAACTACAACGTTGGTGCAGAAGGGTTGATTATCAACAACTCCACTGGTATGACGCAGACGCAGTTGGGCGGTCAAATTGGCGCCAATCCGAATCTAGTAAACGGCGCGGCCAGAATGATTCTAAATGAAGTTCCCAGTGGAATTTCCAGTCGAGCGCGCAGATATACTGAAATAGCTGGCAATAGCCCTTTGATTGTTTTCGCAAATCCACACGGCTTCACTTGTGACGGTTGTGGCTTCATCAACACGCCGCGTACTATAAGTTACGATCAAAAAAGCAATGTTCGCATTGATGACGCGATGTTGAATGTTACGGGCGGAGACTGGTTCGATATCATTAAACATAGCAAATATATCGATACTGCCGATTCAAAGTCGTTTGTGATTGACAGCTTCGTTATGGGTGGCATGTATGTCGGTGCTGTTTTCCTTGTTCGCACAGATAAGGGCGTGGGCGTTAGTCGCGTCGAGAACCTGGGTGCGAGCGTGAGTGATGTTTACATTGACGCAAATGGTCGAGTGAGTCTGAAGCCTCGTTAACTGTGCAAGCGCGCGAAAAATATCTTGCCCTCGATCATCGCGTGTTCCCCGCGTGAGCGGGGATGAACCGAAACGAGCAACATACGCCGACACAATCACTGAGTGTTCCCCGCGTGAGCGGGGATGAACCGCCGCTTTTTAGCCCCCGCCTTGTCAGTAAATTCGTGTTCCCCGCGTGAGCGGGGATGAACCGATGGAATTCGCTGAAACATTAGAACGACAACAGTGTTCCCCGCGTGAGCGGGGATGAACCGACTCTGATGCGTTGAGAAACGCTGTCGGGGCAGTGTTCCCCGCGTGAGCGGGGATGAACCGCGTGACCCGCAGAGTTGTCGTGACCTCGATTGGTGTTCCCCGCGTGAGCGGGGATGAACCGACTCCCTCTTACGGCTCGAACAACAATGGGTCGTGTTCCCCGCGTGAGCGGGGATGAACCGCTATCCGAGATACTCACGGCGGCGATCAGCTCCCGTGTTCCCCGCGTGAGCGGGGATGAACCGTAAAAACTCGGGTACAACGGGTGCTGATTTGGGTGTTCCCCGCGTGAGCGGGGATGAACCGACAATAGGCGCGCGGGTTCTCGACGAGGAACGGTGTTCCCCGCGTGAGCGGGGATGAACCGCTGTTGGGCACAAAGGCAAAATTCGGGAAAGTGTGTTCCCCGCGCGAGCGGGGATGAACCGATCGCGGCTGCCTGGGCATGCGGCTGACCGAAGTGTTCCCCGCGCGAGCGGGGATGAACCGTTATCTGGGAATCGGCGAGGGCGCCGCCCCGGGTGTTCCCCGCACGAGCGGGGATGAACCGGGGATGGGCACGAACGTTCAGAATCGGCTGGTGTGTTCCCCGCGTAAGCGGGGACGACTTGGGCCCTGAGGTGGCGGACCAGGCGCAAGCGCGGTTGCTGGGGCTCGACGATGCGCCCGAGCGGCTGAAAGAGATCTCCGCCGAAACAAGGGGCGGCGCGCGCCCGAAGGCGGAGGTCGTGTGCTACGAGGATTGGGTGCTGCGCATGCATCCGGGGTGGGCGTTTTTGAGCCGATTGGGGGATAAGTTCCGTGGCGGGTAGCACGATGCGTTGGCGCCGCGTCTGATGATTCAGACGTGGGCGCGATCAAACGTGTGTTTCCCAAGCGGCGCCTGTTGCCGATGGAGCTACAAAATACGCCGAAGCACTTGGCATTTGTTCATGCCACGCAGGAGTTCGCCAAGCGTTCGGGGCTACCGACCGATGTGACGTGGTTCGTGTACGAGCAGTCGTCCCAAGAGGGCGCGGTAGCCTATGTCACCCAGGACGGGCGCGCAAGGATGGCTATTCGACGATGTCACAGTTCGACTACCCGATGGACCGCAAAAAGCATCCCGATCTGGAGCCGTGGTTGTATCGGGAGGAGATCGTTGCACAGCTCGTCGGCGCTTGCCATGACGATCGGGTGGCTTTTGCCTTACATGAAGAAGCGCCGCTGGCTTATGAATACATTGAAGAAGTGCTGAATGAGTACGATCAGGAAGCACGCGCCTACGCTGGTGATGACGCACAAACGACCGGGGAGGAGTTCCGGCACGCGGTGCTGAACGGTTGGGGGATCACGTTCCCGCCGCTGATCCGCCCCGAAGGGGCCGAGAAGGAGACGATGCGTCGCCCGTATGTCCCCCCGCAGAAATCAACCAAACCGGACGACTCCCCCGAGAAAGCCTGAGTGTAGCGGTTGCCAGTCAGTTTCCCGACCAGTTGTGTCTGGTGCTGGAGCGGCTCAACCGGGTCACCAGGGATTTTCTCAATACGGCAGTCTGCGGGGGCCGTCATACGGCGTGTCCTTGCAAGACAGGCGCGGCGGGATGCCGGGCAAGTTCCACGAAGGCCCGGACGTAGTCGATGGCTGTGTCGGCTTCGCGCGTGCCCAGGTAGATCCGCTTGGCAATGCCGCGCGCGCCAAGCCGCACCGGCACGACATCGAGCTTGGCTGCATACTCCTCTACCAACCAGCGCGGCAGCGCCGCCACGCCACGGCCGCTGGCCACCATCTGTAGCATGATGTCGGTGGTTTCGATGGTTTTATGGCGCTTGGGCGTGACTCCGGCGGGCAACAGGAACTGGCTGTAGATGTCCAGACGCTCAATGCCGACCGGATAGGTGATCAGCACTTCTTTCGTGATCTGTTGCGGCTTGACATGGGGCGCGGCCGCAAGCGCATGGCCTTTGGCGACGACCAGCACCTGTTCGTAATCGAAGACCGGCTCGAATTTGAGTCCTGGCTTGAACAACGGGTCCGGCGTGACCAACAGGTCGATTTCGTAGCCGAACAAGGCGCCGATGCCGCCGAACTGGAATTTTTGCTTCACATCCACATCCACGTCGGGCCAGGCCGCCAAGTAGGGCGCCACTACCTTGAGCAGCCATTGGTAGCAGGGGTGGCATTCCATGCCGATGCGTAGCGAGCCGCGTTCTCCTACAGCAAACTGCCGCAGCCTCTCCTCGGCAAGGTTCAATTGCGGCAGCACGCGGTTGGCCACGGCCAGCAGGTACTGGCCGGCCTGCGTCAGGCGCAGGCTGCGGCCTTCGCGCAGCCAGATGTCAGTGCCCAACTGTTGTTCCAGCTTCTTCATGCTGTGGCTGAGCGCCGACTGTGTGACGTGCAGCACTTCGGCTGCCGCGGTCAGTGACCCTTGCCGCTCGAATTCCCGCACGACAGCCAAGTGGATGCGTTCCAGCATAATGGGTGAATTAAATTCATGTATTTGTGAGATAAAACCATTTTACCTCATTGAACGCTTTGTCCACAATCCCGGCCATTCCGCTTTTTCCCTGTTTTTTTGAGAGCGACGCATGACCACGATCCACAACCTGGGCTTTCCTCGCATCGGCGCCAAGCGTGAACTCAAGTTCGCGCTGGAGTCTTACTGGGCAGGCGAATCCACCCGCGACGAACTCAAAAGCCTGGGCGCGCAGCTACGCCAGCGTCATTGGGAAGATCAGGCTGGCCTCGATCTGGTGCCGGTGGGTGACTTCTCCTTCTATGATCAAGTGCTGGACATGAGCTTCACCCTGGGCAACCTGCCCGAGCGCGTGCGTGGTTTTCACGGCGATGTGCTGGACAATTATTTTCGCGTCGCGCGCGGCCGTTCGGCCAAGGGGGGCGAGGAGCATGCGCTCTGCGGCGGCGGCGTGGCCGCCGGCGAGATGACCAAGTGGTTCGATACCAATTACCACTACATCGTCCCCGAGTTTACCGCGGCAAGCACCTTCAAGCTCGATGCCTCACGCCTGCTGGAGCAACTGACCGAAGCCAGGGCGCAAGGGGTGAAGCCCAAGCCGGTCATTGTCGGCCCGGTTACTTATCTGGCGATTGGCAAGGCCAAGGACGATTCGAACAAGCTCGCCTTGCTGGAGCGCCTGTTGCCTGTGTACGCCGAGCTGCTGGAGCTGCTGGCTGCCCAAGGCGTGGAATGGGTGCAGGTCGATGAGCCCATCCTGGTGACCGAGCTCGATGCCGATTGGCAGCATGCTTTCAACACCGTCTACCATCAAATCAAGGGTACGAAAGTCAAGCTGCTGGTGGCGACCTACTTCGGCCAGTTGCAAGAGAACGCCTATCTGGCAGCCAATCTGCCGGTGGCGGGCCTGCACATCGATACCGTCCACGACCGCGAGGGCGTGCAGCCGTTGCTCAACCTGTTGCCGGCCCACAAGGTGCTGTCGCTGGGCGTGATCAACGGCCGCAACATCTGGAAGACCGACCTGACGGCCGTGCTCGACTGGATCGAGCCGCTGGCCGAGCGCTTGGGCGAGCGCCTCTGGATCGCGCCTTCGTGCTCGCTGCTGCATGTGCCCGTGGACCTTGCGAGCGAGCAGAAGCTGGAGACTGAGGTGAAGTCCTGGCTGGCCTTCGCCCTCCAGAAGCTCGAAGAGCTGCGTGTGCTCGGCAAGGCCCTGCGCGAAGGCCGTGCTGCCGTGCAGGATGCGCTGGCTTCCAACCAGACCGCGTTGGCCGCGCGCCGCGCCTCGCCGCGCGTCAACAATCCGGCGGTGCAGGTGGCGGTGGCCCACATCAGTGCCAGCCTGGGCCGCCGCGCAAGTGCCTACGCCGAGCGTGCGGCCAAGCAGGCGGCGCGCCTGAAGTTGCCGGCTTACCCGACCACCACCATCGGCTCTTTCCCGCAGACTGCGGAAATCCGTCGCGCCCGCCGCGAATTCAAGGCAGGTCGTCTGGACGACCTGGGCTATCAGGCCGTGATGCACGCCGAGATCGAACGATGCGTGCGCGAGCAGGAAAAACTGGGGCTGGACGTGCTGGTACACGGCGAGGCCGAGCGCAACGACATGGTCGAATATTTCGGCGAACAGCTCGATGGCTACGTCTTTAGCCAGTTCGGCTGGGTGCAGTCCTACGGCTCGCGCTGCGTCAAGCCGCCGATCCTGTTCGGCGACATCAATCGTCCCAAACCGATGACAATGGAATGGATTGCCTACGCGCAGTCGCTCACCTCCAGGCCCATGAAGGGCATGCTCACCGGCCCGGTGACCATCCTGAACTGGTCCTTCGTGCGCGACGACCAACCGCGCGCCATCTCCTGCAAGCAGCTCGCGCTGGCGATCCGCGAGGAAGTGCTGGACCTGGAGCGGGCCGGTGTGCGTGTGATCCAGATCGACGAGGCCGCATTGCGCGAAGGTCTGCCGCTGCGCAAGTCGCAGTGGAAGGAGTACCTGGACTGGGCCGTCGAATCATTCCGCATCACGGCCAACGGCGTGCGCGACGAGACGCAGATCCACACCCACATGTGCTATTCGGAGTTCAACGACATCATCGCGTCCATTGCCAGCATGGATGCTGATGTCATTACCATCGAAACCTCGCGTTCGGACATGGAATTGCTGGACGCCTTCGAGAATTTCCAGTACCCCAATGAAATCGGTCCCGGCGTGTATGACATCCACTCGCCCAACATCCCGACGCGGGAGCACATCGTGCAGCTCATGAAGAAGGCCGCCGAGCGCGTGCCGGCCGAGCGGCTCTGGGTCAACCCGGACTGCGGCCTCAAGACCCGCCAATGGGCCGAGGTGATTCCGGCACTGACCAACATGGTTTCCGCGGCCAGGACGCTGCGCGCCAGTGCCTGATCCGCTTTTCCGGCACCTTTAGCGCGTTCTTCTGAACGCCGCCGCGAGCGCGAATCCAGCCACGAAAACCACCGTCGTTCCCACGACGATGGCCAGATTCTCGTGCAACGTCACCGGTAGCGGCCATACTCGCTGCCACAGGCTGACCCACGCGATCGCCAGCACGCCGAGGGTGACGGCGATCGCGGTTTCCGGATTCTTGGCTTTCGTGGAAAAGTATCCGAGCAGAAACAGGCCCAGCATGCCGCCGCTGAAGATGGATTGCATCGCCCACCATGCATCGAGCGCGCTTTTGACGCTCATCATTGCCAGCGCGCAGCCCACGCCGAGCAGCGCGAGCAAGGCAGTGGCCAGACGCAGCGCGGTGATCGCCTGCCGGGGGCTGGCGGCGCGGGCGACGAAACGCTTGTAATAGTCCTCCAACAAAATGGTCGCGCCGCTGTTGAGGCTGGTCGACACCGTACTCATGCCCGCCGCGAAAATCGCCGCAACCAGAAGGCCCGTGACGCCCGTGGGCAGGCCGTGGGCGATGAACCAGGGCAGGATCGTGTCGGGGTTTGCCGCAACGTTCGGCGGCAGCAACGCGGGGTTGGCCTGGTAGTACGCGAACAGCGCCGTGCCGATCAGGAAGAACAGCAAGGAAACCGGCACATAGAGCAGCGAGCCGAACAGCGTCGAGCGCACCGCATCGCGCAGGTCACGGGCGACGATGTAGCGTTGCACGTAATTCTGGTCGATGCCGTAATTTTGCAGGTTGATGAAAATGCCGTAGGCGAGGCATACCCAGAAGGTTTCGCTGCCCCAATCGGTGAGGCTCCAACTACCGAGGCTGAATTTGTCCGCCGTCGTCGCGATTCGCCACGCCTGTCCGAGGCCCTCCGGCATCGTGAGGACCAGCACCGCGAAGCAGACGAGCGCCCCGGCGATCAGCACGATGCCTTGCACCGCGTCCGTCCAGATCACCGCCCGGATGCCGCCCAGCGCGCAATAGAGCAGCGTGGCCGCGCCGGTGAGGATGATGAGGATCGGCACCGGCCAGCCGAGCAGGACGTGCATCGGCAAGGCGAGCAAATAAAGGATGGTGCCCATGCGCGCGACCTGCGTCACCAGGTAGCACAGCGATGCATACACCCGTGCCCACGGCCCGAAGCGCGTCTCCAGATAGCTGTAAGCGGAGACGCTGTTCAGGCTGCGATAGAGCGGCACGAAGAAGCGCACCGCCATGAGCGAGGCCACTGGAATCGACAAACTGAATACGAACGCGTTCCAGTTTCCCGCGTAAGCCTTGGCGGGCAGCGCCAGAAAGCTGATGCTGCTCACGAAGGTGGCGAAAATCGACATCCCCACCGCCCACGCGGGCAGATGCCCGCCGCCCGAGGTGAACGCGTTTGCCGTGTCTACCCCGCCGCGCCGGAAATAGAACGAGCAGCCGAACGCGACGATACCCGCCAGATAGACGAAGAACACCAGCAAGTCGACAAGGGGGAGGGTCATGAGAATTTTCGGGGCGGCAATCGAAGGCTTCCCTTTACACAGCATTTGCCTATAGCGTCAAGCGCCCCGCACGATGATCCGCCACGCGACATGACACCAATGGCCGGATGCAGCACCCGGTTGGAGCGGCGTTCGATGACGCAAATCGCGGATGCGCGCCGGCACAAGCCGTGGGGTAGGCGTCCGCTCGCGGGCGGTTTCATTTCGCCGGTGATCCGCAAGCGTGAAGCCCCCGATGCGGGAATCGGGGTTCACAAACCCTCGCCGCCTGATACAATGCGCACCCTTCGGGCCGATAGCTCAGCTGGGAGAGCGCTGCGTTCGCAATGCAGAGGTCGAGGGTTCGATCCCCTTTCGGTCCACCATCCATAAGGGTTTGGATAGTCTCCAAGCCCTTTTTCTTGCCCGAAATCCCCGCGTGGCGCGGGGTTCCGGCGTATGGGCTTTCGGATGACGCCCCACCCGAACGCCCGGAATTTCGCGTTTTCGGGCCGTTTTTCCCGCCCAGAGCCGTCTCTGTCTCTGTTTTGCTTTCGGGTAGAAGAAGGCTCGAACGGCCAAAATCAACCACCTATACGCGCCAGTTCGCCGTCAACCGCGCCCGCCGGTCAAGCATCGAACCGCACCACGACCTCGCGCTGCGCCGTCCAGTCCACCGGCAACGGGTTGCGCTGAAACCACAGCAGGCTCATGCAACGGGGTTGCTGCCCGGCGTAAATTGCCTTCACGATATCCGGCTCCAGCAGCGTCAAGCGCAGCAGTTCGTTCACCGTGGACTGGTGCAACCCCTCGCGCTGGGCGATCTCGCTGCCGCTGCCCACCACGCCGTCGTCCAGCAACTGCTGCCAGTAAAACGCCCGCGACAACGCCACCAGCAAGGGCTGGTCGTGGACGGCGGCCTTGCTCCTCGCGGCCACCTCCGCCACCGCAGGCCGAACCACCACGGCACGCCCGCCGCGCCTCCTGATCTTGATCGGAATGAAGGTCGTGAGCCGGATTTCATTCCCATCGCGCCGTTCGCGCTTCTCTGCCCGGCCCGTGGCCACGATCATCGGCTTGTTCTTCATACCTCCTCCGCTTCCAGTTCCTGCAATTCCGCGCCGACGGTGCCGGGCAGCAGACTCGCGGCCAGTTCCCGCCAGCCCAAATCGCGCCACACGATTTCCAGCCCGCCGTCGCCCAGCACGACACGCTCGATCAGCAACTGCGCCAGCCGCCCTTGCTCGGCGGGATACAACGTCCGCCACATCGCCGCAAGGTTGCGCATCGGCAACACCACCTGCGGTTCGTCGAGGTCAGGCCGAAGGACACGCATCCGATCCACGACCATCTGCACGATGTGCGGCGCTTGCAGTGCCACCACGACCTGCTCAATGACCAGTTCCTCGATGGGCGTGGCGGGCAAGGAACCATGCTTGCTGGCCCAAGCGCCCATCCGCCGATGCAGGACTGGCGTGTAGTAGCAGTACCGCTTGCCCTTCTTGTTTGTGTAGCTCGGCACCAGCTTCTCGCCATCGGCGGAGAACAACAGCCCCGACAACAAGGGTTCGACCTCGCCGCGCGCCACCCGCTTGCGCTGTGGCGCTTCGGTGGCGATCAGCGCATGGACAGCATCCCACTGCGCCTGCGTGACGATGGCCTGATGCTCGCCGGGGTAGCTCTGGCCCTTGTGGTTGATCTCGCCCAGGTACATCCGGTTGTGCAGCATCTTGTACATGGCCTGCTTGGTCAGCGGCTTGCCGACCTTGCTCAACAGCCTTTCGGCGGCGTAGGTTTTTGCCATCGTCGTGGTGGAGCCGATGTTCACGAAATCATCGAAGATGCGCCGCACCAGCGCCGCTTCCGTTTCGTTGACGACGAGCTTACGTTCGACCACGTCGTAACCCAGCGGCAGAGGCCCACCCATCCACATTCCCTTCTTCTTGGACGCGGCGATCTTGTCGCGGATGCGCTCGCCCGTGACCTCGCGCTCGAACTGCGCGAAGGACAGCAGGATATTCAGCGTCAGCCGTCCCATCGAGGTGGTGGTGTTGAACTGCTGCGTGACCGAGACGAAAGACACGCCGTGGCGGTCGAACACCTCGACCATCTTGGCGAAGTCGGCCAGACTGCGCGAGAGCCTGTCGATCTTATAGACGACCACGACATCCACGCGACCATCCTCAATGTCCAGCAACAATCGTCGCAGCGCCGGACGATCCATGTTTCCACCGGAGTAGCCGCCGTCCTCGTAGTGGTCGCCAACCGGAATCCAGCCTTCAGCGCGCTGGCTATGGATGAAAGCGCGCCCGGCTTCGCGCTGCGCGTCGATGGAATTGAAAGACTGGTCGAGGCGTTCATCACTGGACACGCGGCAATACACCGCGCAACGCTTCGGCGGCACGGTCGGTAGGTTCATCGCGTACCTGCCTTCTCGCCGCGCAGCCCGAAGAACCTCGGCCCGTTCCACTGCACGCCCGTGATGTGTCGCGCGACCGCCGACAGGCTTCGGAACGTCCGGCCTTCGTATTCGCACTGACCGTCCGGCGTGACAACGACACGATGTTCGCGTTCGTCCCATTCGCGGATCAACACCGTGCCGGGCATCAACTGTTGCTGACGGCTGTCGCCCGTGGCCGTTTCCAGCCGATGCTTGATCTTCGAATGCGCGGCTCCGGCCTCGACCAGATGGCGGCGGATGCCGACTGGCACCGCGCCGTAGGCCAGTTCCTGAATCCGGTAGGCCAACCGCGATTCGAGGAAACTGCGGTTGATGTGCTTGGGCCGTCGGGGAAAATGACTATCCCACAGCGCCCACAGGTCGGCCATCGGCAACGCGGGCAGCGCCGCGATCTGCGCCGACACGGTGCCGACGCCCGTGTTGGGGTTGCTGCTCATCGAAAAATCTCCTGTGGTTGAGACGTCCGCATTCAGGCGCTGTGGCGGTCAGAAGCCAAGTCAAACCGTGCTCTGTGCCGCCAACGGTGGCGTCAGGCCGACGGCGGATTCGGTGTCGGTGCGGTAGCTGATGGTCTGGCCGGTGACCGGATGCCGCAGCGCGCCGAAGATCACCTCGCCACCCACGCGCATCGCCACGACGATGGTGTCGTCCAGATGCGCGGGGAACAGCCAGCCCCTCACGCCGTTGGGTATTCGGGCCAGTTCGGCGATGCTCTCCAGCAAGTAGGGTTTGCCGAGCGCCTCGGCTTCGGCCCGTGCCTGCGCGATGGCGTCCTTCCCATCGCCGACTTCGACGATGGGAATCCACAGCACCTCGTGTCCGGCGGCGAACCAACTGGCGACCATCAGTTCCATCGCCGAGGTGTCGGCGTTGATCGGGAGGATGGCAACGGGCATCATTGTTCTCCCACGTAGCCGGGCATCTCGGCAGCCAACGTCTCGCCTGCGGTTTTGACCCACTCCGATGGAATCTCGATCTCGAACGTGCTTTCGCTGTGACGAGAACCGGATTCACGCTTCGCCGCCGACGCGCGCGCCACGATGTTCATCACTGGAGTCAGTTGTTCGTAGAGCGCGATTTCCTCCACGCTGGCGCGGTAGTGGACGAAGGCGTGCCGCGCCTGCCGAATCGCTTCCGGCAATCCGTCCAACACCGTTGTCAGCGTTCCGCGCTCGACTTTCTGGTCGGCAACCGAAGCCTTGACGATGCGCAGTTCGGACTCCAGCCGCGACAGCGATTCAGGGACGACAAACTCGCCTTCGGATGCGAGCAGCGTTTGCGATGCCGCTTTCGTTTCGGCGGCAATGCGCGTTTCCAGACCGGTGACGCGCTGTTGCAGCTTGGCGAGCTGGGCATCGACAATTTCCAGATCGGCAGTAGCGGTCTTGCGTTGCGCAAGCAGTGCCGCGAGCTTGTGCTTCGCCTCGGTAAAGGCGGCAGGTGCTTTCAGGATGCTGCGCAAGGGACGCAGTCGGTCGTCGAGGGTGGAAACGCGCGATTCAAGCTGACTCACGCGCTGGGCGGCCTCGTTGTATTCCGGCCAGAACGCTTTGGCGGCGGGTGGCGTGTTCATCGACAACGAACCTCCCGCGTTGTGCAGCCGTTCGTATTTCTCGCGCTTCTGGGCGTGTTCTTCCTTGGCTTCGGCCAGTTCCGTTTGCAGCGCCGACAGGTCGTGCTCCAGTTGATCGTGCTCGGCCTTGATGCGGTCGTAGTAGCCGGTGGCGGTTTTCTTGCTGAAGGGATTGAGTTTCATGATGTGATCTCCTGATCAGGGTTGGTGAAAACGGGGGATGTCCAGAATCTGGACGTCATCGCGAAAGGAATTACCCACGGTGTTCTCCGTATCGAATGCCGCCCACGAAGGAAGAAGCGCCGGGCGGCGTGGCGTGCTGAGAGGAGGACATCTGCGCGATGCGCCACAACGCACCGTCGCGCCCGTGGCCCAGATGGCTGATGTCGATGCCCTTGGCGCGGTAGGCCGGAGCAATCCGCCGAAGCTGGTCGGCCAGCCCCTTCGGCGAGCGCGGCCAGGTGCTGCGGTCGGGAATGCCGAAGTTGCCGAGCAGGTCGTACAGTTGCCCAGCCGTGCCCTGCCAGTTCAGCGGCGTCAGGCGTTCGGCGATGTACTTGTCGAGGGCTTGGGCGACGGCGTTGCTCTCCAGCGCCCGGTCGATGCCCGCGCGTACCAGTTCGGCGTATTGCCGCTGGAACTCGCCCGCCTCGAAACCCAATGCTCGTGCCACCGCTTCGCCCAGCCGCTCGAAATCCGCCATCCGCTGCTTGCGGTGAATCTCGACCGTCGGCAGGATCGCCAGCGCCGACGCGAACAGGTCGAGCAGTCCGGCGAACACGCGGGGCCGGTCGCGTTCCCATTGCGCCTGCGCGTCGGCATCGTCGCGCCGAGCTTCCGGTGCAATGGTCGGCAAATCGACATGAATCACCCGGTCGATCAGGTCGGGCCGCGTGGCGACCACGGCGATGCCGTTCAAGGCCACTGGGCGTTTCGTCTCCATGACGTGTTCTTCGCCGTTGGTGTAAAGCTGACGCGAGGCGAAGCCGCCGCCCGTGGACAGGGTGCAGAGCGCGTCCTGCTGCTCCGGCGTCAGGCCGGAGAGGTTTTCGTAGGAGACGAGCCAGTTGTTCGCGGCGGCGACGAAGATGTCCTCCACCGTCTTGGGCCTGCCGCGCAGCATCACCTTGTTCGGGTCGATCAGGCTGCGCAGCACGGTCTGCGTGGTGGACTTCGCCGAACCCTGTTCGCCGACCAGTTCCAGCACCGGGAACGGCGTGTCAGGACGCCAGCCGTCCAGCAGCCACGCCAGCACCAGCACGCGGCGGTTCGGCGGGATGTTGGTGTGCCGCCAGAGCAGGCCGATGTCGCCGCCAGCAGCGGGAAACGGAAGTGGCCGCATCGAGGGTGTGCGGGTGAACAGCACCGGCGATTCGGCGACCACGCGCCAGCCGCGCGGATTGACCTCGACCGTCTGCCAGCGTTCGTCGCACAGGTCGATGACGTAGCCGTCCTGCCAGCGGGCGGCGCGGACGTGGACTTCGATACCACCGCCGTCGTTGATGCCCGCCGCCGACAGCGTGGCCAACGCCGCCTTCATCGTGCCATCGGTGACACCAGCCTCCTTCATCCGCCAGTAGGCGGCGCGCAGCCAGTCCTCGAAACCGCTGGACTGCACGCGCCAGACCTCACGGCGATCCGGCATCGGGATGACGGCCACGGACTGACGGTCGGCATCGCGGTGCAACTGGCACTGGGTGCGCGCCAGCGCGACCAGTCCGTCCAGTGCCGAGGGTTCATCGCCGCCGTCCGGAGATTCAGCGCGCGTGGCGGCGTCCAGCGCGGTGACGGAACAGGCGGGGTTGCGTTTCTTGGCCTGCTGGCGGAGGCGCTGGTAGGCGGCGATGTCGCGGGAGCGCAGGGCGGACAGCGCCGCAATCACTTCCGGCTCGAAGATGGCACCGACATCTTCCGGCAGGCGGACCAGGGCATCCTCGACGACGGCCAGCGCGTCCGGTGCGCTGGCACCATCACGACCGTCACCACCATCACCGAGGTGACGGTCGTGATGGTGGTGACGGTTCCCCTCTATTGTTTAGAGGGTGTTTTCAAAACATGAGAAATAAAATAGAATGGACCTTTGGATTATTTATTCCGAAGGGGAAGGAAATGGGAAGAGGTCGTCCGGCGAAGCTGGGAGAAGAAGAGCGAG